>CAVEFV010000155.1:0-56641 GCA_963615025.1 Firmicutes bacterium CAG:95 | reverse complement strand
GGGAACCAGCTTGTGAAGACTTTTTCGGACGATATGAAGACAATCACATCGGTTCTCACGGACTCCGAAGGAACGGTCATAGCAACGGAAACGAAGACACTGTCGGATGATGGTCTTACCATCTCCACGAACGTGGTTTACGGCTAAATTAACAGTAAAACAGGGTGACCAGATGTAGGTTACTTCTGCATTATTCCTACATTTTGGGTTAAGAATGCCCGTGAATGCGGGATATTTTGTTTTTACAAAGAAAAGTTTCTTGCGACGAAGCGCCTCTAAAACCCTGTATTTGCACTGTTTTTAGGGTGGTTAAAAGTGGATGAATGCCGAGAAATGTAGGTAACTCGTGCATTATTTCTACACTACTTATACACAGTGAATTCCTACACTTGCATTTTGCCTTCTTGTTGCGGCGAGCTTCTTAAAAGGTGCTCCCGCTTCAAGGAGGCTTTTCTTTTTATACAAGCTATTTTATTTTTTCGATTTCCTCTTTCAGCCACGCAAATTCTCTCTGTGTATAGACCTTTTCGGTGACATCCGAGATTTGGTGGCCTACCATATATTTGATGGCATATTCGTCAACGCCGTATTTTTTAGCCATTGTAATAAAATGTTTACGTCCGTCATGCGGACGGTGCTCCGGATTGAGATTTAGCTCGGTTTTAATCATATCAAAACCTGTTTGATATCGGGCATATGTCAGTGCGGTTGTTTTGTTTTTGGATTTTGGGTTGTAATAGTTGAAAAGATACAAGCTGCCGAGCTTCTGTGCCTCTTTATATTTTCGTTCAACCAAATAACGAATTTTAGAGTGTATCGGAACAACTCTGTCTGTACCGGCATCGGTTTTCATACCACCTTTGAAGGTCCAGTTCTCAAGATCTGTATTTTGTAACTCGATTAAACTGAGCTCTCTCGGACGCCAACCCGAGTAACACTGTATAAGAATGATATCTACCAGCATTTTATCGTCGGCATGAGCCCAAAGCAAGTCCATTTCCTCGTCTGTAAACGGAATGTGCTCATTTTTAACTATATCAAGCTCTTTGACCGTTTCATCGCTGAGACTGAATGTGCGGGAGTAGTTTCTGTCAACGATCTCATATTCGAGAGCGTAGTCCAGCATGATATTAAACAACGATTTGATTTGTTTTTTCATAAGGGCGTTCGGAGTTTGTGTTCGTCCTTTAACTGTTACGGTTCCTTCGTCGATGCACCCTTTGATGTGACGGGCACGAATGTCTTTTACTCTCATATCGTATACAGCCGAGCAATACTGCCAAGCGTATGTCATGGGACCGCCGGTTTTAACTCTCTTCTCATATTCAACAAACCATTTTTCATAAAGTTCTTTAACGGTAATAGATGCCCCCAGATCATAAGGGTTCTTGTTATATTCCACAAGAGCTGCATATGCGTCATTATAAGTCGGAAAGTATGATTCCGGTTTCAACGGTTTGCAGATAGGTCTGCCGTTTATATCTTTCCCGACGCTTACCATTGCACGAAACGGATTACGAAGATTTCGGTTTTTGATTTCACTTATCTGTCCGAAGCCATTTGGCAACCGTCTTCGTTTGTTATTCTTGTTCCGAGGTTTGCGGGGTTTTATATTTGCCTGCAAAGGATAGCCGCAATGAGGACAAGTCGAAGCCTTATCACTGACCTGTAAGTCGCATTCGGGGCATTTTATGAGCATTGTTTATCACCCCCTATTGATTTGCTATCAATAATCATATATCATAATGTAGGATTTGTCAACTCCTACACAAAAATTTTTTATCAGAAAAGAGAGATCCTATGATTAGTGACAACGAATCAATCTGCCCCAAATGCAAAGGTACACTTAAATACTACGATAGCGTGAAAAGACTTGTCCGGACGAAATACGGCCGCAAAAAGAATGTACTGCTCCGCAGACTGCGATGCACAAAGTGCCATTCGATACACAGAGCATTACCCGATTTTATATTTCCGTATAAGCAATACGAAGCTGATATTATCATTGGCGTTATTGAGGGGCTTATCACCGGCGAAACTCTTGGCTTTGAGGACTATCCCTGCGAGATGACGATGTTCCGCTGGAAAGTTATTTCCACCGAGGTTGTTTTTACAAGAAGCCGTTCTTAACCTAAAATAGTGGTTGAAAGGAGGCAAACGCCAATGAACGAAATAACATTTGCATCGGGATCTGTGCCTGTAGCCGTCGCCGCAAGGGTGTATGGCAAGGACTCATCCTGGGTCAGAGCCGGCATTGTGTCCGGCTGGCTGCCGATAGGTAAAGCCACAAGAAACGGAAAACTGGTTACGGAGCTTGAGAAAATGAATTCGAAGTACGGTCGGATCAACTTTTATATTTCTCCAAAGCTTCTGTATCAGGAAACAGGTTATGTCTGGAGGGGGGAGCGAGTATGAGCACAACCATCCGCCCGGAGCTGTCCGAGAAAAATCAATACTGGATCGAGAGGCACAGGTATTACGAGCTGAAGCATTTCTGCCTACAATACCCGCGATGGAAACATCTGTACAATTCACTGATTTACTTTCCGAGCGCCGCAATCAATCCGGTGCCGCCGTGCAAAACAAATGAACTCCGTGACCCGATCAGTATGCACGTCGACGAGAGACTGTTCTATTCCAAACGGATAGAAATGGTAGAACGTGTAGCCAAGGAAACAGATGAGTCCCTCGCCGGTTATATTCTGAAAGCCATAACGGAGGGTATCTCATACGATCATTTGAAAGCCAGAACGGGAATCCCTTGTTGTAAAGACACATATTACGACTTGTACAGACGCTTTTTCTGGCTGCTGAGTAAGGAGAGACAATGATGAAAATTGTAGATATTGCGGTGAAGAAAGTCTATCGCTTCAACTGCCCGAATTGTCAGAGCAGACTTGAAGCCGACAGCAGCGAGCTTACGGACATCGGTGGCAAGGTAAATAAATTTTATTGCCCCGTCTGTCGGAAGGACCGTTATATTTCATGGTCGGATCTGAGAAAAAAGATCGTCTACGAGGGTTCGCAGAAATAGCAGACCTCTTTATGAAAGATTGAGCCGCTGACAACGGCTCTTTCTTTTATTTTTTCTAATTTAGGTTAAAAACAGGATGGAGGTAACCGAAAAACATGTTAAATTGATATTCGGAAAAATTCCCGTGGGAGAATTTTTGAAAAACAATTTGAAAGGAGATGCCTATGGAACTTGTTCTGCTTGCGGTTGGTATTGTAATCGGTGTCACACTGTCTTTTATATTTCGAAGAAGAAAGGCTGTCGGCGTTTTGCGGATAGACAAGTCCGATCCCGACGGGCCTTATCTTTTTCTCGAAATCAAAGAGAGCGTCGGCAACCTTGCATCGAGGAAAACAGTCTTGCTGGAAGTGAAGCAAGAAAACTTCCTCCCGCAAAAATAACACTTCCTTTTATGGAACCCTATTATAACGAAAGGAGAAAACAAATATGGGTGAAGAAAACAGAAGATTGTTGGAAGAGGAGATCAGAGCCGAAATTGAATATTTGAAAGCTCTTGAACCCGGAGGCCAAGAACATTCTTCGGCTATAGACAGTCTGACAAAGCTGTACAAGCTGAAGCTCGAGGAGGACAAGAATGCCGACGAGCATCTGGAGAAGATCGGAAATCAGGAAACCGATCAGAACTTCAAGGCTGCTCAACTGGCTGAGACAGTCAAAGATCGATATTTCAGAGTAGGTATTGCCGCTGCCGAACTGATATTGCCGTTGATATTCTACGGCATCTGGATGAGACGAGGTTTCAAATTCGAAACGGACGGGACATTCACTTCCCAGACATTCAGAGGTTTATTCAGTCGATTCAAACCGACAAAGAATTAAACCGGTTCCGAAGACGAGGAGAGCGTGTATAAAACATGGTCTCTTCGTTTTTGCCCTTCACGTAATTTACAACGGCTATTATGAGAGATGTAAAAGTGCTTTTTATCTCTTGATTAAAATACTGATGGCGATTATAATAAATACAGCCACATATTATCAAGGAGGTAATTTGCAATGAACTTATTAAACAACGCGCAGATAGAAGCTCTGCTTACGGGACGGTATATTTGCAGTGAGTGCGGAGAACTCATGGAATTTGAGGACGAATGGGAAGACACACTTGTCTGTCCTCACTGCGGTCACTCCGTAGATCTGGAGCATTATGGTTTCGAGAAAGACGAAGATTACGACGCTTTATATCCGACCAAGGAAGAGGTCTGCGACGATTAACTAAGATTATTGACAAAATGGGAAAGAGTCCTGACGAGGACTCTTTTTCTTTTCGGAGAATCAATATGCGGTATCATTTCGGTAAACCGACCATTTACCTGTCGCTGTACGGCGAACGTTATATTTGCAATCATCCGGTGTATGACAGTTGTACCCTATACAGAATTGAAGAAAAAGGATTGGCTGTTATTCAGCAAAGATTTGACGCCGGAACAAAAAGCACATGGTGGAGCGAAGTTGATCCGTGGATTACGGACGCTTTATATTTGCACCCCGGGTTCAAAGAATATTTCGAAAGACGCGCGGGGATTTGTGTAGATGGGCTTTACCCAACTGTGACGGTTCGGCAGATCATGTGGGCGCTCAAGATGAAACCTATTCCGAAGGAACGGTGGGAAACAGTCTTTGACAGGCGGGATATATAGGTCCGCTCAAAACGCATCTCCCTTTATGAAAGACCTGTAATTTTTGAAAGGAGATACGGATTATGAAAACATTAAAGAACAAGCTGTATGCAATACTATTGCTGATGGCGGGGTATGTACCCGTGCTTATCGACGGCGATGGAACGGCATTGGTAGTTCTTGCATTTATCGCGATTCCGCTGTTCTTTGCAAAAGAAAACCGGATCTGTTAGAGGGTTGAGCCGATTACAACGGCTCTTTCTTTTTCGCCAAAAATACAAACCCTATTATGAAAACCTATGCAAATTGAAAGGAGTAAAAAGGAGCATGGATGAAATGAAAATTGGGTCTAAATTCACCACGGGTATTATCTCGAAATTGGCGAGCGGGGCAATCCGAAAGAAATTCGGTTATGATGTAAAACTGAATTTGAATGAGGTCAATGTCACGGTCGCAGACGGAAAGACGCATATTCGACTGGATGTAGACGCTGACCTTAACAAAGATGAGCTGATGAAAATTCTCAAAAGCGTTGGTTTATAAGAGGAGGAGCCGCTGACAACGGCTCTTTCTTTTTGCCGCGCGAAAATTACAAGTATTATTATGGGAGACGGGTTAGCTCAGTTTATAGAGCCCCCGCTTTTGTGGGTGCAGTCTCTTTTACTTTTTATTTTGCATGAAAGGAGAGAACCATGAGTCTCGACCAATTTGAATTACTCTTGTATGACATGTATCAAATGGATGCATGGCTGCCGCCACTATTCAATAAATGGACGGAGGATTACAAAAAAACGAGTTACTCACAGTGGGCTGTCGACGAGCTCAAAGAATTTATCGCCGAACGGATTTACCCACGCACAAGCGGATCTATGGATGAATTCAGTGAATTGACACGGGAGTTTATGAAAAAAATGTCCGCCTATTCAAAGGTAAATCCCAAAACACGCATTATGTTTTGTTCCGCCTGTGACATGGCGGCAAACATTTTGGATTTATTGCAAGCAATGAAGTAAAACATGAAAGGAGAAAAATTATGAGCAAAAATCAAACAATTCAAAAAATGCTGTATAAGGCGAGGCTATATGCCAGGAAATATTCTCCTGTCGCTCTGTCTTGTGCAGCATCTGCAGGAGTTGTGGTCACTGCCATTGCAGCAGTCAAAGCAACTCCCAAAGCCGTCATGTTGATTCATTCTGGCAGTAGAAAGAATCATGACGGAGACCCTTATGCCTACACAAAGAAAGAGGCATTCATGTCAGCATGGAAATGTTATATTCCGGCGGCAGTGTTCGGTGTATCGACAATTGCCTGCATTATGGGCGCAAATGCTTTGAACGGGCGTCAGCGGGCGGCTCTCACCAGTGCTTATGCACTTGTCCAGAATTCTTATAAGGAATATAAGGACAAGCTGAAAGAGCTGTATGGCGAGGAAGCCCACAATGCAATTGTCGACTCTATTGTAAAGGAAAAGTGTAAAGATATAACAATTTCCGCTCCGGGTGGATGGTATTCGTCCACACTGGACTTCGGTGAGGGTATGGAGCCGGAAAGTCTTCGGACGTTCTACGACAGCTTTTCTCAAAGATATTTTGAGACCACGGTAGCCAAAGTGATAGAAGCCGAATATCATCTTAATCGCAATTTTATGTTTAACGGCGCAATTTCGCTAAACGAGTTTTACGATTTTCTCGGTCTTGAAAAAATCGACCTCGGCGATGCAGTTGGTTGGTCGAGCTGTAATGGTGATATTTACTGGATTGACTTCAATCACTATCGTACCACTCTGGAGAATGGCACGGAGGTATATGTCATTGATATGGTTTTTATGCCGACGGCGGAGTGGATGGAAGATCTGTAAGTCCGCAAAAAATACATCTTACTTTATGAAAACGAAAAGGAGGTTTCGCTTTATGAAAAACAATGGTAAACTGATTAAAATCCTTGGTCTTGTCGCTGCCGCAGGAGGTGCAGCAATGACATTGCTTGCCGATTGGGTAAACGACAGAAAAATGGATGAA
Source organism: Firmicutes bacterium CAG:95 (assembly GCA_963615025.1). GTDB lineage: Bacteria > Bacteroidota > Bacteroidia > Bacteroidales > Paludibacteraceae > Colicola. Next base: position 49,976 of record CAVEFV010000155.1, on the reverse strand, counting down.
AAAATCAATGAATGCGTTGATGCAAAGCTTGCCGCACTTAACGAAGAAGACGAAAATGAAGACGATGAGGAGGAGTCCTGACAAGGACTCTTTCTCTTTGCTTTGGAGATGTGCGGTATGTATGACGCTGATACGGCTGTGACAATAATTCGGGAATATGCCGACAGGTATTTTTTCAGCCCGTCTTTTTCATGGAACAAGTGCGAGTTCAAAAAAAGATCCTATCAGCAATGGGCTGCGTATGAAATCTGCGATCGAATTATGGATCACCCTTTTGACGATCCGGTCAATGTCATTGAGAATTTTATGTTCGATATGGCGGTGTACGCTTGCTACGGTGAGGATGAGTCCCGTAGTTTTATATTTCAGTCCGCAGTCGAAACAGCAGAAGAATTATTTTTATTATTTATTTGAAAACATGAAAGGAGAAAAAATGAAATGCTGAAAATTGAAAAAGCAGTTATTTTAGGCGTCGGAACGGTCTGCGGTTTTATAGGCGGAATTATATTTATGTTCAGTAAGATTCTGAAATATAAGTATCTGAGAAATACGGCTATAGGCATTATTGCCGATAGGATAACAGACAAGCTTTACTCCTGCGGAAAATCATACCAGAGCCGTTACAAGAGTAAATACTGATATTATTGAAAGGAGAACACCATGCCTAAACATAGTTTATCAAACATTGCCAAGAGTGTACGGACGGCAATGAAAAAACATAGTCCGGAGATCCTTACCGGTATCGGAATTGCCGGTATGATTACCACCACGGTCTTGGCGGTACAAGCAACCCCTAAGGCTCTGATTCTTCTCGAAAAGAGAAAGGACGAGCTTGATACTGACAGGCTTGAGCCAAAGGAAATTATCAAGACCGCATGGCCTTGTTATATTCCGGCTGCGGCAATCGGTTCAATCTCGATCTTATGCCTGATTGGGGCAAGCTCGACAAACCTGCGTCGGAATGCGGCTTTGGCAACCGCCTATACCCTGTCCGAATCTACTTTGAGGGAGTATCGTGAAAAGGTGGTTGAAAGCATCGGCGAGAAAAAAGAACAGGCAATCCGCGATTCCGTGTCCAAAGAGAAAATGGTCAGAAATCCTGTACGTGAAGTTATTCTCACGGAGAAAGGCGGTAATACCATATGCTACGATGTTCTGTCGGGAAGATATTTCAAGTCCGACAGGGATAAAATTGTCAGGGTTATGAACGATCTTAACCGACAGATGCGCGATGAGATGTACGTTACGCTGAACGAATTTTATTATGAACTCGGGCTGGACGGCACCAAAATGGGCGATATGCTCGGATGGAATATCGATAAGGGCTATATTGACCTTGCATTTTCGTCCCAGCTGGACGCAAACGGAACGCCTTGTCTGGTGATTGACTATCTGGTCGCGCCGGTTTATGATTATCAGTAATTTTACCGCGCGAAAAATACAACCCATTTAATGGAAGAACATTCCACAATTTCACATATTAAAAAGGAGATTTTACAATGAACAACAACGAAATTATGAACAACGAGGTCATGGAGACTACCGAAGAGGTTATCGAAAACACTGGTATGAGCAAGGGTGTTAAGATTGCAGTGGGTGTCGGCTTGAGCGTGGTTGCAGGCTTAGTGGTCTACAAGTACGTAGCAAAGCCGGTCATCGCGAATATCAAAGCCCAGATCAAGCAGAAGAAGATAGCTGCTAAGGAGCAAACCATTATCGTAGACGAATACGATGTTATCGCTGAAGACGACTGAAAATGCGAATTTGAGAAGTTCGGATAAGGGAGAGTGCCTGTAACAAGGTGCTTTCCCTTTTTTATTTATATTTGAAAGGAGAATGACTATGCAACAGTATTACTATGACGGTCCTGTTTTGCGGTTTGACGACGTTATTTTGCATCAATGGAAGGCAACAACTGTTGCCCCGTCGGAAAAGAAAGCGAAATGCAATCTTACCTATCGCTTCAAAAAAGAAAACGGACTGATGCCGAATACCAAAATCACTCTGCCCGGAAAGCTTATTCCGGCATAAGAAAGGAGAGCTGCAGTGGAAAATTACAAATCCAATTCCGACAAGGTACGTAAAGAGCAGCAGTCGGAAAAGAAGGTGGAAGCTGTCATTACCGGATCTGCAAAAACCAGAAAAAAAGGCGAAATAAAGAGATTCGCAGACGCGTTTATTTCCGAAGACGCAGGCAATGTCAAGACTTATATTTTGATGGAGGTTATTATACCGAATATAAAAAAGGCGGTTTCCGACATTGTCACCACCGGCATTGATATGATTCTTTACGGGGACTCCGGTCGGCGCCGAAAGAATGATCCGGCATCCAAGATTTCATATCGGAACTATTATGAACGGGACACGGATCGGTTTCGGGCGGGTTCTGTGAGCAATCGACAAAGCGTTCCCGATTATGATGATATTCTGTTCGGTACGCGCGGTGACGCAGAAGCCGTGCTGGACGCAATGAATGATATTATCAGTCAGTACGGAACGGTCAGTGTGTCCGATTTATATGATCTTGCCCGTGTTCCGAATGACAATTTCACGATGAACCGCTACGGATGGTCAAACATCGGGGGTGCTACGGCGACAAGAGTCCGAGACGGTTATATTCTGAAGCTGCCCCGTGCTATTCCGCTGAATTAAAAGGAGGAAAATAATGGACAGGGCAGAAACACTTGATAAAGCGAAAGTCTGTGTATGCGGGCGGCGGGAAAATGAATACGGTTCTCCGGAAGATAATTTTGCCTCTATCGCAAGCTTCTGGAGCGTTTATAAAGGCGTCGAATTTACGGCAAATGACGTTGCCATGATGATGGCACTTCTTAAAATCGCACGAATCAGGACGGGCTCGGCTACGGACGACAGTTATGTCGATTTAGCCGGCTATGCCGCCTGCGGTGCGGAAATCAATTCTAAAAAATAAAAAGGAGAAAAACAAATTATGAAAAACAACAAATTCATGAAGAGCATAAGCGGTTTTACGTCCAAAACCGTTATGAAATTCAGAAAACACAGCCCGGAGATTTTTGTTATAGCCGGTGTTGTGGGCGCTGTTGCGAGCGCGGTTATTGCCTGCAAAGCAACCACCAAAATCGGAGAAATTCTTGATGAGAGCAAGGAAACGCTCGACACGATCCACGGCGGTATGGACGCCGGCGCCATCAATGGGCATGCATACGCAGTTGAAGACGGTAAAAAAGATACGGTAATGGTTTATGTTCAGACCGGCGTTAAGCTGGCTAAGCTGTATGCCCCTGCTGTCATTCTCGGCTCGTTGTCGATTGCAAGTATTCTGGCATCCAACAACATTCTGCGCAAGCGCAATATTGCTTTGGGCGCCGCTTACGCTGCTATAGATAAAAGCTTCAAGGAGTACCGCGGTCGTGTTGTTGAGCGTTTTGGCGAACAGGTCGATACAGAGCTTAAATACGGAATCAAGGCAAAGAAATTTGAAGAGGTTGAAATCGACACCGAGACGGGGAAAGAAAAGAAAGTCAAAAAAACGGTAATGGTTGCCGATCCGAATCTTCAGAGCGACTATGCTGTATATTTTGACAATCGAAGCCGTTGCTACGAAAACACAATGGACTATAATCTTATGTTTCTCAAAGCTCAGCAGGCGTTTGCCAACGACAAACTTCAGACGCGCGGACATCTTTTCCTGAATGAAGTGCTGGACGATCTTGATCTGCCGCGTACTTCTGCCGGTCAGATTGTCGGATGGACAAAGAACGGTCCGGACGGATATGTGAATTTCCGCATTGTTGAAGTCGAGCGAGAAACGGTGGAAGGTCATCACGAGCAGGCATTGCTTCTCGATTTCAATGTCGAGGGCAACATCTGGGAAAAGATGTAACAAAACATTTCAGTGATATTTGAAAGGAGAACACAAAATGAAAACTATATTTTCATACATTCTTTCCACCATGGCGGGACTTTGTCTTGTCGGAGGAATTGCCGTTCTTTCCGGTGGAAGGGGGTAAGCATGGATATTTTGGACAACTTTATTTCAGCCATTGACTCTATGCTGGACAGCAGGCGTAAAAGACATATTACAGGCGGGATTCTTCTGAGCGCGGCACTGCTGTTCGGAGGACTCGCCGTTACTGTTGTAACGATTAAAAACGATAAGGAGGATTATGAAGACGATGAGTAAAACCAATTTCGCTATGTTTTTAGCCGGAGCCACTGTCGGTTCCGCCGCAACATGGCTGCTTCTCAAAAGGAGATACGAACAAATCGCTCAGGAAGAAATTGACTCTGTGAAAGCTGTTTTTGCCAGGCGGGAGTCTGTCGGCATCGATACCGCCCCCGATGACGCGCAAAAAGAAAGTCAGTCCAAAGCCGATATTGCCAGGCTGAAGCCCGAGCTTGTCAATTATGCCGCTAAGCTACGGGAGGAAGGATATGTGGACTATGCACAGCACAGCAAGAAAAATACCGAGGAGAAGAAAAAAACAATGCCGGATAAACCTTACGTTATTACTCCTGATGAATTCGGAGCGTCCGACGGCTATACGCAGATCTGCCTTGTCTATTATGACGGCGATGAGGTTCTTGCGGATGAGGAGGACGAGGTTATTGAGGATATTGCCGGCACCGTGGGCGAGGATTTTGCCGAACATTTCGGAGAATATGAAGACGATTCGGTTTTTGTCCGGAATGATATTCTGAGGTGCGATTACGAGATATGCAAAGATAACCGCGCCTTTTCCGATGTAACAGACGACTCGGTTTATTGACGGGAGAGATTAAATGACCAAATCAGAGCTGAACAATGAATATTTCAGATGGATGTGCCAGCTCGTATGCGATAAACGATATAACCGGGGGTTATCCTATCAGAAACTTCTCCGTCACTTGCACAATATTGATTTTCAGTATACGTTGCCGATGGACGAAAACAGAGCTGAAGACGGAATAGACCTCAGGTATCGTTTTGGTTACGAAAAAGAATACGAGAGTCCGATGATTGCCTGTTATCTGGATGATCGCCCCTGCAGTGTGTTGGAAATGCTTATTGCACTGGCTTTTCGTTGCGAGGAACATATTATGGCCGATCCCGATATCGGCAATCGAATGGGACAATGGTTTTGGAACATGATTGTCAGTCTCGGATTGGAATCCATGAACGACGTCCGGTTTGACGAAACGTATACGGACGACGTGATATTTCGATTTATGGACCACAAATACAAACGAAATGGCGAAGGCGGTTTATTTACTGTTGACTGCTGCAAATACGATATGAGATATGTCGAAATTTGGTGGCAGATGAACTGGTATCTGGACAGCATCCTGTAAAAGATGTTATCAAACGAAAGGAGAAAACAAAATGGACGAAATGATCCGTTATATTTTTGGCAGTCTCCGTTGTTCCGAGGCTGCTATGAGTGCATTTGGTAAAGCACTTAAACGACAGAAATCTTTTAATCGCAGCACCGTGATATTTGCGACTGCCGTAACCTCATGTATGGTTATTCAGCGTATGGAGATCTGCAGGATGCAAAGGAAAATCAAAAGTCTCAACGCCGAAATCAAGGAGCTTAAAAGCACGGAAGGAGTTTAATAGATCTCGATGATTGACTTTTTAATGATTTCAACCCGTAGCACAAAGCGTGGCGTAATAGAAATCTATCCGAAGTTTATCATTAAGAAGAGCTCCGATCTGATGATCAGAGGCGGCGATTTCTATGCTATTTGGCTGGAAGACCGCGGTCTGTGGTCTACGGATGAGCAGGACGCGCTCCAGCTTATCGACAGAGAACTCGACAGGTATGCGGAAGAAAACCGCACGCATTTTGACGCAAGCATTAAGGTGCTGCATATGTGGGACTCGGAATCCGGAATGATCGATTCATGGCACAAATACTGCCAGAAGCAGATGAGGGATTCATTTCATATGCTTGACGAGAAGCTGATATTCTCCAATATTCCGACAAACAAAAAAGACTATGCAAGCAAAAGGCTGAATTATCCGCTGGAGCAAGGGACTATCAGCGCTTATGACAGGCTTATGTCCACTTTATATTCCGAAGAAGAACGGACAAAGATTGAGTGGGCTATTGGTTCCATCGTATGCGGCGAGTCCAAGAAATTGCAGAAATTTATGGTTCTGTACGGCGCGGCAGGCACGGGTAAATCGACGGTACTCAATATCGTGCAACAGCTTTTTGATGGATATTACTCGGTTTTCGACGCCAAAGCATTGGGTTCTTCAAGCAACTCTTTTGCGCTGGAGGCATTCAAGACAAACCCCCTTGTTGCAATTCAGCATGATGGGGATCTGTCGCGAATTGAAGATAATACCCGCCTGAACAGTCTTGTTTCTCATGAGCTTATGACGGTAAACGAAAAGTTCAAATCGGCATACGCAAGCCGTTTTATATGCTTTCTGTTCATGGGCACAAACAAGCCGGTGAAGATTACGGACGCGAAGTCGGGCCTTATCAGACGACTTATCGATGTATCCCCCTCCGGCAATGTGCTGAGCCCAAAGGAGTACAAGGCGGTGACAAAACAGATTGAATTCGAGCTGGGTGCCATTGCGTATCACTGCCAGGAGGTTTATCTGGAGAACCCCGGTCGGTATGACAATTATATTCCCGTCACGATGCTCGGCGCGTCTAATGATTTCTACAACTTCATTGTTGATTCTTACCACGTCTTTAAGAAAGAAGACGGGACAACTCTCAAAGCCTCGTGGGAGATGTATAAAACCTATTGCGACGAGGCAAAAGTTACCTTCCCGTTCTCACAGAGAATTTTTAAGGAAGAGCTTAAAAACTATTTCCGGGATTATAAGGAGAGGTTCAATCTCGACGACGGGACCCGTGTCCGCAGTTATTATACCGGTTTCAGAACGGAAAAGTTTGAAGGGCAGGCTTTGCCGGTAAAAGAAGAGCCCGAAAACAAACTGATTGAGTTTCTGAAACAGAAATCGGTATTTGACTGCGAATGTGCAGATTGCCCCGCCCAGTATGCTTCGACAAAAGAAACCCCCGCCGCCAAATGGGACGAGGTTTCCACAAAGCTGAGCGACTTGACTACATCGAGGCTGCACTATGTCAAAGTTCCGGAAAACCATATTGTTATTGACTTTGATATTCAGGATAAGGACGGCAACAAGTCGTTTGAGCTGAATCTCAGGGAGGCAAGTAAATGGCCGCCGACTTATGCGGAGCTCAGTAAAAGCGGACAAGGTATTCATCTGCATTATATTTTTACAGGCGATGTTACCAAGCTCAGCAGGATCTACGACGATTATATTGAAGTGAAGGTGTTCACCGGAAAAAGCTCTTTACGGCGGAAACTGACAAAATGCAACGACTTGCCGATTGCAACAATCAACTCGGGTTTACCGCTGAAAGGAGAAAAACAAGTGATAAATTTTGAAGGAGTGAAGAGCGAGAAAGGACTCAGAGCCCAAATCAAGCGCAACCTGAATAAAGAGTACCATGCGGCTACCAAGCCAAGTATCGACTTCATTTATAAAATTCTCGAGGACGCTTATGCGAGCGATCTCAACTATGATGTGACCGACATGCGTAATGCTGTTCTGGCATTTGCCGCAAGCAGCACGCATCAGGCGGATTATTGCATCAAGCTCGTAAACAAGATGCAGTTCAAATCTGCCGATAGGCCCGCAGGTGCAAAAAGCGAGGACACAAAGCTCGTATTCTATGACGTAGAGGTGTTTCCGAATCTGTTTCTTGTGAACTGGAAATGCGCAGAGGATTATTCGCCCTCGGACTTTGACAGCTGGTCTGATTATATTCATGAATTGCAGACAAACCATAAGCCCGCAGTCCGAATGATCAATCCGACGCCGATACAGCTGGAAAATGTTATGCGGACAAATCTTGTGGGCTTCAACTGCCGCCGGTATGACAACCATATTCTTTATGCGCGGCTGATGGGGTATACAAACGAACAGCTTTTTAATCTTTCGACCCGTATTATAAACGGAAGTGCAAATTGCTTTTTCGGTGAAGCTTATAACGCGTCTTATACGGACGTGTATGACTTCTCCAGCAAAAAACAATCTCTGAAGAAATTTGAGATTGAGCTGGGTATTCATCATCAGGAGCTCGGGCTTCCGTGGGATCAGCCTGTGCCGGAGGAGCGCTGGACCGAGGTTGCCGAATACTGCGATAATGACGTTATTGCGACGGAGGCAACCTTCCATTCCCGAAAAGCAGACTTCACGGCTCGTCAGATCCTGGCGGATGTGGCGGGCATGACGGTAAACGATACAACCAACTCTTTAACTACAAGAATTATATTCGGAAATAACCGGAAACCGCAGGATCAGTTCAACTATCGGTTTATGGGCGATGAAAGCCAGATATTTGATCCGAATTCGGATTTACCGTTTGTTATGGGTATTGAGGATACGGACGAGTTCTGTGCATTTGACAAAAAGCATCGCCCCATTTTCCCCGGCTACACCTTTGAAGGCGGTAAATCCGTTTACAGAGGCGAGGAGGTCGGTGAGGGGGGATATGTATATGCAGAACCCGGTATGTATAGCAACATCGCCCTGCTGGATATTGCGTCCATGCACCCGAGCAGCATTGTGGCGGAGGAGCTGTTCGGACCGGAGTATACAAAGCGGTTCAACGAGATTCTCCAAGCCCGTATCGCTATCAAACACAAGGATTTTGATAAGGCGAAAAAAATGCTGGGGGGAGCGCTTGCAAAGTATCTGACCGATGAGAACGCGGCGGCAGAATTGGCTCAGGCTCTGAAAATCGCGGTCAACTCGGTTTACGGTCTGACCTCGGCGGGATTTGAAAACCCATTCAGAGATACCCGCAATAAAGATAATATCGTCGCCAAGCGCGGCGCTTTGTTCATGGTGAATCTCAAGCATGCGGTTCAGAACAAGGGATTCACGGTTGCACATATCAAGACGGACTCTATCAAGATTCCTGACGCTACCCCGGAAATTATACGGTTTGTGACCGAGTACGGTAAGCTGTACGGCTACAACTTTGAGCATGAGGCCACATACGACCGAATGTGTCTGGTCAATGACGCCGTTTATATTGCCCGGTATGCGACTGTCGAGAGGTGCTGCGATCTGTATGGGAAGGAATATGTCGACTCGGAAAAGGATATTTGCAAAGAGAATAAAAAACATCCCTACGACTGGACGGCTACCGGAACGCAGTTTCAGGTCCCGTATGTTTTCAAGACTCTCTTTAGCAAGGAGAATATTGAGTTTGGGGATATGTGTGAAACGAAGTCTGTAACGTCGGCGCTCTGTCTTGATATGAATGAGGATTTGCCGGACGTGAGTGCTCTTGAAGAAGAAAGAGACAAACTGTGGAAACAGATCACTGACCGTAAACGCATGGATGAACCGATGCCAACCGAATATGCGCGTGTAGAAGAGCTTACTGCCGAGATTGCCAAGGGACACAATTATCACTTCATCGGAAAGGTCGGTCGGTTCTGCCCGATAAAGCCCGGATGCGGAGGAGGCGTTTTGCTTCGTGAAACCGAAAACAAAGGCACCAAGGAAAAGGGCTATGCCGCGGCAACCGGTTCCAAGGGATTCCGCTGGCTCGAATCCGAAATGGTCATACAGCTTAATAAGCAGGAAGATATCGACCGTACATATTACAACAATATGGTGGACGAAGCCGTTAAATCCCTGTCCGCTTACGGCGATTTCGAACGCTTTGCGGCAGATGAACCGTATGTTTCGGAGGATACGCCACCATGGTTCGGAGCGGGAGACCCTTATGAAGATGAATTTACGCCGTTTGACGTGAGATGAATGCGGCAGTCATTTATATTTTGACCACAACAAATATTAAAAACAAAATCTGAAAGGAGAATTTTAATTATGGCTTACAAAGTATTAGACAATATTGTCATCGAAAACGCGCGGATTATATTCCGCAATTTCAAGGGAGAGGAATTCAAATACAACCGCGCCGGCTCGCGCAACTTCTGTGTGGTTATCGAAGATCCCGATATGGCGCAGAAACTGATAGAAGACGGATGGAATGTCCGTGTTCTGGCAGCCCGCGACGAGGATGAGACTCCGCGCCATTATATCCAGGTGGCAGTCAGCTTTGAAAATATTCCGCCCAAGGTTACTATGGTTACACGTAGATCTCAGACTTCGCTGGATGAGGAATCCATCGGCGCTTTGGATTTTGCCGAAATCCGTAATGTCGATCTGACAATACGCCCGTATAACTGGGAGGTTAATGGGAAGAGCGGCGTTAAAGCGTACCTTAAGACTATGTACGTCACAATCGAAGAGGACGAGTTTGCCGAGAAATATGCGGAAATCGAGGGACCGGAGGAGGCATCGGTCTAAGCAAAGAACGGGTGACGGCTATTGCCGGTCGTTAATGTCCGAAGGCTATAGGAAACAGCCCGCCTTTTTATCACCGAAAGGAGAAAAATGTAAGCATGAAAGAATTTATATTTGATTTTGACATCAATAAAGTCGAATTTGACGAAAGAACGGAGCGATATACAGATGACGAATACGGCACAACAACGTTGTACTTTATCGCTCCGAAGGAATGGCTTGGCGATTTATATCCCGAAGCGGTTTCGGCGGAAATCAGCGTGGAGTATCCGAGCAGTTTTCCAGAAGCTATATATACATCGGTTATGATGTCTCCGACACGGACCGATACAGGCGATTATTTTGAAGATTACGATTGGTTCGATATCGTATTGCTTCCGTCCGAGGTGGAGCAGCTGATGAATCTGGCGGCTAAGTATAGGTATTGAGAAAGGATAAAAATATGTCACAGGAGAAGAAAAAAACACAATTGCGGAAAAAGCCCGCAGACAAAAAAACAAAAAAGGGTTCCGATCCGCAAAAGGCTTTTACGGACGCTTTCAGACGGTTGACAGACCATCATCGCGCATGGAATATCTGGCGCGACTTTATTGTTATGTTTGCCTGTTCGCTATCCAATCCTCTTGATAAGGGGCATCGGGACGAGCGTGAGACATTATATCTTAAAACCATCAGAAAATACAAGAAACAGGAGCAAGAGATATTTCCGGAGATGGTTGCGCAGACGGTTATGGCTTTGGAGAAAAATCCGGAGCAGGATTTTCTGGGCAGTATTTTTATGTCTCTTGGCTTCGGTGATCCGCATAACGGTCAGTTTTTCACGCCGTACAGTGTGTGCGAGCTGATGGCGGGCGTATCGACGGACGATGCGGCTCAGAAGGTTGAACGGGATGGATATATTTCAATCAATGATCCCTGCTGCGGAGCCGGTGCGACTCTGATTGCGGGCATTCACTCGATAAGAAAGCAGCTGGAAAAGGTCGGACTGAATTATCAGATTTATATTCTGGCTGTCGGGCAGGACGTTGATGAAATTGTAGCCCTTATGTGCTATATTCAGCTGTCTCTTCTCGGAGTCGCCGGATATGTGAAAATCGGGAACTCCCTGACAGAGCCTGTTGCGGACAACAATAAGGAAAACTGTTGGTTTACCCCGATGTACTTTTCGAACGTATGGATTCTGCGACGGATATTCGGGGGACTCTGATGGCCGGTATATCTCTTCGGGATTATCAAGCCGACGCTGTTGACCGAATGAAAAACGGTTGCATTCTCTGCGGCGGGGTAGGCAGCGGAAAGTCGAGAACGGCATTGGCATATTACTATAAGCGAAACGGCGGTGAACTGAATACGGAGGAGTATGCGCCTATGAGCGATACCGATATAAAGGATCTTTATATTATAACAACTGCAAGGAAAAGGGATACTCTGGAATGGGAGGGCGAGCTTTCACCCTTTCTTCTTTCCGTTCATCCGGAGGTCAACGCTTATAAAAACAAAGTGATTGTGGATTCATGGAATAATATCGGCAAATACAAAAACATCAAAGGCGCTTTCTTTATATTTGACGAGCAGAGAGTCGTCGGATCCGGCGCATGGGTAAAGTCATTTCTGAAAATTGCCAAAGCAAACGAATGGATTCTGCTTTCCGCAACCCCCGGGGATACATGGGAAGATTATATCCCCGTCTTTGTGGCAAACGGCTTTTATAAGAATCGAACCGCGTTTAAGGAAGAGCACATGGTTATGACATGGGTGAACGGAAAATACCCCAAGGTAGACAGATATCTGGGGGTAGGACGGCTTATAAAGCTGAAAAACAGTATTCTTGTGAATATGGATTTCAAGCGGGAAACACTTTCCCATCACGAAGATATTTATGTGCAATATGACATTGCAAAGTATAAGGAGGTAAGCCGGAGAAGGTGGAATCCGTATAAATGCGAGCCTATTGCTACGGCGAGCGAGCTTTGTTATATCTGGCGCCGCATTGTCAACGAAGACGAAGCACGGCAAACGATCCTGCTGGAGCTGTTTGAAAAGCACCCGAAGATGATTGTATTTTACAACTTCGACTACGAACTTGATATTCTGAAAAATCTCTGTTACGGAGATAAGGTCGATGTTGCGGAATGGAACGGGCATAAGCATCAGCCGATTCCGACCGACGAGAGCTGGGTATACCTTGTTCAATACAATGCCGGTGCGGAAGGATGGAACTGTATCAGCACAGACACAATTGTGTTCTATTCGCAGAATTATTCCTACAAAATCATGAAACAGTCTGCCGGACGGATTGATCGTCTGAATACGCCGTTCAAAGATTTATATTATTATCATCTGAAGTCCCGTTCCGGTATTGATCTGGCGATCAGCCGGGCATTGACCGAAAAACGGAATTTCAACGAAACCAGATATGTCAGCAGTTACAAGACCAAAGCCGTTTCGGAAAGGAGTCCAAAATGATTCGCGTTGACGTAAAAGACTACTGCTCGGAGTGTATGGATTTTGAGCCGGATGTCGAAAAGCCGCAAAAAATTTATTGCGGCGGTTTTGAAAGCACGATAACCGACACGGTTATCCGTTGCAAAAATCGAAGACGTTGCGATAACATCCGACGTTATCTTGAAAGAAAGGACACAAACCATGAGACCGAAAATGACTCTTGATGTTGAGAAAAAGAAAGCAATTGACATTGCCGCCCAACTTTGCTATAATGACGATGTCAAAAAGAAAATCGAAAAAGTAAAAACGTCATATGAGATTGACCGCATTCTCAAGCAAGCTCGGCTTGAGCAAGCGTGATATTTTTGAAAAGAAGGCAACGGATGAGTAAAGAATATGACGCTTATTTGAAAAACCATAGGGACAATGTCCGTAAGGGGTATATCTGGCTGCAGGTCAATCTGCCGGATTTATTTGACGGAGCGGATATTCCCGATTGGGAAACCGTTGAGATTAAGCACGACGCATCAAAATCGGATCCGGACGAGTATGCGGCTTATGACGCTTATTTCTACGGAGGTAATCGCTCCTATGCGGTTGCGGAAGCATTCAGGCGGGCTTGGCTTTTGCATATTCACCGGAATCCCCACCATTGGCAGCACTGGGTTCTCATCAGCGACGACCCCGATAAGGGTGAGGTTCTGCTGGAGATGCCGTACAATTATATTATTGAAATGATATGCGATTGGTGGTCATTCAGTTGGCAGAAAGGTGATTTAAGCGAGATATTTGACTGGTACGACGAACATTCTGCGTATATTAAGCTTGCGCCGAAGACCCGTAAAACCGTGGAGGATATTCTTTGGGAGCTTCGCGGACGGCTTGGTTACAACGTTATAGCCCATCACGGAATCAAGGGACAAAAGTGGGGTGTAAGAAACGGTCCACCTTATCCGCTTGAAAAATCTTCTGGAAGTGATAAAATTGAAGATGTAAGAAGTTCAAAAGGCTTTACAATTCCCAAAAGTAAATTTACCGATTATGCACTTAACCCCGAAAAGGCTCCCGACAAAGCCCGAGTATTCAAGTCAGCTTTAGGATACGATAAAGATAATTGCGACAAGCTGATTGAAGATATCGAGAAACTTGCCGATAATGATAAAATGATTGAGAAGGGTGATAATGGGTACGGGATGAGGTACGAACAGGTAATCAGACTAAAAGGTCCTAACGAGAAAGAGGCAAATGTCTTAACGGCTTGGATTGCTGATGCTGACGAAAAACGGAGATTAACCAGTGCTTACGTCACTAAAAAGGAGGAAACAAAATGACGGTTAAACAATACGATAAGGTTCGGTTGAAGGACGGTCGAACTGGCACAATCGTTGAAGTCCTTGAAGATGGCGTAGAATACATCGTCGACATTGATTTGCCGGATTCCGATTGGGAAACCATCGAAATTAAGCATGAGGATATTGACAAAGTCATCTAATCAAATACTTAAAGAGCACTCTGAATTGTGTAAAAGCAGTTCGGGGTGCTCTTTTTATGTCGAAAGGAGAAAACATGAAAATTTATATTGGCGAAAGACAAAGTGGAAAGACCACTCTGCTTATTAAGAAGTCTGCTAAAACACAAGCGACTATCGTCGTAGCTAATTATGCTATGGGTAATTATATTCGGTTGCAGGCTGAAACGATGGGACTGAGCTATGAATATTGATGTTGCTACGATTGACTGTGACCGTATCACCGATGTTCTTCGTGGTAGTCAGAAAGAGGGACTGTGATGGCTGGAATTGACATGAATGTAAATCTGCCTACCCGCCTTTGTGAAGTCAGAGGAGAATTGGGATATTTTCATCTTTGGGAGCAATGGACTAATGTCATTGACGCCAGTCCACTTCGTGGTGGACACCCCGCTGGCCAAATCGGACAGGTTTATGGCATTGTTGAATTTACAGATGGAGTGCGCCGAGTTGACCCCACAGGTACAAAAGAAACATTATGCATCAACTGTGCGCATTGCACTGTCTGCATGTATAAGGACGACTATCTTGATATTCTCAAGGCCGTTTCCAATGCAGTCGTAAGTAAAGATAATAACGACGGTAAACTCACTACAAAGCAAGTCATCCACTACGACTTCATCGGCGATATTTCCCTGCCCTGCGAGTATTACTTGACAAAATCTGTTCAGCGTATTTGCAGTGATCTGGCAGAGACAAACCGCATCTAAAGGAGACCAACCAATGACAATTAACGAATACCAGCAGGCGGCTCTCCGTACTGCTAATAAATCTTTGACACCTATTGAGCAGCTTGCGAATGGCTTGATGGGACTGAACGGAGAGGCAGGTGAATGCATTGATATTTTGAAAAAGCATCTGTTTCAGGGGCACGAACTCGACAGTGAGCACATGGCAAAAGAACTCGGCGATGTAGCATGGTATCTGGCAGTCAGTGCTAATGCTATCGGGTACGACCTTGAGACGGTTATGCAGATGAATGTGGAGAAGCTGAAAGCCCGTTATCCGGATGGGTTCGACGCCGAACACAGTCTTCACCGCAACAAAGGAGATATTTAAGGAGGGCTTTCTATGAGTGAACAATTCGGAGAAAAGGTAAAGTCTATCTTTGACGACATTACCGTTCTTCAGGCAAGAGACAGTGATCTCAAGCGAGATAATGCCAACATCAACGGCGACTCCCCTATGGGGGCAATGCTGCAATATGGTGCCAATACTGCCAAGGAGTATAACCTTGAGTATCTGATTGACCCGAAGATTGCAAAGCTTCACCGTGACGGCTGGCTTCACATACACGATCTGGATTTTTATGCATGGACAACTACCTGCACACAGATCAAGCTTCGCAAGCTGTTCAAGAACGGGTTCAATACCGGTCACGGGCATCTGAGAGCGCCGAAAAGCATAGGTTCATATGCGGCTTTGGCGGCTATTGCAATCCAGTCGAACCAGAATGACCAGCACGGAGGTCAGAGTGTTGTGGACTTCGATTACGCTATGGCGGAGGGTGTCCGGCATACTTATGACAAGTATTACAAAGAGGCTGTTTCTATCTGTGAAGACTTGCACGGACGAGATGACGACTTTAACGAAAGATGGATTGTGGATTATGCTCTTGTCAAAACCACCCGCGACACCTATCAGGCAATGGAGGGGTTTATCCACAATCTGAATACCATGCATTCACGAGCCGGCGCCCAGGTGCCGTTCAGCTCCATAAACTACGGTACGGACACTTCATGGGAGGGCAGATTGGCGATTGAACAGCTTTTGCTTGCGACGGAGGCGGGGCTCGGGCACGGAGAAACCCCCATTTTTCCGATTCAGATATTCCGCGTAAAAGAAGGGGTAAACTATAATCCGGAAGATCCGAATTACGATCTGTTCAAGCTGGCAATGAAAGTCAGCGCAAAAAGATTGTTTCCGAACTTCGCTTTTATTGATGCACCGTTCAATCTCAAATATTACAAGACCGGTCATCCGGAAACGGAGGTTGCTTATATGGGATGTCGGACCCGCGTTATGGGAAATGTGTATGACCCGACCCGCGAGATTGCGCCGGGCAGAGGAAATCTGAGCTTCACTTCTATCAATCTTCCACGGCTCGCAATCGATGCCAAAGAGGATCTTGCCGTATTTTACAAAAGTCTGAATAATCTGCTCGATCTGACTTTGGATCAGCTTCTTGCAAGGTATGATATTCAGGCGTCAAGACTGGTACGCAACTTTCCGTTTCTCATGGGAGAGGGTGTATGGTTGGATTCCGAGAAGCTTTCTCCTGACGACAGAGTGGGAGAAGTGCTGAAGCACGGTACGCTGTCTATCGGCTTTTGCGGGCTTGCGGAGTGTCTTGTCGCGCTTAAAGGCAAGCATCACGGTGAGGACGAGTCTGCTCAGGAGCTGGGTTTGCGTATTGTGGGTTATATCCGGAATTATTGCGATTACCAAAGCAAAATGCTCGGTATGAATATAACGTGTCTGGCTACGCCTGCCGAAAGCTTAGCCGGACGGTTTCTCCGCTCCGACCGCGAGAGATACGGCATTATTCCGGGCGTGACCGACCGCGAGTATTATACAAACAGTTTTCATGTCCCCGTGTATTACAGTTTGCCGGCACTCAGGAAAATCGACATCGAAGCCCCGTATCACGCTCTGACAAACGCCGGACATATTTCATATGTGGAGCTGGACGGAGATCCGACAAAAAATCTTGCCGCATTTGAGAAGGTTGTTCGTCATATGAAAGAAGCGGGTATAGGGTATGGCAGTATAAATCACCCCGTGGATCGCGATCCGGTATGCGGATACAATGGGATTATCGGCGATATCTGCCCCGGGTGCGGACGAAGAGAAAACGGTATTCCGTTTGAACGTATCCGCCGTATTACCGGATATCTGGTCGGGACGCTGGATAAATGGAATGACGCAAAACGTGCGGAGGAAAAAGACCGTGTCAGGCACAAAGTCGATACGTATTTCGGGGATTGAGCGGGAATCCATTGTGGACGGAGATGGTATCCGTTATGTAATTTTTACGCAGGGATGTCCGCATCATTGCCCCGGTTGTCACAATCCTCAGACGCACTCTTTTGACGGAGGCAAGCTGATGAGAATCGATTCTTTGCTTGATGATATTTCAAAGAGAAAGGATTGGATTGACGGGATCACTTTGTCCGGCGGCGAGCCGTTCTGTCAATCCGACGGGTGTTCTGTAATCGCAGAAAAGGTTCGCGGTATGGGGCTGTCGGTCTGGTGTTATACCGGCTGTCTTTTTGAAGACTTATATGCACAGAATAATGAGCTGCTGAATCATATTGATATTTTGGTGGACGGTCCGTTTGTTCAAAGCGAGAGATCTCTCGATCTGGTTTTCAGGGGAAGCCGGAACCAAAGAATTATTGATATTTCCGCAAGCCTGAAAAAAGGTGTGGCGGTTCTGAAAACAAATTTAGGAAAGGAGCATTCAAGCTATGCTAACGACGAATATTCAAGGATGGAGACGAAGGATGGGTATGAGCGAATCGAACGACTATGGGGCGGGTAATACCGTCACATGCGACCCCCGACGGAATGCCGAGGGATATTCTGACCCGACGGCTTATCAGGCTCTGAAAAATATGGAGCGAGAAGACTATAAAAGATTTCGCAGGCTGCTGCATACACTGTTTTGCTTATGCGAGCTTGCAGATTTTGAAATCGAAGGACGGATTGTTCTTGTCGATAAGAGAAACGGCAGGGTCTGGAGATGAAAAAAATGTTTGCACACGCTTAAAAACAGAATAAAAATCTGCCCGTTTTTACGGACGGATTCGGGCAAAGCCCACTTTTGAAAAAATTTTTAAGCGTGTTCGGACAGAGATTCTGAAAAAAGCCCGAAAAAAAGTGGGCAAAAGCCCGTTTTTGAAAACTGAAAGTGGGCAGAAAAAATCAGGCGGATTTTCTGAAAACGGCACTTTTTCGGCGTTTTTCGGTCAAAAACAAGCGATTTGCGACGATTTGAAAAAAGTTTGTGCAAAAAAGCCCATTTTTCCACTTTTATTTCTTATTTAATTGCAATAAAAAATTTCAATATTTATATAAATAAGGCTATAAAAGCGGGCATTTGACCACAAGAAAAAATGTGTGGCAAGCCGAATGATAATTCAAGAGGAATTTGCTAAAAGCACTTGTTTTTAGTTCTTGGATATGGTATAATGAATTTACCAAATAATTTTTATTGCGGATTTATTTTCGGAAAGGATATGGTTACATAATATGAGCAATAATAAATCTTCTAAAAATAAAATGGCAGGTGCTGCCGCCGCAGTTGCCTTGGCTGCTTCTATAGTTCCGTTGGTTCAGCCGATGGTTGATTATATTGTTAAGCTCGTCGAGGAACAAAAAAAGCTTATTTCCGTGCCGGATTTATATTCCAAAGGCTATCCATTGTCCGTCGAACAAGCTGTTGTAATATTGGAAAATTGCGGTCTGAAAGCAACTCCTGTGAAAATGCCGATAGACGAAGCCGATGCTCGATACAGGCAATGCTTCGATTGTCAGGTTATTGAGACTCAACCAAAAGCAAAACAAAAAGTTGGACGAGGCTCTTCTGTGATGGTTAAGTATATAACTCAGGATGAGATTGATAAAAGTCAGCAGATGTTTGAACTTGCCGAAAAATGCAAGGAAGAGTTGTCTCTTGAAAAAAGCATAAAGCAGGCAGAGCGAACAGAACAAACAAAGCGGGCGGTATCCGGAATGATCGGTACAGTGCAGGAGAGTATCAAAAAAGTTCCGTCCGTTTTTCGCAAATCCGTTAAAGAAGAACAGGAGGATAATGATGAGCAAGAATAAACGTAGTTTTGGCGGATTGCTGTTAGATTTTATTTTAGTGTTGTGCACCGGAGGACTGTGGCTGGTCTGGCTTTTGATTAAGTACCTTCGAAATAACAGCTGACAGAGTAATTTATATTTTTAGCCGAGATGCTTGGATAGTGTCTCGGTTTTTTTATTCCGCGCGAAAAGAACATACCCTTTTATGAAGAGAGGAGTAAAAAAGATATTTTAAGATAAACATTCTCTTTTCGTATTTTGCAAAAAAACACATGAAAGGAGACCTATTTGCCAGATGCTCGAAAGCACATTTCAAGCAAAGCTTATAAAAGAGCTTAAAAACCTTTTTCCTGGTTGTATTGTAATGAAAAGCGATTCGGGATATTTACAAGGCATTCCCGATCTGCTCATACTGTTTAACGACAAATGGGCTACTCTGGAATGCAAGCAAAGTGCCGGTTCAAAAAAGCAACCGAATCAGGAATACTACGTGGGTAAGATGAACGAGATGTCTTTCTCCAGATTTATCTGCCCCGAAAACAAGGAGGAAGTATTGTATGATCTTCAACAATCATTCCAATCTTGAAGGGCAGCATGCTTTTCTCGGCGCCAGCAAATATCATTGGATCAATTATAACGAATCCAAGGTGGCCGATGCGTATTCAAATTTTTTGGCTACACAGCGAGGAACGGTGATGCACGATTTTGCATGTCAGTGTATTCGACTCGGTCAGAAATTACCCAAGTCACAAAAAACACTGAACATGTATGTCAATGACGCAATCAGCTACCGCATGAGTCCGGAACAGATTCTGTTTTATTCCGAATATTGCTTCGGTACGGCAGATTCTATAGCGTTCCGAAATAATACACTTCGTATTCACGATCTGAAAACCGGCGTTGTGCCGGCACATATGGAGCAGCTTGAAATATATGCTGCTCTTTTTTGTTTGGAATACAAGGTGAAACCGTCTGACCTCGATATGGAGCTTCGTATATATCAAAATAACGAAATTCTGTATCACACACCGACTGCCGAAGATATTGTTCCGATAATGGACAAGATCGTCACCTTCGACAGGGTTATCAAAAAAATTAAAGAACAGGAGAGTTAAAATATGAGTCTTACAGATGATATTTTAATGCACTACGGTATGCCAAGAAGATCAGGTCGTTATCCATGGGGATCAGGCGAGAACCCATATCAGCACAGCGGCGATTTTCTGTCCCGAGTGGAAGAGCTGAAAAAATCAAATTTTACTTTCACCGATGACAACGGAAAAACATACACCGGTGAAACAGCCATTGCCAAATCTATGGGTTTGAGCACCACCCAGCTTCGTACTCAGATGAGTCTTGCCAAGGATGAGCGGCGTTCTTATGATGTCGCCACCGCAAAGGCTTTGAGAGCAAAAGGATATTCTCTGAATGAGATCGCCGAAAAGATGGGGTTCAATAACGATTCTTCGGTTCGTTCTCTTTTGAATGAGAACTCAGAAGCCCGTATGAATCAGGCGAAACAGACTGCCGAATTTCTGAAAAAGCAGGTAAACGAGAAAGGCATGATCGACGTTGGTACTGGGGTCGAAAGAGAACTTGGCATCTCAAAAGAGAAAATGAACCAGGCTCTTTATATTCTGGAAATGGAAGGTTATAACACCTTCGGAGCTGGCGTTCCTCAGGTTACAAACCCAGGTAAACAAACAAATATCAGAGTTCTCTGCCCGCCCGATACTCCTTACAGAGTCAACGAAAAAGGGATGAAAGTATCGAGTGCTGTTTACAATTTTGAAAATGTTCATTCTGTTCGAGAGTATACATCTCATGATGGCGGCGAGACTTTTGATAAGTTTGTCTATCCTAAGAGTATGGATTCCAGCCGTTTACAGATTCGCTATGCAGAAGACGGTGGTATCAACAAAGATGGTGTAATCGAGATTCGACGAGGCGTACAAGACCTTTCTTTAGGCGATTCCCATTATGCTCAGGTTCGTATCTTGGTAGACGGTAATCGTTACTTGAAAGGAATGGCAGTCTATTCCGATGACCTTCCTGACGGTGTGGATGTCATGTTCAACACCAACAAAAAGAAAGGCACTCCCACTGCGGATGTCTTGAAGAAAATCAAAGACGACCCTGATAATCCGTTCGGTTCACTCATCAAAGCCGGAGGTCAGAGCTATTATACCGACGAAAACGGCAATCGACAGCTTTCCCTTATCAATAAGCGTGCCGAAGAGGGCGATTGGGGTGAGTGGGCAGACAAGCTCCCGTCTCAATTTCTTTCTAAACAGCCGTTACACCTGGTTCGCAAGCAGTTGAACTTGGCGTCCGCCGATAAAATGGCAGAATTCGATGAGATTTGTTCTCTGACTAACCCGACCGTTAAGAAGTCGCTGTTAAAGTCATTTGCTGATGATTGCGATTCTGCTGCAGTTCATTTGCAAGCGGCGGCATTACCTCGTCAAAAGTATCAGGTTATTCTGCCTATTACCTCGATGAAGGACACCGAGGTCTATGCTCCGAACTACAAAAACGGTGAGACGGTTGCCTTAATTCGATACCCCCATGGCGGAACTTTTGAGATTCCTATTCTGACCGTCAACAATAAGCAGGCGGAAGCTCGACGAGTTCTTGGTAATGCCCCTAAAGATGCTATCGGTATCAACAAAAAAGTTGCTGATCGCCTTTCTGGAGCCGACTTTGATGGCGATACTGTCATGGTTATTCCGTGTAATTCTAAGAATAGTAAAGTCCGGATCACTTCAACTCGTCCGTTCGAAGAGTTGGAAAACTTCGACAATAAGATGGAGTATGGACCAGACTCAAGCGAACCTGTTAAAGTAGATTCTAAAGGTCGTGAATATTATTCTCGGAACGGTAAGACTTACCAAAGAATGAATAACACTCAAAAAGAGATGGGTGTCATTTCAAATCTAATTACAGATATGACCTTGAAAGGCGCAACTAATGACGAACTTATAAGAGCTGTCCGCCATAGCATGGTGGTCATTGATGCTGAAAAGCATAAGCTTGATTACAAACAGAGTGAGATAGACAACGCTATTAGTTCTCTAAAGAAAAAGTATCAAGGTCGAATCGGAGACGATGGTAAGTATCATGAGGGCGCATCGACTTTAATATCCCGTGCTAAATCGGAGACCTCTGTCCCCAAGCGTCAGGGAAGCCCCACTATTGACCCAGAGACAGGTGTGTATTTGTGGAAAACAGCGGATAATCTTACTTATGTTGATAAGAAAACAGGTAAAACCGTTACTCGTACTCAACCCAGTACCCAGATGGCTGAAGCAAAGGACGCCTATACATTAGTATCAGGCATGGACTCGCAAATAGAATTAGCTTATGCCACCTACGCTAACAAGATGAAGGCCCTTGGCAACCAAGCCCGACTGGAGATTCTTTCGACCGGTAAGGTCCCGTATTCTGCTACGGCAAAGGAGACTTATCAGGCAGAGGTTGCTTCTTTGAAGCACAAGCTTAACATTGCTTTGATGAATGCCCCCAGAGAACGTCAGGCACAGACCATGGCCAATGCCATAGTGGCTGCCAAAAAGCAGGACAATCCCGATATGACCAAGGGCGAAATCAAAAAAGCAAGTCAGCAGGCTTTGACGCAAGCTCGCGCATCTGTAGGCGCAAAACGAGAAACCATAAAAATAACGGATCGCGAATGGGAAGCAATTCAAGCCGGCGCAATCAGCGAAAGCAAGCTTGTCCAGATTATTGACAATGTTGACATTGACAGTCTTCGTCAGCGCGCAACGCCGAGAACAACAACTACTCTCAGCAGCGCAAAGCAAGCTAAGATTTCGTCAATGAGTGCTTCAGGTTACAGCACTTCTGAAATTGCTGAAGCCATCGGCGTCTCCGCAACCACTGTATCGAAGTATTTGAAATGAAAGGAGTGACTGGTATGAATGGACTTTGTGCCCTTACAACTTTTGACAACCCCTACGACCCATTTGAACAGTTCTCCGACTGGTTTCTGTTCGATGTGGAGAGGGGGTATAACACTTGTGCTTATCTCGATCGAATTGCTCAGACTTCCGATCAGTTCTCGGAAGAGGAAAACAATCAAGAAATTGAAAGAGCAATTGACGAGATTATTCGTTATGACTTTTTGAACATTTACAAGAAAGTCAAAAAAGCAAGTTAAAGTTTGATGAAAGCGAGATGGTTTGGCACACTGTCCCGCTTTCTTCATTATTCTTCGTGACAAACACCGGGTTTCCGGCATAGCTGTCGGTAGCTAAGGCATATGGGGGGTCTCTGACATCACACCCCCTACCTCATCGCCGTGGTCCTGAAAAATTCTCCGGGGGATATTTTGGGGGTTGGGCTTTTCCCCGGCAGAGCGCAGTATTTGAAAGAGCCTACAGAGTTGAAAAAAATTCCGCATACGAATATCTCCTTTCATGTTTTCGTTTTTCTCCTTTCGGTGATTTATGGAAGCTCAGCTCGGTAGGTTCTTTCAAATACTGTGACAAACCCATGCAAAAGGCGTGAGGTTCAGCCGAAAAGTGCGATAAAACCGTGCGGGTATGGCGAAACTGGCAGACGCAATAGACTCAGAATCTATTGGGAATATTCTCATGCAGGTTCAACTCCTGTTACCCGCACCAAATCAATTAAGAGAGGAGGCAGTGATCGTGCCGAAAAGTAAAGCCACGGGATCTTCCAATACGAAAAACCCAATCAGACCGCCGATAACTTTGGAAGCTCAGGAAAACCTGATGATTTCCCTTGCGGTTCAATGCGCTGAAAAGCAGCTCAGGGACGGAACTGCTTCTTCTCAGGTCATAACCCATTATCTGAAGCTCGGCTCCAGCAAGGAGAGAATCGAAAAGGAAATTCTTGAAAAGCAGAAAGAGCTCATCGAGGCGAAGACAAAAAATCTGAATTCCAACAGCGAAGCCAAGGAATTGTATAACAAGGCTCTGATCGCGTTCCGAAAATATTCGGGAGCCGGAGAGGACGACGATGACGAAGATTAAAGCGTATTCCGAGCTTATTGCCATGCCGACCTTCAAAGAACGGTTTATGTACCTGAAGCTCGGCGGTAAGGTCGGTAAAGAAACATTCGGGTATAAGCGATGGCTCAATCAGGAGCTGTACCACAGCGACGAATGGGCAAGCTTCAGAGACCGGATTATTGTTCGGGATGACGGATGTGATCTGGGTGTGCCCGGGTTTGAAATTCACGGTTCAATACTGATTCATCACCTGAACCCTATTACTTACGAGGATATCCTGTACGGAAATCCCTGCGTATTTGACCCGGAGAATGTAATATGCACCCGACTCAGCACACACAACGCAATTCATTACGGCGACGAAAGTCTTCTGGTTCTCGCACCGATCGAGCGAAGCCGCAATGATACTTGCCCATGGAAAAAATTATGAAAGGAGAATTACAAATGTTCAGCAAAAATTATAAGGAGGCTGTTTTTGAAGCTGTCGATGAAGCGGCCGTTGAAGCTGCCGACGAGCAGCAGTCTGCCAAAGCCGAAGCTGCCGAAAGCGATGATATATTCGGAACAGTAACGGAGTGCCTTCGCCTTAACATCCGCAGAAAGCCAAGCAAGGATGCGGAGATTATTGCGATTGCAGGCTGTCTTGACAAGGTGAAGATCGATCCGGATGCTTCGACAGACGAATGGTATGCAGTCTGCACCGTTGCCGGCGCAGAAGGATTCTGCATGAAAAAATTTATCGCTATCAGACAGTGAGGAGAAAACGGTATGGACAGTATACTTACATCAATTAAAAAACTGCTCGGCATTGCCGAAGAGTACGAGCACTTTGACCCGGACATCATTATGTACATCAATTCGGCTTTCTCGGTTCTGACGCAGCTCGGCGTCGGTCCGGAGGAGGGCTTTCGCATAGAGGATGCGAGCAGAACATGGTACGAATTTCTGTATGACGATCCTCGTCTGGAATTTGTAAAAACTTTTATTCATCTTAAGGTCAAGCTTGGCTTTGATCCGCCGACCAGCTCCGCCGCCATTGAGGCTATCAACAGACAGATAAGCGAGCTTGAGTGGCGTATCAACGTTGCGGCGGAAGCCGATTAAAAACGAGAGGAGAATTTCAAAATGGAAAATACTGAGCTTACTCATCACGGCATTCTCGGCATGAAATGGGGAGTGCGCCGCTATCAGAACAAGAACGGCACACTTACCGCCGCAGGAAAGAAGCGATACAGCGATTCGGACGCCGACAGGCAGGTAAAAGCACAGCGTAAATCCGAAGCCAAAAAACGCCGTACCATGACAGACGACGAACTGAGGCAGAAGGTTGCACGACTGCAATTGGAAAATCAATACAAGGATCTTGTTGACGTCGACGTAGCGCCGGGGCGCAAATTCGTATCGGAGGTGATGGGAGCCGCCGGAAAGAAAGCACTGACGGTTGCCGCCGCAGGTGCGATTGCTTATGGTATAAAGGTTGCGATGACTAAAGAAGGAAGTGTCAAGGAGGCGGCAAGCTACATCGCCGCAAACCCGAATAAAAAGAAGTAAGGAGACCCGATATGGCATTATCAAACACTGCCGTCCCCAAATACTACGGCATGTTTCGTGACGCCGTAATTCGAGGGGAAATCCCGGTATGCAAAGAAATCTCTATGGAGATGAACCGTATTGACGAGCTTATTGCAAATCCGGGAGTATATTACGACGACCAGGCGGTTGAGGGCTGGATAGCATATTGCGAGGCCGAGCTTACCCTGACCGACGGCTCGGATCTGAGTCTTCTTGACAGTTTTAAGCTCTGGGGGGAGCAGATATTCGGCTGGTACTATTTCGTTGAGCGAAGCGTGTATAAGCCAAACCCCGACGGTCACGGCGGACACTATATCCGCAAAAGCGTGAAAAAGAGACTGATCAACAAGCAGTATTTAATTGTCGCCAGAGGGGCGGCAAAGTCTATGTACGGTTCTACATTACAGGGATATTTTCTGTGCTGCGATCCTTCCACAACTCACCAGATCACGACCGCGCCGACGATGAAACAGGCCGATGAGGTTATGCTGCCGTTACGAACCGCAATCACACGTTCAAGAGGTCCGCTGTTTCAGTTTATGACGGAGGGCTCTCTGCAAAACACAACCGGCTCCAAAGCGAACCGGACAAAACTGGCTTCCACAAAGAAAGGCGTAGAGAATTTTCTGACAGGGTCTTTGCTTGAGGTACGGCCGATGAGCATCAACAAGCTTCAGGGGCTGCAGATCAAGGTCGCTACGGTGGACGAATGGCTTTCCGGTGATATCCGGGAAGATGTTATCGGCGCTATCGAGCAGGGTGCGTCAAAGGTTGACAACTACATCATTGTCGCGATCAGCTCGGAGGGAACAGTCCGCAACGGAAGCGGCGACACCATAAAGATGGAGCTTATGGATATTCTCAAGGGGGATTACATAAATCCTCACGTATCGATATGGTGGTATAAGCTGGATTCAATCAACGAAGTCAGCGATCCGGAAATGTGGCTTAAAGCAAACCCCAATCTCGGCAAGACGGTAAGCTATGAAACGTATCAGCTGGATGTGGAACGGGCGGAAAAAGCTCCTGCCGCACGAAATGATATTCTGGCAAAGCGTTTCGGACTGCCGATGGAGGGATATACCTATTATTTTACTTACGAGGAAACACTGCCTCACCGGAAACGGGATTTCTGGCAGATGCCCTGTTCACTCGGCGCGGATTTATCGCAGGGCGATGACTTCTGCGCTTTTACTTTTATGTTTCCGCTTTCAAACGGCTCTTTCGGCATAAAGACGAGAAACTACATAACTTCAACAACGCTGATGAAGCTGCCGGCTGCTATGCGATCCAAATACGATCAGTTCATGGCGGAAGGCAGTCTGATCGTTCTTGAAGGAACCGTGCTGAATATGATGGACGTATATGAAGATCTTGACAGTCATATTCAGGAGTGCGGGTATGATGTGCGGTGCCTCGGCTATGACCCTTATAACGCAAAAGAGTTTGTGGCAAGATGGGAATCGGAAAACGGTCCGTTCGGGATAGAAAAAGTTATTCAGGGTGCCAAAACCGAATCGGTTCCGCTCGGAGAACTGAAGAAGCTTTCGGAAGAAAGAATGCTGATATTCGACGAGGAGCTGATGACGTTTGCCATGGGCAACTGTATTACTCTTGAAGATACAAACGGAAACCGTAAACTGTTAAAAAAGCGGTACGAGCAGAAAATCGACGCCGTTGCGGCAATGATGGACGCATATGTCGCTTACAAACTTAATCGAGATGCTTTTGACTGAGGAGGTGGTCAAACTGAATGAGATGTATCATCACGGTATACTCGGTATGAAATGGGGCGTTCGCCGTTATCAGAACAAGGACGGCTCTTTGACGCCCGCAGGTCAGAAACGCCTTGAAAAGAAAGACACAAAGTGGGCGCACAAAAACTATGAAAAGATCATGACAAAAGCCCGAAAAGACGTTTCCCGCGAGCTTGATCAATACGCCGATCAGCTTTTGAGAGAGCCTTCTTCCGTCACTTTGAAAGGCAAAATCAGTTCTTCCGCTATCAACTCATATAACAGAAAGATGGCGGAGCTGATGAACAAATCCGTTAAAAACATTGCCGCTCCATCCGGACGGGCTGTCCGGTTCGTCGCCAAGCGCGGCGAGGTCGGCGTTCATATGGCTCTGGCGGACAGCGGCTACGATATGCAGCAACTGAAGAACGGAGTCTGGTCTTCCGGACGAGTGGCGTATAAGAAGAACAACGTCAACATGGTCTGAGGAGGTGAGAATTCAAAATGGAAATGTCTTTCGGCACAAGACTGAAACATGCATGGAATGCTCTGACCGGCAATGTACAGATAAATTATCGGGATCTGGGGGTGAGCTACGCCTACAGAGCGGATCGCCCGAGAATGTCCCGCGGCAACGAACGGTCTATCGTTACGTCGGTTTATAACCGGATTGCACTCGATGTGGCAGCCCTGAATATTCAGCATATCAGACTGGACGAAAACGGGCGTTTTCTTTCCGTTATCGAGGACGGATTGAATAATTGCCTGACCTTGGAAGCAAACGTTGACCAGACGTCGCGCTCGTTTATTCAGGATGTGGTTATATCCATGTTCGATGAAGGGAGCGTTGCCATTGTGCCGGTCGAAACAACAACCGATCCTACCGTATCCGGCTCGTATGATATTTTATCCATGCGCGTCGGACAGATTTTGGACTGGTATCCGCAGCATATCCGAACCCGCGTTTATGATGAACGGACGGGTAAAAAGGAGGATATTGTTGTGCCCAAAAGTACGGTGGCTATCGTTGAAAATCCGCTGTACGCCGTTATCAATGAGCCGAACTCGACAATGCAGCGGCTCATTCGTAAACTTAACCTACTCGACGTTATTGATGAACAAAGCGGTTCCGGAAAACTCGATCTGATTATCCAGCTCCCCTATGTCATCAAGACGGAAGCAAGGCGTCAACAAGCCGAAAATCGGCGCAAAGATATAGAATGTCAGTTGTCAGGTTCAAAGTACGGTATTGCCTATACCGACGGTACAGAGCATATTACACAGTTGAACCGTTCCGTGAACAACAACCTGATGTCTCAGATTGAATATCTGACGAGCATGCTATACAGCCAGTTGGGAATCACTCAGAGCATTTTGGATGGAACAGCGGACGAAAAGACTATGCTGAACTACAACAACCGGACCATTGAACCGATTATTTCCGCTATTGTTGACGAAATGAAAAGAAAGTTTTTAACAAAAACAGCCCGTTCACAGCTTCAGTCGATTTCATTCTTCAGGGATCCGTTCAAGATCGTACCTGCGGAACAAATGGCTGAGATTGCCGACAAATACACTCGAAACGAAATTATGACTTCGAATGAGATCCGCCAGATAGTCGGCATGAAGCCGTCCAAGGATTCGAGAGCGGACGAGCTCAGAAACAAGAACCTGAGCGCACCGTCCGAATCCAATCAGCAGACGGAACCGGCAGCCGGTGAGCAGGATGGCAATTCCCTGAGCAAAAATGAAAAAAAATAAGGAGGAAATCAAGCAATGAACAGACCCTTTTCAGCTGATCAATGTGATTTCAGCGGATGGGCAACCAGAAACGATCTTAAGTGTTCCGACGGCAGAGTAATCCGCCGCAACGCTTTCAAAGTCAATGATTGCACCAAAGTTCCGCTGGTATGGAACCATCAGCACAACAGCCCCCGCGACGTTCTCGGCCATGCGTGGCTTGAAAATCGCGAGGAAGGTGTTTACACCTATGGCTTTCTCAATGACACCGTAGACGGTGAAACTGCGAAAGTCCTGATAAAGCACGGTGATATCTGCGCTTTGTCCATTTACGCAAACCAACTTCAGCAGACCGGACCCGATGTGCTTCACGGTTGTATATGTGAAGTGAGCCTTGTGCATAAGGGCGCAAACCCCGGAGCATTCATCGATTCCATGCTTTCGCATGGCGAGATATCCGATGACGAGGCAATCATCTACACCGGCATGCCGCTTTGCCTTTCTCATTCCGCGGACAATAAGGCGGATGATGAAAAGAACAACAAAGGCAAAGAGGAGGAAGACACGGAAGGCAATAACGAAACTATCGCCGACGTGATAGAGACGATGTCCGAAAAACAGCAAAACGTAATGTACGCACTCATCGCCCAAGCTCTCGAAGGCGGGGATGACCAAGAAAACGAATCCAAATCCAACAAGGAGGAAAACAAAACTATGAAACACAATGTCTTTGACAAGGATCAGCAGAACCAGACGGAGTACCTATCTCATGCCGATCAGGCAAGTATCATTTCCATGGCTAAATCCAACAGCGTCGGCAGTCTCCGTTCCGCTATGGATATCTATGCCGAGCAGAACCCCGACAGCGTTCTTGCTCACGGTATTGACAATATCGACACTCTGTTCCCCGATTATAAGGATGTCCGTCCCGGCGCTCCCGAGATGCTCACAACGGATCAGGGCTGGGTAAACGAGGTTCTCAAGAAAGTTCACAAGAGCCCCATTTCCCGTATACGCACACGCCAGGCCGATCTTCGTAATATCGAGGCTCTTCGCGCCAAGGGCTACAAGAAAGGCGCACAGAAAGGCTATACGGGCAATTTCCAGCTCATTCACAGAACGACGGATCCTCAGACCGTATACGTAAAGAGCAAGCTTGACCGCGACGATATCATTGATATTCAGGATTTCGACGTTGTGCAGTATCTGTACGGCATTGACCGTATGAACCTGAACGAAGAGCTGGCTACCGCCATCATGATAGGCGACGGTCGCGAGGTCGGCGCAGACGGCAAGATTGCCGAGGATAAGATCCGCCCGATATGGCTCGACGACGAGCTTTACACCATTCATTCCGACGTTGACGTTGCGGGCATGAAGGCTACTCTTCAGGGTTCCAATACGTCCGCAAACTTCGGCGAGAACTACATCTATGCGGAAGCGGTTATTCAGTCTCTGCTTTATGCCCGCGAGAGATACAAGGGCTCGGGTACTCCGGACTTCTACTGCACGCCGCACCTTGTAAACGTGATGTTGCTTGCACGTGATCTCAACGGACGCCGCATCTACGACAAGGTAAGCGATCTTGCCGCGGCTCTTAACGTAGGTCAGATTATCACAGCCGAACAGTTCGAGGGCAAAACCCGTACTACGACGGACGGTAAGACAAAGAAGCTTCTCGGTCTTATGGTCAATCTGTCCGACTATTCTCTGGGTGCGACCAAGGGCGGCGAAATAACGCATTTCACCGACTTTGACATAGATTTCAACCAGGAAAAGAGCCTGCTTGAAACACGTTGCTCCGGCGCGAATACCCGCGTCCTGTCCGCTATTGCTCTGGAGGAAGACATCACCGAGTAATCGGAGAAAGGATGAGAATTCAAAATGGCAAAATTTTACGGAGTAATCGGCTATGCTGTAACCGAAGAGACGGCACCCGGCGTCTGGGAAGAGCAAATCACGGAGCGCATGTACTATGGCGAACTGATTCGCAATACCAGAAAGCTTCAGAGTGCAGATCAACTCAACGACAACATCAACGTTGCGAATGAGATCAGTATTTTAGCCGATCCGTTTGCCTATGAGAATTTTCATTTGATGAAGTACGTTGAGTTTTCGGGTGCTAAATGGAAAGTTACAAGCGTTGAAGTTCAGTACCCAAGACTAATATTGACTGTGGGAGGTGTATATAATGGCCGGTAGACTATATCTACAGACCCGGTTGGAAGAAATACTGGGATCAAGAAACGTATATTTTCAACCCCCCGAGTCGATTAAGATGAATTACCCCGCCATCGTCTATGCTCTCGAAGATATTGCGAGTGCGCATGCTGATGACGGGGTGTATTTGTCTTACAGGCGCTATTCGGTAACGGTCATCGACAAAAATCCGGACAGCGCTTTCGTCGGCATGGTAGCATCTATGCCGACCTGCCAATTCAACAGACACTACAGCAGCGAGAATCTCAATCACTGGAGCTTTTCGCTATATTTCTGAACTTAATAAGGAGGAATACTTTTATGTCCAAAATCGTTTGGGATAAAACCGGCGAACGCCTGTATGAGACCGGTTGTGACCATGGCGTTCTTTATCCGATGCAGACCGGCGGCGTTTACAACAAAGGCGTTGCGTGGAACGGTCTGACTTCTGTTACCGAGAGTCCTTCCGGTGCAGAGGCTTCACCTATCTATGCTGATAACATCAAGTACGTGAACCTGGTTTCCAATGAGGAATTCAGCGCGACAATCGAAGCTTATATGTATCCCGATGAATTCGCCGAATGCGACGGTTCCGTTGAGATAATGCCCGGTATGTTTGCCGGTCAGCAGTCGCGTAAGACATTTGGTCTGGCGTATCGCACCGTTCTCGGAAACGATACCGAACTCAATGACTACGGCCATAAGCTGCATCTTGTTTACGGTGCACTGGCTGCTCCTTCGGAGAAGGGCTACAGCTCGATAAACGACAGCCCCGAGGCCGCTACACTGTCATGGGAGATCAGCACGACCCCCGTGTCAATCACAAAGCCGGTAAACGGCAAGAAGCTTAAGCCGACTGCCACGCTGACCTTCGATTCCACCAAATTCGGCGCAGAGTTTATGTCCAAGCTGGAGGAGATCCTGTACGGCAAAGACGCGACGACCGAGGGTGGCACAGACGGTGTTGAGCCCCGTCTGCCCCTGCCCGATGAAATCATAGAGATATTCGACGAAACTCAGGCCGCAGGCTGATTTACAAAACCACGGAGCCGTATCAGGTAAGCTGGCGGCTCCGCTTTTTATGAAAGGAGAAAAATTATATGATAAAAGAAACTATTACTTATACAGATCTGAACGGTGTTGAAAGAACCGAAGAGTTCTATTTCGACCTGTCGAAGCCCGAAATCGTAAAGATGCAGGCGAGCGCAAAGGGCGGATATGACGTACAGCTTAAAAGCATTGCGGCAAGTCCGAACGGCGCGCTGATTATGGAGTTCTTTGAGAATTTCATCAAGACCGCATACGGCGAAAAGAGCGACGACGGCAGACGCTTTATGAAGTCGGAGGAAATTTCCAGAGCGTTTATGGAGACCCCTGCTTATGAGGTTCTGTTCGAGAAACTCGTAACCGACGCCGGCGCAGCTGCCGACTTTGTAAACAAAGTTATGCGCGCCACCGGCAATAAAGCTGCCGTAACCAACTAAGAAAACCCGGAGGGCTGAGGAATGCTTAAAATCACTGTGCCGGCCGTCGAGTTCTGGGATGAAATTCATGAGGAATTTATCTACAAGGGGGAGCAGACCCTGCAGCTGGAGCATTCTTTGGTCTCTCTTTCAAAATGGGAAAGCAGATGGGGCAAGGCGTTCCTCGGAAAACAGGAGAAGACCGATGAGGAAATTCTCGATTATGTCCGTTGCATGACCCTGACCCAGAATGTTGACCCGGAAGTATATACACGGCTGTCCAATGAGAATTATGCCATGATCAACGCTTATATCGAAGCCCCGATGACCGCCACATGCTTTTCGGACGAGAAGCAGGCAAAAGGAAACAGGGAGACCGTTACTTCGGAACTGATTTACTATTGGATGATTTCATATAACATCCCCGTAGATATCTGTCAGAAATGGCACCTGAACCGGCTGCTGACGCTGATACGCGTCTGCAATGTGAAAAACAGTTCGCCGCAAAAACGGAGCAAGCGCGAAATCATGAACCGTCAGAAAGCGCTCAATGCCGCAAACAGAAAGCGGTACGGTTCAAAAGGGTAACAATTGCAAAATATGCTAAAAAAGAAGGTTCAAAGAAAATTTATAAAAACAAAAAGGAGGATCGCTTATGCCTATCAGTTTTTTAACTACGGCACTGTTGGTAGTGTCGGTGATTACGAATATGACGGTGGAGGGTATCAAGAAAATGCTTGACGGAACAAAAATCAAGTATTCTTCAAACGCGCTTGCCGCCGTTCTCTCTGTTCTGATTGCTTGCGCCGTAAGCGTTATTTATCTTGTTATGACCGATACGGTCTTTACTCTGAAAATCGGAATTGAGATAGCTTTGCTTATGTATCTCGGCTTTCTGGTTTCCACGGTCGGCTATGACAAGGTTATTCAAATGCTGAATCAGATCCGCGGCGTCAAGGACGAACCGAAAAACGAATAACGATTTGTTCGGTGTCGGATACAGAATAAATCAGCGTCTCACATAAGGAGGAACCGCGGATGATAAAGTTCAGTCATAAGGGAGATTTCTCCAAGCTCACACGATTTCTGGAGAGAGTGAAGGAAGCAGTCCGCCTCGGAGATCTTGACAAGTACGGTCGGGAAGGAGTATCCGCTCTTGCATCCGCCACACCGGTCGATTCCGGACTGACTTCCCGTTCGTGGTATTACGAAATCGTAAACCGAAACGGCACCGCAACAATTACATTTTACAACTCGAACATTCAAAATGGAGTTCCGATAGCCATTATTCTGCAATATGGTCACGGAACCCGAAACGGAGGATGGGTACAAGGGCGGGATTATATCAATCCCGCCATTCAGCCCGTCTTTGATAAAATTGCAAATAATGCATGGAAGGAGGTTACCGGGCTATGAGCAAAACGATTGACGAAAGAGTCGTGGAGATGCGGTTTGATAACAAGCAGTTTGAAAGCAATGTTCGGACAAGTATGTCCACCATCGAGAAACTCAAGAAAAGTCTTGATATGGACGGAGCGACAAAAGGGCTTGAAAGCGTAGATAAAGCCGCAAAGAATATCGATATGTCCGGACTCGGTTCGGCAGTTGAGTCTGTACGGCTGAAATTTTCGGCTCTGGAGGTCATAGCTGTAACGGCTCTTTCGAATATTACAAATTCGGCTATCAACACCGGTAAAAAGCTGATTGCATCTTTGACGGTTGACAGAATTTCTGACGGCTGGAATAAGCTTGCACAGAAAACAACATCGGTTGCCACGTTGATTTCGCAAGGCTATGAGATGAGTGAGGTCGAAGAACAGCTTAATCGTCTTAACTGGTTTACTGATGAAACAAGTTACAACTTTACCGACATGGTTGACAGCATCAGTAAGTTTACCGCAGCCGGACAGGATCTTGAAACTTCCGTCAGCGCTATGGAGGGTATTGCCAACTGGGCGGCATTGTCCGGACAGAATGCCTCTACCGCAAGCCGGGCAATGTATCAGCTGTCTCAGGCAATGGGTGCCGGAGTTATGCGCCTGGAAGATTACAAGTCCATTCAGACCGCAAATATGGATACCGACGAATTCAGGCAAAAATGTATTGACGCTGCCATTGCGCTCGGAACCTTGCAAGACAATGCCGACGGCACCTATACTTCTATCGCAAGCGGATGCCAAAGCAGCGCGAAGGCGTTCACAAAATCGCAGTTTACCACACAGCTAACAAGCGGTGCGTGGCTGACTTCCGAAGTCATGATGAAAGTGTTCAACGACTACGGTGCGGCGGTGGATCAGATTTATGAGTATTCCGAAGAAAAAGGCATTACGGCTTCTCAGGCTATCAAAGAGCTTGGAGATAACGTTGACGAATTCGGACTCAAGGCTTTTCGTGCGGCGCAGGAAGCAAAAACTTTCAGTGACGCCATTGACGCCACAAAAGACGCCGTCAGCACGGGCTGGATGAACACCTTTGAACTGATATTCGGCAACTATGAGGAACAGCGTGTGCTATGGACGGACCTTGCAAATGCTTTGTACGACGCATTTGCCGCGGGTGCCGAAGATCGAAACGCCATGCTTGAAACATGGGCCCAGCTCGGCGGAAGGACGACGCTGATTGAAACTTTCTGGGCTGCGTGGGAAAATCTCGGTGATATTCTCAGGACGGTAAAGGAAGCTTTCCACGAAGTATTTCCGAAAATGACGGGAGAGCGGCTCTACGCCATGACGGAAGCGCTGAAGGCTTTTGTCGAAAAAACGAAGCTCAGCGAAACGGTGCTTGCAAATCTGAAATCCACCTTCAAGGGCTTATTTGCGATACTCGATATCGTAAAGCAAGCCTTTTCCGCTCTTTTTACAGCTGTTAAACCGCTGTTTGCCGTATTCGGCGATCTTGGGGACGGTATCCTCGGCTTTACCGGCGGACTGGGCAACGCTATCGTAAAATTCGATGAGTTTATCAAGTCCAGCGGGGCATTTCAGAAAGTCGGCGAAGGAATTGCAAAGGTGCTGAACGCCATAGTAACCGCGCTTCAATTTCTGAAAAACAAGATCAAGGAAAAGCTGGAAACCATCAATCTTGAGGTTTTGCATAATCTTCTGGCGCGTATTCACACCCGTATGTCACAGGTAGGTGAAGCCGCCGTCAAAATGAGATCGCTTATAGCCGCGGCAATCACGGCTATCGGTGATATTCTTGCAAAATGTCAGTTTCTGAGGCTTATCGAAGCTATCTGGAACGCCGCTACCAAAATTATAGGCGGTATTATCAAGGCGCTCGGTAATCTCGGCAAGGCAATTGCAAAAAATCTCGGCGAAGGAAATTTCAGCGGTATTATTGATTTGTTAAACGGTATATCTTTGGGTGCTATTGCGCTCGGAATTACAAAGTTCATAAACGCTTTCCGAAAAGTTGTTGATGATATCGGAAGCGTTCATAAATCCATTATCGGAATTCTTGACAGCGTCCGCGGCTGTTTTGAAGCTTATCAGAAGAATCTGAAAGCCGCCACGCTGATGAAAATTGCCGTTTCTATTGCCATTCTTGCCGCGGCTCTGGTAGTGCTCAGTATGGTTGACAGCAGCAAGCTTAACCGTGCTCTCGGAGCAATTGCCGTTTTGTTTGCGGATCTTCTGGCGTCAATGGCGGTATTCAACAAAATCAGCGGTAAAGCAACCGGCGTGGTCAAGAGCGTTACGGCTATGCTCGGTATTGCGATGGCGGTGCTGATTCTGGCAGGTGCGCTGAAGAAGATCGCCGATCTGGATGCCGAGCAGCTGATGGCGGGTCTTATCGGGATTGCCGGTATGAGCGCGATGATGGTGGCGGTTGCAAAAGTTATGAGCACCAACAGCAAAGCGATCATCAAGGGTGCAACCCAGATGGTTATATTTGCCGTCGCTATAAAAATACTTGCCTCCGCCTGCAAACAGCTCGCTCAGCTTGACTGGGAGCAGCTTGCCAAAGGACTTGTGGGCGTCGGCGTTTTATTGGCGGAGGTTTCACTGTTTTTGAGAACCGCCAAATTCAGCGGAAAGTCGATTGCGACGGCGACAGGTATTGTTATTCTTGCCGCCGCCATGAAGATACTCGCTTCCGCATGCAAAGATTTCGGTAAAATGGCATGGGAAGAAATCGGAAAAGGACTTGCCTCCATCGGTGTTCTTCTTGCCGAGATTACCGCATTTACAAAACTTACAGGCAACGCAAAGCATGTTATTTCTACGGGAATTTCTCTTATTGCCATTGCCGCGGCTATGGAAATTCTGGCTTCTGCCATGAAAGATTTTTCCGGCATGCAATGGAATGAAATTGCAAGAGGCCTTACCGCTATGGCAGGCGCGCTGGCGGCAATTACAGCCGCTGTGAATTTCATGCCCAAAAATATGGTCGGCGTCGGAGTCGGTCTTATCGCTGTATCCGCGGCACTTCTTATAATTGCGAAGGCACTTGACAAGATGGGCGGATTCAGCTGGGAGGAAATTGGAAAAGGACTTGTTGCCCTTGGCGGCAGTATAGCCATTTTGGCTATCGGACTGAATGCCATGAAAGGCACGCTCGGCGGTTCTGCCGCTTTGCTTGTGGCTACGGCGGCGCTTCTTGTACTGACCCCCGTGCTTGCAATTCTCGGTGCTATGAGCTGGGAATCTATTATCAAGGGGCTCGTTTCTCTGGCGGGAGCATTTGCCATTATAGGTATTGCCGGATATGCTCTTGCTCCTGTTGTTCCCGTAATATTAGGACTGGCAGGGGCATTGACTCTTATCGGCATCGGAATATTGGCCGCAGGCGCAGGTTTATTGGCTTTCGGCCTTGGACTGACGGCAGTGTCAGTCGGCATTACTGCTTTAGCCGGATCCTTAACGGTAGTCGTTTCGAGTCTTGTAGCAATTGTTAAAGGCATTGTTGTAGGCGTTATAGAGGCCGTAGGCGAAGGGTTTATAAAATTATGTGAAATAATTGCCGGCAGTGCTTCGGCCCTTGGCAGTGCCGTAAAGACAATTGTTCTGACAGTTATTGACGTGCTTGTTGAGTGTGTGCCCACCATTGCAGACGGTGCACTTAAGCTTGTAGCCGGCGTTCTCAAGGCTTTGGTTGAATACACTCCGTCTATTGTGGATTCAGTATTCAAATTCCTGATTGCCGTTCTTGAGGGGATTGTAAAACATCTTCCGAGTCTGATTCAGGCGGCGGTGGATGTTCTGATGGCATTCTTCTCCGGCATTGTGGACGCACTGAAGGGCATTGACTCGGACACACTGTTACAAGGGATTGTCGGCGTTGGTCTGCTTGCCGCTATCATGGCGGCGTTGAGCGCGGTTGCGGCACTGATTCCGGGAGCTATGGCCGGCGTACTCGGCATGGGCGCCGTGATTGCAGAGCTTGCTCTGGTATTGGCAGCCATAGGTGCGCTGGCACAACTTCCCGGGCTAAACTGGCTTATTGGCGAGGGCGGAGAGCTACTGCAGGGTATCGGTACGGCTATCGGTAAATTTGTCGGCGGTATTGTCGGCGGATTTATGAGTGGCGTAACGAGTCAATTCCCGCGGATCGCCTCCGATCTTTCGGCTTTTATGACCAATCTTAAGCCGTTTCTTGACGGTGCAGGTTCAATAACCCCGTCTATGCTGGACGGTGTCAAAGCGCTTGCCGAGACGATTCTTATTCTGACCGCCGCAAATATTCTGGACGGGCTTACTTCCTGGTTTACGGGCGGCAGCTCACTTTCCGGTTTTGCCAAAGAGCTGGTTCCGTTCGGAAAAGCGATGAAACAATTCTCCGATGAAATCAGCGATATCGACGGCGATGCGGTTTCCAATGCCGCCATTGCCGGTAAAACTCTTGCCGAGATGGCTGACACACTGCCCAATTCCGGCGGTGTGCTCGGTTTCTTTGCCGGAGAAAACGATATGGAGGCATTCGGAGAGCAGCTCGTTCCTTTCGGCAAAGCCATGAAAGCGTTTTCTGTCGAAGTAGACGGACTGAAGACGGACGTCATTCAGCAAGCCGCAACGGCAGGCAAAGCCATGATCGAGATGGCATCCACCATTCCGAACAGCGGCGGCGTTGTCGGCTTCTTTACGGGTGAAAATGATATGGACACCTTCGGAGAGCAGCTTGTGCCGTTCGGCAAAGCGATGAAAGCGTTTTCTGTCGAAGTGGACGGACTGAAAGCCGATGTAATTCAAAATAGCGTT
Organism: Firmicutes bacterium CAG:95; assembly: GCA_963615025.1. Taxonomy (GTDB): domain Bacteria; phylum Bacteroidota; class Bacteroidia; order Bacteroidales; family Paludibacteraceae; genus Colicola. Next base: position 10,942 of record CAVEFV010000155.1, on the reverse strand, counting down.
GTAGCCGGAAAGGCGCTTCTGGAATTGGCGAAGACCGTCCCGAATACGGGAGGAGTCGTAGCATGGTTTACAGGAGATAATGACCTTGAAACGTTCGGAGAGCAGCTTGTGCCGTTCGGTAAGGCTATGAAAAACTATTCCACAGCTCTTACCGGAATCAGCCCCGATGTTGTTGTTAGTTCCGCAACAGCCGCAAAAGCGCTGGTTGAGCTTGCTAATACTCTGCCCAATACGGGAGGTATTGTGAGCTGGTTTACGGGCGATAAAAATATCGGCGACTTCGGTAAGAGCCTTGCTGGTTTCGGCAAGTCCTTTGCCGCATATTACAACAGTATAAGCGGCGTAAACGTAAGCAAGCTCAGCGGGGTTGTGGTCGAATTCCGCAACCTTGTCGATCTGGCAAACAGCACAAAGAAGCTCGATACAAGCGGCATGTCTTCGTTTGCTCAGAATCTGAAAAAGCTTGGTGCGGCCGGCATCGACGAATTTATCGGTGCATTTACCAATGCCAATTCCAGAGTGAGTACGGCAGCCAACACAATGGTTGTGACATTTATCAACGCCGCCAATGCGCAAAAAGGAAATCTGAAGAGTACCTTTACCGTGATGGTGGGCGATGTTATAACGGCATTTACAAGCCAATACAGTAAGTTTACCATAATAGGTCAGAGTATAATGGGTAATCTCATTTCCGGTATTCGTCCGGGCGAGGAGACTGCCCGATCCACATTTACCACTATTGTTTCCGGCTGTCTTACCGCAATTACAAATAAACTTTCCGAGTTTAACATGGCGGGTAAGAACCTGATGAACTATTTCATCTCCGGCATTCGCGCAAAGACTACGGCTGCAAAATTACTGTTTGACCAAATTGCTTCCGATTGCCTTTCGGGCGTCCGCAGTCAGTACACTGATTTTTACAATGCCGGCAGCTATCTTGTCGAAGGGTTTGCCGCGGGTATAACCGCCAATACTTATCTGGCGAAAGCGCGCGCAAGATATATGGCACAGGCAGCGGCGGCAGCGGCGGCGGAGGAGCTCCAAATTAATTCTCTGTCGGAGGGGTTTGTCAATTCTCTTGACGACTATGCCGATATATCCTATGAAGCCGGTGTTGCAACGTCCGCCAAGGAAGGACTTCGCAACGCAGTTTCCCAAATAGGCGAAATCATAGAAGACGGCATCGATTCTCAGCCGACAATCAAACCGGTTCTCGATCTTTCCGAAGTATCGGAGGGAGCGGGTAAGCTGTCTGCACTGCTGAGCAGCAGTCAAGCAACGAAGATAAGCGCCGCCATGGAAAGAGAAGGTTCGGGTACCGTTCAGAACGGTAATACCGCGCCTGCTACCGGAAACACCTATAACTTTACACAAAACAACTATTCACCCAAGTCGCTGTCCAGAATTGATATTTATCGTCAGACGAAAAATCAGTTCTCGGAGCTGAAAGGAGTGGCGATAGCATGATTCAATCATTTACTATCACCAATTATCTGGGTGATAGCATTCAGCTTGATCTGAGGGAGCCCGAGTCTTCGGGTTTCCTTATCAAGTCCGTAACCGGATTAGGTCCGGTAAAAGCAACCGTCAACACCACAGAGGTTATAACCTTTGACGGTTCAATATTCAATTCCGCCCGTCAGAGTCAGAGAAACATAGTATTTCAGTTTGTGTTTGTCGACACGACCTCCGGCGAATCCATTGAAGATGTCCGGCAGAAATCCTACAGATATTTTCCAGTTAAAAAGAGCGTGGAAATTATCGTTAAAACAGATAACCGCCATGCAAAAATAACAGGATATGTGGAATCCAACGAGCCGGATATTTTCAGTTCTCAGGAAGGGGCACAGGTATCGATTATCTGCCCCGATCCGCATTTCTATTTTGCGGGGGAGAGCGGAAACAACGTGACCAGCTTTTTCAGCGTTGAGCCCATGTTCGAGTTTCCGTTCTCCAATGAATCGCTTACGGATCCGCTTCTGCAGACGGGCGATATTCTCAACAAAACAGAGGGTATAGTCACCTATTCGGGAGACGCGGAGATCGGTGTGAGTATTTATATTCATGCCGTTGAAGCCGCCACGAACATCAGTATATACAACGTCGAAACCAGAGCGGTTATGAAGATCGATACGGCAAAGCTCCAAAAGCTTACAGGTAAAGGGATTGTTGCGGGTGACGATATCATAATCAATACCTCAAAGGGCAATAAAAGCATTACGCTTGTGAGGGAGGGTACGTCTTACAACATACTGAACTGTCTGGATAAAAATACGGACTGGCTCACTCTGACAAAGGGCGAGAATATGTTTGCATTCACAGCAGACAGCGGAGAGGCAAATCTTCAGTTCCGAATCGAGAACAGGATTATCTATGAGGGGGTATAACTATGGAATTGCTTGTACTGAATACAGACTTCGAAGCCGTAGCCGTCATAGATGCTTATGAATCTATGATATGGACTGACAGATACAATTTATACGGCGATTTCGAAATCTACTTTACGATGAGCCCGAGTCTTCTGACATATATGAAGGAAGACTACTATCTGTGGCTTAAGGATTCCGAGCACTGTATGATTATCGAAGACATCAAGATCAATGCCGATATAGAGGAGGGTAATCACCTTGTCGTAACAGGCAGATCGCTTGAATCCATACTGGAACGACGGATTATCTGGGGACAGCGAATTTTCAGAGGCAATCTTCAAAATGCGGTTCAAACAATGATGAACGAGTGCTTTATTTCGCCGTCTATTGTCGACAGGAAGGTTGACAATTTTATATTTGTTCCGTCGACAGACCCGAAGATTACGGCGCTGACCATTGATAACCAGTATACCGGAACGGGTCTGTATGACGTTATCACGGGGCTTTGCGAGGAAAACAACATCGGGTTCAAGATTGTGCTTACAGACGAAAACAAGTTTGCTTTCAGCCTGTATGCCGGCGTTGACCGTTCATATGATCAGATGGATAATCCGTATGTGGTGTTCTCTCCGAACTTTGAAAATATTATCAACAGCAACTACTATTCTTCAAAAGCGGGATTAAAGAATGTAACGCTTGTCGCCGGAGAGGGCGAGGGTGCGTCAAGAAAGACGGCTGTTGTCGGATCCGCTTCGGGACTTAACCGACGCGAGCTGTTTACCGACGCACGTGATATTTCGTCCGATACGGAAGACGGGGCCCTCACAGACGATAAGTATCTGAACCAGCTCAAAACCAGAGGATTGAAAAAACTTGCCGACAATACTATGACCACCGCTTTTGAGGGAGAGGTTGAGCTTACTAAGCTTTTCAAGTACGGCAAAGACTTTTTCATAGGCGATATTGTACAGATTGCCGACGAATACGGCAACGAGAGAGCCGCTTATATTTCAGAGCTGGTTATCTCGAACAGTGAGGAAGGATTGTCCATCTATCCGACCTTCAAGACCATTTCAAAGTAAGGAGGGTAAATCACATGAGCATAACCAGCGGTTTTTTCGATTCGCTTAACGGGGACAGAAAATACCATGCTTCCGATATGTCGAGTCTTTTTGACGGGCTGATTATCGACGGAATATTTGCTTCCATCGGAACGGCATTTGCCGTAAAAGCGGCAGGCGGTCTTACCGTGAATGTCGGCATAGGCAAGGCGTGGTTTGACCATACGTGGACAGTTAACGACGCCGTTTTGCCTTTGACCGCGCCGGAAGCCGAAGTGCTTCTTAACCGCATTGACGCGGTTGTTCTGGAAGTCAACACCACGGAATCCGTCCGTGCGAACAGCATTAAAATTATCAAGGGCACTCCCGCCAGCGCTCCGGTCAATCCGACGCTGGAAAACGAGGGAGATGTCCATCAGTATCCGTTGTGTTATATTTACCGAAAATACGGCACGACGGTTATCAATCAAGCCGACATCACTTCGATGATTGGCACAGAATCCACACCATTCGTAACATCGGTTCTGCAAACCATCAATCTTGATGAACTTCTGGGACAGTGGCAGGGCGAGCTTGATCAGTTCGTCGACGGTCAGATGCAGGAGATTTCGGACTGGGTTGAAAGCGAGGAGAGCAATTTTACAGCATGGTTTGACCAGATGAAAGCAGACCTGCAAGCAGAAAAGGCGACCCTTGATCAATGGAAGGAATCCGAGCAGGCCGATTTTTCAACGTGGTTCAATCAGATAAAGGATCAGCTCAGCGAAGACGCCGCCAGCAAGCTGAAGCTTGGCATCGACAAGGAAGAGATACGGCGGATTCTGCTTGTGGGCTTTGAGGACGGGACAAAGGGGTTTTCCGACGACGGCACCGTTATTGTCTCGACCGCAAGCGACGGGCGGACGCTGACAAAAACATTTACGAATGATTTTATGACCGTAACAATTGTGCTGAAGAGCGCAGCGGGAGCGGAAATAGCGAGAGCGGTTAAAACTTTCGATTCCGACGGCAGGCTTACCCTCACGGTTGTTACGTATTCTTAAACCGAAAGGAGAAATCAAAATGGCAGAAGAAGATTTGATTTTTGGTAAAAATCGACATCTTTTCGGCGGCATCGAGCCGTCAAACATGATAGCATTCAGCGCGGCTGCCTCGGACATGGGAGTAGATATCACGGCAACATTACCCGATGACACCGAGATTAACGGCCAGATTCTCTGCACCGTTGCAGGTGCAGTTATACGGAGGAAAACAACGGGTTACCCCACGGATGAATTTGACGGCGATCTGGTAGCGGTTATCAACAATTCCTGCACAATGACGGATACCGTCGCCACCGATCCGGGCACTTATTATTATGCGGCTTTTCCGTTTTCCGCACAGGGAGTCTACAACCGCAATAAATCCAACCACGCCTTTGTTTCCGTAGCGGAGGCAGAAATAGACCCGATGCAGGAGTTTTCCGTTAAATCGGTATATGACTCTACCGCAGATACCGTCAGTGTGGAAATTACGGCGAAGCTTCCGAGCGGAGTTACGGGAGCGGTAATCCGCAGAAGCACGAGCGGTTATCCGACGACGGAAACCGAGGGTGAGCTTGTGCAGACAATCACAGCCGACGGCACCTATACGGACAGCAGCGTATCCGTGGGTACGACATACTACTATGCGGCATTCCCGTATCTGAACGGCAGTTATAACCGCAGCGAAAGCAACCGCGCGAGCGTTACGCCGAAAAAGAGAGATTACCTGTTCGGGTACGATCTGGATACAGGAACCCAGAGTCCGACTGTGCGAGTGACATATCCGTCCGACGTGGACAACGCCGGATATACTCCGGCCGCGATGAATTTCAGCAGCGGTATATTCAATTACGGCAGCTGGGGGTTTGAGCCCGGCGAGAAGTTTATGCCGCGCCCCTGTATGCTGACTTATGACGGTACGGTCGACCATTATCTTGACCCAGACAATTATGCAAAGAAGCCGGACGGAACGGATTCCAGTGTGGCAAACACCTCTTTCGGCGGCAACGCCATGATGGAATGGCCGAAAATTTATACGAAGCGCTGGAGCGAGAACGGTATTTACCATTTCCGCTGCTCCGACACGCCGCAGGGCGACGGCTGGGACTGCTGGTGCAATTATGACCGCAACAACAATCAGATAAATCATTTCTATACACCCATATACTTCGGATCGGTGGTTTCCGGCAAGATGCGTTCCATCAGCGGAGCAAGCAACAGCGTAAAAACGACTGCCGCAACCGAAATTTCATATGCCAAGGCGAACGGCGACGATTGGTACACGGAGGTGCTTTGCGACAGACTGCTTATACAGGACCTGCTGGTTATGATGGCGTGCTCTACGGACGGACAGACCGCGTTCGGCTACGGTGTTTGTAATGCTTCTGCGGCTATTGCCCCCGGTACGATGAACACCAAGGGTATGTTCTGGGGTTCGAACAACAAAACTTCCGGCGTGAAGGTATTCGGCATGGAAAACTGGTGGGGCAATTTGTACCGTCGTACAGCAGGCTGGATGTATGTAAACGGTACGCAGAAAATAAAGCTTACGCGCGGTACGCACGACGGTTCTTCCGCTACGGACTACAATACGGACGGCAGCGGTTATATTTCCGTTTCGGGAAGCGGACTTTCCGGCTCTTCCGGCGGTTATATTTCGGGGATGCTTGCAACCGACTACGGAAGATTGCCCTCCGTGGTGGCGGGCTCGAGCAGCACATATGAGTGCGACGTGGTGTGGTATGACTCCGGTACAAGGTACGCTTCGGTCGGCGGCGGCTGGCTCCGTGACCTGCGGGTCGGTCCGTTCTTTGCTTATCTGGGCGATGAGGCGTCCGCTTCGTCCTCGAACGATGGTGCGGCTCTCTCTTGTAAACCGCTTGCAGCTGCGTAAGCAGCGAGGAGAGGGCGGGAGAACCTTAGGTTCGCCGGAAAAAACAACAATCAAACAAACTAAACAAACAGGGATATACACTGCGCTCGCGCTTATGTCGGCGGCAACTGGAACAATGACCTGAAGGTCGGTCCGTTCTATGCTAATCTGAACAATGAGGCGTCCAATTCGAACTCGAACAATGGTGCGGCTCTACCTTATCTATAGGAAGCTCTACTCAATGCAGTGTATACCGCCATTTTCAATGGCAAGAGAATCCGCTTCTCTTCCTCACCACTCGGTGAAAATTAACTCGATGCAAGCATCTGTGAGTAGCTGAGAATACGTCGAAAGCGGATGAGAGGATAAGAGAGAAAAATTATGAAATCCTATAACCACTTGTATGAAGCAACAATTTCCGAAGCGAACAGAAGATACTCCCTTGCGCAAGCCAAACACAGCAAGCGATTCCGGAGAATAATGCAAAGCCGGCATATGTCAGACGACGCGGCAGTTGCACAGTCCTTTGACTGGATAGTCAACTACAAAAACGCCGAGCATATGCCGGTTTATATTTATGACGGAATTACGCGCAAGGAACGCATGATTATTGTTCCGACATTGGAGGAGCTGTTTGTTCAGCACTGCATTGTCAACGCCATGAAGCCCATGTTCTGCAAGGGCATGTACGAACACAGCTATGCTAGTCTCCCGGGCAGAGGTGCCCACAAGGGAAAAAGGGTCATAGAAAAGTGGATACGGACCGATCCGAAGAACTGCAAGTATGTACTCAAAATGGATATACGGCGTTTCTTCGATTCCATTCCACACGACCTGCTGAAAGCCAAGTTAAAGGATGCCGTCCACGACGAGAAGATGCTGGCCCTCCTATACGGCATTATCGACGTTACCGAGGTCGGCATTCCGCTTGGCTTTTACACTTCTCAGTGGCTTTCAAACTGGTATCTGCAGGGGCTTGACCATTATATCAAGGAAGAGCTTCGAGCGGTGCACTATATGCGCTACATGGACGATATGGTTGTCTTCGGGAACAACAAGCGGGTTCTTCACCGAATAAGGCAAGCCGTTTCGGATTATCTGGAAATACGGCTTGGACTGAAATTAAAAGCCAATTGGCAGGTATTCCGTTTTTCTTACGGTAATGACCAAGGGCGTGATCTGGATTTTATGGGTTTCCGTTTTTATCGGAGCCGGACTATTCTCAGAAAGACCATTATGTATAAAGCCGTAAGAAAGGCGGGCAAAATCTCCAAAAAGGAGAGAACCACCATACTCGACGCACGTCAGATGCTGTCATACCTCGGGTGGCTTGACTGCACCGATACTTACCGTATGTACCGGAGGTGGATAAAGCCCAAGGTCAGCTTTCGCAGGTTAAGGCGAAAGATATCGGGATACGACAGACATGACGCCAGACGGGTATATCTTAAGCTCGTCAGTCTTTATACTGCGAAAGGAGGAAAACAACATGGAGATCACTTATAAATATGCCGAGAGCACCGTTAAACCGGCGGCACTTGAAGCCACGGTGGGAATGGTGTATCTCCGCAAGGATATCGCCAGCATTACCAGAACTTCGGAGCATGGAGGAGAGACTACTTACTGGACTTATCAGGAAGCGGCACTTACCCCCGAGGAATTCAATACCTATACGAGTCTGGTTATGGCGGAGAACGCCATCAACGGTACAAACGATTCCGCCAACATCGTTCAGATCATGGCAGGGCAGGAAACGGGCGATAATAATCAGCTTGCCATTATGGAAGCGATTGCTGACCTGTATGACGCCATTGCCACATTAAATATCTGATAAGGAGGTTACGGAAATGGTAGAAATCTACGCAAAGCTTATCGTCAATAAGCGCAGAACCTTCGACCAGGTGCCTGTTAAATTTCAGGCGGATGTCGAAGCGCGGCTTCTGGAGCTCGGTTACGACACAGACGGAAATCCCATCGCTACGGAGGAATAACCGTGTTTTATATTTTAGTTAAATTACTTTTGGGAGGTAACAATATGGTGGCACTTTATGTCGCACTTATCATCAACAACAGACGGACTTTTGCCCAAGTTCCGGCGAAGTTCAAAAACGCAGTCAAAGCCGATCTCGAAGCTCTCGGTCTTGATGAAAACGGCAATCCGGCGGATTGACAAAAAAAACAAAGGAGTCTGCTTAAACGCGGACTCCTCTGCTTAACCTGAAGAGGTTTGGGGTGATATTTCCTGCAAACTTCTCAACTTATTTTTAACTTAAAGGAGGATGGTACATGGAGATAGCACCTTGGCTACAAACTGTATTGACCGTTTTAGGAACAATACTTGCCTCTTCCGGATTTTGGGCATTTGTTCAGGAGAGGTCAAAGAGAAGGGCTGCCGAAAACCGACAGAACACTCTGGAAACACAAATGCTTATAGGGCTGGCCCACGACCGTATCATCTATCTCGGAATGATATATATCGAGAGAGGATCCATCACGCAGGACGAGTACGAAAATTTATATGAATATCTGTACAAGCCCTACGAGAAGCTGGGCGGTAATGGGTCGGCAAAACGAATTATGACAGAGGTTAATCGATTACCGATTCGCAAATCAACATATGCAAAATAAACCGGAGGTGAGGTTATGAGTTATAGCATTACTGGCACCACTATCACTTTGACCCGAGGTGATACGTTCGAGGCTCTGGTCTCAGCCACCAAAAGAGACGGTACGCCGTATATTCCGGCGGAGGGCGATACGATTCGCTTTGCCATGAAGGAAAATTACGATGATCCCAGACCCCTTCTTATCAAAGACATTCCCACTGATACGATGATGCTGGTGCTCGAACCAAAGGACACCGAGGATCTCAATTTCGGAAAATATGTCTATGACATTCAGCTTACCAAAGCAAACGGCAAAGTTGATACCTTTATTTCGAAGGCGGCACTCAAGCTTTCGGAAGAGGTTTACTGAGTATGGGCGGAGTATGCGAAATCGGGTCTATCAAAGGGCATCTTTCACCCATAGGAAGTCTACAAGGAGTTTTGTCCATACCGATCGCAAGCGCACCTGAGTGTGATATTTATGACGGTGAGTACAGAATCACACCGACAGATACAGAACAGGTTCTTGCCACGGCAAACAAACTGCTCGAACACGATATTGTAATCGAGGCGAGTTCCGATATTGTTCCGGAAGGAAGCGAAATAGCTACGGACGGAGAGGTTGACGGTGTAATCGACGATGTATTCGGCGAGAACGCACCTTCTTACGACGAGGATGATATCGCTACCGAAGAGGAGCTTGAAGAAGTCATTACCGATGTATTCGGGGAAGAAGAACCGAAGCCGGACGAGCTTACTTACAATTCTGATGATATTGCTACCGAAAAAGAGGTTAATGATGTTATCAGCGACGTGTTCAACTAATTTTCCAATGGTCACGGCAGTGTTATACACTGTGACAAAATATTTATTCCACAGGAGGAACATAAAATGGCAGACTCTATCAAAATTACAACCCTTGCACAGCTGAAAACCGCTCTTCAGGCGGCTAAGACCTACATCGATGGTCAGATCACTGATCTGGGTACTCTTGCGGGCAAAGACGAGGTTGCATACGACGACCTTGCCGCCGCGCTGAAAACCCTTATCGACGGTAAAGCTGAGAAAACCACAGTGGAGACGCTGGTCGGTACAGATACCGGCAAGAGCGTTCGCACTGTCGCATCCGAAGAGGTTGCGAAAATCGTAGCAGACGCTGACGCATCCTACGACACACTTAAGGAGATCGCCGACTGGATTCTGAACGACACGACAGGTGCCGCAAAGATGTCCAATGATATTACTCGTCTGGATGGTATCCTGGCGGGTATCGGCGGTGAAAATGAACAGGCTACAGTTGTAGCATATGTCACAAAGATGATCAAAAATCTGGGTATCGGCGACTATGCAAAGACAGCTGACGTAAACACCGAGCTGGCTAAGAAAGTCGACAAGGTTGACGGCAGCCGTCTTATGACCAATGCCGAGGGTACTCGTCTTGCCGGTATGGAAGACGGCGCTCAGGTAAACATCATCGAGAAGATCAAGGTCAACGGTACCGAACAGACAATCACAGAAAAGGCTGTGGACATTACTGTACCCACAGGCACACTGGCCAACCTGAATGAAGTTGCTGAGGATAACCTGAATGCAACTCTCAAAGCGAAAGTCAATGCTGCCGCTGAAGGCAATCACAGCCACGCAAACAAAGCGTTCCTTGACACTCTGTCCGGTGCTACTGATGCCGAAGTCACAGCTATGTGCACCGAGGTATTCGGTGCCTAAACTATGGCAGTCCCGGGGGAGGGTATAACAATCCTCCCCTAAATCTTTCAAAGGAGCGTGAATCAAATGTCTGAGCGCAAGCTGGTATCACTGGACCAAATTAAAACACTTGCCGAACAGACCAAGTCATATATAGACGGTAAAGTAGATTCCGCCGGTGTTGTCCAATCCGGTGATACCGTCAAGACGTTTTCAACGGATTACAAAACTGTAACAACGGTTTATGCCGATGGGAACCAGCTTGTGAAGACTTTTTCGGACGATATGAAGACAATCACATCGGTTC
>CAVEFV010000154.1:0-2134 GCA_963615025.1 Firmicutes bacterium CAG:95 | reverse complement strand
CTGTGAATAAGTTGTGATGAATAGAGTTGCAAATAAATTGTAATTTTGTAATCCTTTATTTTTGACCGTTTAATTCATTGATATTCCGTCAGTTATATGATTACAAAAATCCATTTTGAATTTGTAAACCAATTTGTAATACAGTTGAGAATTGAGTGTTGAGAGTTGAGAGTTGAGGGCAGTCTTTTAGTTGAGAGTTGAGTGTTTAGAGTTTAGTGTTTTGTTTGTGAATTTTAATGTTTGGCAGGTAATTGGTCTCTCGTAGGTGACCCGTATCTGACCCGTAGGTAACCCGTAGGTGACGGCTGTTCTTATTGTTAATGAATATTTAGGAATCGGTAAGGCAAACGAAGGGGAAATAGTACAAAAAAAGCATCAGTGAGGGTTTTGTCCTCACTGATGCTCTTGGGGTTGGTAGGGAGTTCCTTCGGAGTTCCTTCGGAGTTCGTTAGGCGGAGAAGGGTACGGAAAGTGAAGGGTGCGGGAGTGGGTGACAGGAAACAACCTTTTCTGTATTTGTCCACTCGCTGACTGGACAATGTTATGAAATTGCTCGGAATGATTGCTACAAATCGGTAGATTTTGTGCTGATATCCTTCATTATTCGTATGGCATCCTATAGCCTATTTTACAGTTCGGTGCTATTTAGAAAATCATAGACATTAATCCATTCTACACCATTTTCATCCATGTGATGTATTACCAAATCTTCAGTTATAATTATTTTACGGAAAGAGTCGTCTATCTTTAGTAGGCTGGCTTTCTCCTGTTGTTGTTTCTCCGATGTAGGCAATCGATAGGCCGACTGAACATACACACGTTCGAAACCTCTATTACAAACAAAATCCACCTCCAGTTGGCTTCTGCGATATGCTCCGCCCTCGTCAATTTCTCGAACATTAACGACACCTACATCCACCATATAACCACGCACACGGAGTTCGTTGTAGATAAGATTCTCCATTAGATGCGTCTGTTCGACCTGACGAAAACCAAGACGCGCATTTCGCAATCCTAAGTCCTCGAAATAATATTTTTGAGGCGTATCGATGTACTTTCTTCCCTTGATGTCGTAGCGCATGCAGTGGGTGATGATAAAAGAGTCTTCTAGCATTTCCAAGTACTCTTTTATGGTATTTTTGTGCACATTTTCTCCCTTTGCACTTTGGAAGGTATTTGCTATTTTCGATGGGTTGGTCAGTCCTCCGATACACGATGCTACAACATCCAGCAATTCATCCATAACCTCTACACCGCGTATTTTATATCGTTCTTTGATATCCGTTAGATAGGTCTTTTCAAACAGCCCCTTCAGATAATTCATCTTCTTCTGCTCGTCAGGTTCTGTACATACATAAGGCAGTCCTCCGTAAGTGAGATATTCCTTGAGAACCTGTTGTGATTCTTTGTCGGGATGTGCAGAGCGGTATTCCGCAAATGTCAGTGGAGTAATGTGAATCTCCTCACCTCTTCCTCTAAACTCGGTTATGACATCCTTCGACAAGAAGCGTGAATTGGATCCAGTCACATATACATCAGCATTTTTGATACTAAGATACGAGTTGAGCACATCTTCAAATTCAGGTACAAGCTGTATCTCATCAAGTAGGATATAATACATCTCCCCGTCCGTCATCTGTTGGTCAATAAACTCCATCAGTGCATCCGGTTCGCGGTATTTCTTGTTCCTTCGGTTCTCAAGGTCGAGTTCTATGACATGATCTTCCTTTACTCCATGGAGCAAAAGGAAATTACGGAAAAGCACTCTGAGCAGATATGATTTGCCGGAGCGGCGGATTCCGGTCACCACTTTTATTAGCCCATTATGCCTACTTGCGACAAGTCTATTCAGATATATTTCTCGTTGTATCTCCATATGCTTAGTGCATTTTTGCGGTCAATTGACCAATTTTGTGCTGCAAAAGTACGGCTTTTTTATGGAGTATGCAAGTTTTTTAGTTGGGTATTGAACAAAAAGAGGCTGTCTAACAAGTTTTGGTTAGGCAGCCTCTTTGTGTGGTGCGCAGTGATTTCAGGCAGTTTTATTGCTGTGTGTTTTCACGCCAATGCAGCACGAAATACCAATCTTGGCTGTAGGTGTTGGCAAACGAGTACAAAGGATACAAACCGCTCT
>CAVEFV010000153.1:0-2213 GCA_963615025.1 Firmicutes bacterium CAG:95 | reverse complement strand
GTCTTTGTAGCGTCTGCATAGACAAAATAGCCATCTACATAACCATTCACACTTCTTGCACCCCATGGAGAACCTGTGGCAGTACCATTATACACAATATTGGGAACATAAAAGAAAGCACTTGCTCCAATACTCGTTACGCTGTTGGGGATAGTTACAGAGGTAAGACCGGTGCATCTACTGAAAGCACTGATTCCAATACTCGTTACACTCTCTGGGATAGTGATAGAGGTAAGAGCGGTGCAACCACGGAAAGTTCCCTCTTTAATATTCGTTACGCTGTTGCCGATAGTAATAGAGGCAAGACCTATGCAATTATAGAAAGCATTGCTTCCAATATTCGTTACGCTATTTGGGATGGTAACAGAGGTAAGGCCTGTGCAATGAGAGAAAGCCCACTCTCCAATACTCGTTACGGTGTAGGTTGTGTCATTGTATGTAACAGCAGAAGGAATAACGATGTCTCCACTATATTTTTCGGACGAAGAAATATGTGAAGTTACGATTGCCGTTTGAGTGGAACTATCCAAGTAATAGTACAAGTCTCCTATTTGGACTTTATCGGCGGCAAAGACTGCTATTCCCATCAGTAGGGTAATGCATAATGATAATACTTTTGTTTTCATATCGTTATAATTTTAGGGATATTATAATTGCGTGGATACTACATTATACCACCAAGACCAACTATAGGCGGCAGATGGATGATAAATGGCAATAACGCGTGATTTCTTGCCGCTCTTGAGTTGGTAGTAACCATTTGGGACTGACCAACCATCCACCACCAAGCGTTCACCGTCAATCCAACCATCCTCTTTACCAGGCAGGTTGTTGTACAAACGGGTTACACCCCATACGATAATCAAATCGGGTTGCAATGCCTCTATCACTTCAAGAAAAGCCTTTCTACCCTCATTGTAATCTTCTTTTGTACCGCCACAGCGTGTCCCTTTCATAGCGACTTGCAGAAAATTGAAGAACGCTACCGAGTTCCAAATCTCTTTGCTTCTTTCGAGAGTAACCTCTTTTTTGTTTACCAAAGAACGCTCGAATTTCTTGAATGTAGGAGTCCATTTGTCAGTATTGCCGTCCAACATCCATTGAATAAGTTTTGTGGTGTTAATGCTTTTACATTCATTCGCGTACTTGCGTCCGCACTGTTCACAGTCATCACAATAATGGCTTTCACCAAGCACCAATATCTTCTTGCCGAAGATACCGCCCGTCTCATAGTTTCTGCCTATCCATGGCTTAAAGAACACATGTTCCATACTCTTAAAATCAGTTTGTCTCCACTTTGTTATTCGGCTATCGACCTTCTCCGTTGTAGTCTGTTTTTCGTTCACATATAGACACAAAAAAACGCGGACTTCTGTTTGTAAATCCGTGTTCTGTGGTCGTAGGAAACCTAAATCATCGAAGATACTTGCAGAAACCCACGCGTGTATATCGTACCATGTGTATGCCTTATACAGGCACACGATAGTGAAAGATACACCCATGAGCATCTACTAATTCTTGCTTTCGAATGATTTAGTGAAATTTCCTACGTTTCAGAACATCGAATTGCAAGCGTTAGTAAACGCTTCGCGTTCAGCAACTCGCGTTCATCAAACTCGCACGCCGACTGATGACTCTGCCATCATTATTGTGCTCGTTGATTCCGCTCTCCACCACAACCTTACAGGTTGCGTCGGGGTGTTGTCAAACGCATCCATATTATACAAAGCCCTCCCTGCCACTTTCTCGGGACACCACTGTGTCCGTCAATGAAAGTCGTCGCGTGGGTTTTGCGTTGTGCTGATAGTTTTTGTCGTCCGTCAGCACAGCAGACGAGTGTAATGTCTTTGAGTGGTTTCGCCTATCACGATGCCACTTTGGGAACTTCACGCCACAAAGATAGTGTTATTTTTACAAATATGCAAATGGGAATTGTAGAGTTGATAGTTTATAGTTGAGAGTTGAAAGGGGTTGAGTGTTTAGAGTTGAGCGTTGAGGGCAGTTGTTTAGTTGATGAGTTTAGGAGTTTATGGGGTTTAACGGGAATATGTTGTTTAGTCTGCGAAGGAGAGTTGAGAGCCATAGCACGCTATGGCTCTACAGCGGGCATGAGCAATTAACAATTAACAATTAACAATTAACATGCAGAGAGGGGTAAGAGAGCCATAGCACGCTATGGCTCTACAGCGGGCATGAACAATTAACAATTAACA
>CAVEFV010000152.1:0-2218 GCA_963615025.1 Firmicutes bacterium CAG:95 | reverse complement strand
GTGGTCTCAGTAGGGCTTGAACCTACGACCCCCTGATTATGAGCCATGACCTTATAAGCAGATTATGTGGTACTTACGATGTATTATTATTTCTCTTGCACTATTTCTGCACTATTGCAATGTGTTTTTATCAATTATCAATTTGTTTGTTTCCAATTACTTTTTCTATTGTCTGCTCCAAACGAGCAATGCGTATTTCTAATTCTGTGGTTGTGCTTTTGCTTGCCTGTTGGTGCATATCTCCACGACCTCGCAACAGGTAGTCTGCCGATACATCCGGGCAGAGCGTACTCACGGCAAGCACGACACGAATATCCAAATTAAATCGTCCGTTGATTTGGTTGATAACAGTTGAGCGGCTCATACCTGCCTCGGCGGCTATCGCGTCAAAGGTCAAGCGGTACGCTTTCTTAATATGCAGCACCCGCTCACACAGAGCAGCAGACGCGGGCGTTATGGCGGAGTTGTTTGTCATAGGTCGTATGGTTTGTGATTATAGATACTTGCAGTACTGCTGCACTTTTTCGCTTTCGTAGGCGTCTTCTAACAGCCCATAGAGAAAACTTTCCAATAGCCCCAACAGCCGATAGTGATAGTCGTAGTCCTCGGGCGACAAACATTCTGCATGCTCGATAATAAACAAGTCGCCACTGCTAAAATGGTCTATTGCTTCTTCAAGCCTATCCGACACATAGTCCGGCAGATACGGGTTCACCTCGTGCAAAGTATAACCCAAATGATGTATCGGCACGGACAGTGCCTCGATGAACGAAAAGTCTATCATATCATCTCTCATCACATTCTCTTGGGATAGTTCCTTATTCATTCGCTCGGCGACACGGTTGCACGCGGCTGCAAGAATATCATCACTCGCCCTGCGGAAATCACTCTCGAACTGGGCTATGATGTTTCGTTGCCGTTTGTACTCCTTTTGAAAGTACTCCAACTGCTCGGAGATGGGGCGGTATTCTATGTTTTCGGGTATAAGCATTGGTTTGGTATTTATACTATATTTGTGTATATCGATTATTTTTGCTACCTTTGCGCTTGGTATTTGGTATTAAAAAAACTTATCCGCTATGAAATCTACCTTACAATTACTTTGGCATTGGGGCATTATTTCCCGTGTATTGAATGCGCATATATGGCTATTACACAGAATACAGAAGCGGACTAATCGCCTTATTGCATTAGAGCGGTGCGTCATGCACAGCACTATCCCCGTGCTATCGGATAATCCCGACGATGATGAACGCGATAGAATACATTTCATAAGTAAATTAGCGGACTATATTACTCGTTCTCGCCGTTGCTATTACCGCGATTTCCGATAGCATTATTCAACATATCCATAGTACTTTTGTCGGTTAGACATTCGTCTACTCGCCGTTGTGCATTCTTCTTCCGCTGTTCGCAGCACGCCGTAAGGACTTTACATTCCTTTGGCTTGCGATAGTCATAAGAGAGTGCTATTCCACGATATTCTTTCCCGCAGTACTCGCAGTATCCATCGTTCAATACTCGTTCGAGTATCGCCACTTTCGCTTTTGTAAATCTCATATCTTTCATATTCCCGTCGTTCCTCATTCTTTGAGTAAGAGTTGATATAGCCTTTCCTTATCGGCTTTGAGTTCGGTAATCTGCTCGTCTTTCTCGGCGACAATCTTCTTCCACATATCTGTATCGTTACTGATTATCTGTGTGCCGCTGCCTGCATTGTTGTTATTATGGTGCGAATGGCTACTATCTATCACTACATCTATGCTGCGCAACATACTACCCTCTCCCCGCAACAGCCATTCGGCAGAGAGGTCGGGACGATAGGCAAGCAGAGCCTCAATGGTCGCTACACCTATCTTTGAGTTGCCGTTAATTTGGTCATACACAGTTCTTTCGTTTAGATGGAAGTCCTTTGCTATCACATAAGGACTAATCTCCAACTCCTTCATTGCGAGTTTTACTCTCTGTTTGATGTCTTGTTCCATAATGTTCATTTTTTAAGATTATTACCTTTGTATTGCGAGAATTTGCAGTAAAAACATCTCATATTTTATGAAAATGCACTTTTTGTACTGCGAATTCTTGCAGATACTGCGAAAATACACTACCTTTGCAGCGTCATTTGGTAGAGTTATACAAAAAGCGTGTCCGAAACGGCTACCTGCGGAAGCGTCTGCGGTTACATTATAACTCGAATATGGTGTAGAATTTCAAACAA
>CAVEFV010000151.1:0-2230 GCA_963615025.1 Firmicutes bacterium CAG:95 | reverse complement strand
TGAGAGCAGTTTTTTAGTTGATGAGTTTAGGAGTTTAGGTGTTTAGGAGTAGTTTAATGGGTTGAAGGGCTTAATTGGGTTAAACGGGAACATGTTGTTTGTTTATTGAAGGTGAGTTGAGAGCCATAGCACGCTATGGCTCTACAGCGGGCATAAAGTGAGCAATTAACAATTAATAATTCACAATTAACATGCGAAGATGATATGAGAGCCATAGCACGCTATGGCTCTACAGTGGGCATAAGCGTTGGATGATATATCTATGAGGAATTGAGGGTAGTTTGTGGGAAGAATGAGTCTAATAGGATGAATGGAGAAAACCGGAAGGAATGTTTTATAATCTCTGTTGGGTGGATATGAGTGAGAGGATGAGAATATTATCCTCTTTATTCACTATGAAGCAATAGGCTGAGTAGAGTATAGGTCTATTCATTAGCGAGTAGCCAATCTGTAGCCCTTACACATTGTATGACAAACCCATCTTTTTCTATTGTTTGAGGCTGCCCCTCCATCATAACAAGAAGTAAGCGTTGACAACCCGTCAGTTGTGCGCCTTTGATCAGTCCTCCTATCTCACGATTATATTGTTTGGTTGTAGGATTTTTGAAATCGTAGGTTACTTGTATGAGTTCTTCTATTTTACTCAATCGAACCCGTACAAAATCAATCTCAAAGTGGCGTGCTTTCTTATAGTAGTAGAGTTGCTCGACTTCATTATTCATACGCCTCATCAACTCTATTGCTACTACATTTTCGAGTTTCCATCCTAAATTAGGTTTTTGCATTGAGTCTTCGTGATTGGAGATGAAAGCAGGATCAATAGCATAGAACTTACGCATATTTTGTCGGTCTCTGTTTTTGAAAGAGTACAATGGTAACATTCTCACCATATAGGCTTCCTCGAGATAATACATATATTGCTTGGTTGTATGTACGGAACCCAACTGATATTGTTCGGATAATTGTTTATACGATACTTCCTGACAGAAGTTTTCCAATGCGCCATTGGCTAAATCAGTAAGAGTTTGTTGATAACGGACTTTATAGCGTTTGCATATATCTTTTTTGATGATGGCGGATAGCAATGACAGTGTATAAGTATGGGGATTTTCTATGTGTAAGAGTTCAGGAAATCCGCCTTGTTGCATATAGTTTTCTAATGCTCTATATCGCAATGCATTGGCTTTAGTAGATTGGGTTTGGGTATCAACCTTCCGTATGTAGCAATACTCTGCGAAAGAGAAGGGATAGAGTTCAACTTGGTTGTATCGTCCTGTGAGATGCGTTGCCAATTCTCCTGAGAGCAGATTGGCATTGCTTCCGGTCAGCAGGATATGCATTCCCTGCCGAAGAAGTCTATTGACGAATAATGCCCAATCGGGTATATTCTGTACCTCATCCAAAAAGAGATGGGATATATCGCCATATACTTTGTAAACTGCATCCAATACATCGTTTAGTTGTTCCGTTTGAAGTTTAGCCAATTGTTCATCATCGAAATTAACATAACCAAAAGGGATACCACTTTCTTTGATTACTTTGAGACAGATGGTAGATTTACCACTACGCCGTACACCTATTACCACTTGTGCCAACGGACTATTTAGATCTAATAAGCGTTCTTCTTTGCGGGAGCATAATTGACGGGTATTGATATTAACCAATTCTTGTTGTTGGTCTTGCAAGATATTTATCAAGTTCAGCATTACAGGAATAGATTTATCGTTATCGGTTGCAAAGATAGTGCTTTTGTATTGGATACACAATAGCAAACTGCACGAAAATGCAAGGTTTTTAGTACTCAAACTGCACGAAAATGCAAGGTTTTGGGTATGTAAACTGCACGAGAATGCAGTTTTTGCTGAGTATTGAGGTGAGATTTATAGTTGAAGGGTTTAGGAGTTTATGTGTTTTTATGTTCTTCATTTCTTTTGGGTTGAGTGTTTAGAGTTGAGCGTTGAGGGCAGTTGTTTAGTTTATAAGTTTAGGAGTTTATGTGTTTAGGAGTAGTTTGGTTGGTTGAAAGGGTTAATTGGGTTTAACGGGAACATATAGTTTTTCTTGCGAAGGAGAGTTGAGAGCCATAGCAAGATGTTCTTCATTTCTTTTGCTTGAACAAAAGAAACGAAGCAAAGAAAATTCATCGGCTGTGTGTCGGGCGTTGCCAAAAATATAACTCACTCGTACTGCGGCTACGGCACAACTCGCGTTGCTCAGACAGTACCTCCGC
>CAVEFV010000150.1:0-2272 GCA_963615025.1 Firmicutes bacterium CAG:95 | reverse complement strand
CAATCTTGCCACTCAGCGTGGCAATGGGGTCGATATAGGTTACTTTCGCCATACTTCTATGCTGTAAGAAGGGATAATCATTCTACAACCCGTTGGCGGAATTAATTTAGTGCGTATTTAATTCTGCCGATGGGTTTATGGTTGATAAAGTTCACATATTGCAAAACGGTCAGTGCAGTGATTTTACCAATGATTCGAGCAAACAGACCGGTCGTTATTTTCGCATAGTTTCGAATAACCATAAATTGGTCTGTAAGTTGCGAAAAAAGCGTCTCTATCCTCTTTCTTGCATTGGCAAATGGAACAAATGTCGGCTTCCAATTTTTCTGATTCAACCGATACGGACATTCAAGCCGTATGTGTGCTGTCTCAAATAAATCAAGTTGCACATCCTCTCCGATATACCCTTTATCTCCATAGATGCTGCAATCGTAATATTGCAGGCGTACATCTTTCATGTAATTGATATCATGCACACTTGCTTTCGAGAGATCATACGAGTGTATTACTCCTTTTAATCCACAGATTGCGTGCAACTTATAACCATAATAGTGGCTCTTTTGCGAGGCACAAAAACCGAAATTCGGCGCCATTGAATAGTCTCCTTTTTGACCCATTTTGCAGCGTTTTCCCCTCGCAACTCGGCAGACCGGTATCGGTTTTGAATCCACAAAGAATTGTTTTTCCTCGCCATCCATATTCATCACAATTCTTTTACGAATTTGTTCGCATAGCCCTGCCGTTTTCTTTCTGCGATCATTAAATTGTCTACGAGAGATGAGGTTGGGGAAATTGTCTTTATACTCCTGTAACTTAGAATCAAATAACCACTTTTCGCTATCAATACCTTCTGCTTCTGCCACCAAGGACAGGGCGACCACTTCCAAATCCGAAAACTTCGGGATCGGTCCCGGGCGACGGACATTTCCCATAGTTTCCATTTAGAAACGCAATTTTTTAGTACATCAAAACTCTCTCTATCCTCCCTGTGGAGGGTACCGGAACAAGGAGGATAGAGAGGTTGTCCAAGTCAAATGCAATACAAAAAACAGGAGAAAGTATGGATAGTACATACAAAAAAACAGGAGAGGATTTGCACCTCTCCCGGAAATCAGTTAATTTTGTATTGTTATGAGTGATCAACTAACTTCGGAACAAAGGTACGCCATTTATTTAGGATTGGCAAGAAAACAACGCAGAAATCGTATCGCACAGGAGATAGGCGTTCATCCTGCGACTATTACTCGCGAGGTACAACGCAACTCCAACAGCCAGAACCAATATGTGTTTTCGGTTGCACAAAAGAAATGCGAAAGTCGTAGACATAGCACCTTAGGCAATCATCGCAAAGATGCAATCCTATGGTGGCGTGTGGAACAGATGATAGTAGACGAGGACTGGTCGCCTCGTCAGATAAGCGGTGTGCTCGCCAAAGAGGGGATACATATATGCCCGCAGACTATCTATAATCATGTCCATGCAGACAAGACCGGTAAATTGGCTGCTCACATGCCACATGAGTTGCGCTATCGCCGACGACAAAAGAAACAACGCCCGACCAAAGCCACCAATATCCCCAACAGAACGAGTATCCATGAGCGTCCAAAAGAGGCGGATGGCACTCGATTCGGAGACTGGGAGATGGACTTGATAGTGGATAGACAGCAACATGTCATATTGACTTTAGTGGAACGCAGTACCAATATGTTACTTATGGAACGCATACGAACCGGTAAAAAGGCTGTTCCTATTGCCAAGGCAGCAGCAAGACTGCTGATGCCATACAGAGCCACCATAAAGACCATAACCACAGATAACGGAAGCGAGTTCGCTGCACATCACCTCATCACAAAAGGGCTCTATATGAAAGGGAAAGAGGATGTGACTGTGTATTTTACCGATGCGTATTCCTCATGGCAAAAAGGATGCATCGAAAATACGAATAAACTCATCCGAAAATACATCCCCAAACGGGCTAATTTCAATAGATTTGATGACGCATACATAAAGAAAATACAGAAGAAATTGAATCGGAGACCCAGAGAAAAATTGAACTTCTCTACACCTTATGAGTGCTTCTTCAAATATTTTTCCTAACTTTGCACAATAAATTGCATTTGTTATTGGACAGTACAGGAATACAATTAAGGCACAGGTCGTAACAAAATAATAGCGGCAGAAGTGCCGCTATTATTTTGTCTGTATGTGTAATTATTCACTCTTGTATTACAATCTTGCCTTGATGGCAGCGGACTCGGCTTCGTAGCCGGGC
>CAVEFV010000149.1:0-2495 GCA_963615025.1 Firmicutes bacterium CAG:95 | reverse complement strand
GCCTCTACGGGTTGAGCAACTGGTCGGCAGAGACCTTCCGGCAAGTGCGCCCACGCTACCCTATCTTTGACTTGTTGGACGGAATTGTACTCTCGGGCATAGAGAAAACTATCAAGCCCGCACCCGAGATATATCGCATACTGTTCGACCGCTATCATGTAGTGCCCAACGAAGCCGTATTTCTCGACGACAACTCCGCAAACATTGAGGGCGCCAAAGCACTCGGTATCCATGGAATTGTCTTCCACTCCGCCACACAAGCCCGACAAGAGATTGAGGCATTGGCGACAGAATTGGAGGGAGAAGCCAAAGAAAAGGAGTACTCGGATACTTATTAATGATTGTTGTTTGATGAGTCCATCTAAAATACAAATACTATGTTCTGCGCAACAAAATAAAGTCATACAAAATAAAATATGGAAGGAACAACTACACATACTCTTATAAATGGAGATAGTAGACAACTCTCTCTCATTCCAAACAAATCTGTACATCTTATCATTACCTCTCCACCTTATTGGCAACTCAAGGATTATGGCAATGATGCACAGATTGGCTTTCACGACAGTTATGAAGACTATATCAATAATTTGAATTTGGTATGGTCAGAATGCAGTCGTGTACTACATGATGGATGCCGTCTATGTATTAACATCGGGGATCAATTTGCACGTTCTGTTTACTACGGTCGTTATAAAGTTATACCTATTCGAACAGAAATAATCCGCTTCTGTGAATCTATAGGGATGGATTATATGGGAGCTATTATATGGCAAAAACAGACCACAATGAATACAACAGGTGGTGGAGCTGTTATGGGAAGCTTCCCCTATCCTAGAAATGGTATTCTAAAAATAGACTATGAGTTTATTCTGATATTCAAAAAACAAGGAAAGGCGCCTATCCCGACTACTGAGCAGAAAAAAATGTCTGAAATAACCAAAGAGGATTGGAATAGCTATTTTGCATCGCATTGGACATTTGGTGGAGCTAAACAAGATGGGCATATCGCAGTGTTTCCGGAAGAACTCCCCCACCGCTTAATCAAAATGTTTTCTTTTGTTGGAGAAACGATTTTTGATCCATTTATGGGAAGTGGAACCACTGCATTAGCTGCTCAAAATCTACAGCGCAACTCTATTGGATATGAGATAAACCCGGATTTTAAGAAATATTATGACGAAAAGGTTGTTTTGTCATCGATTTGGGATGCCTCCCGATATATGTATGAACAAGATACATCAACTTTTAGTGTAGAAAACAAAATAGAACAACTTCCATATCGTTTTGTTGATCCACACAATATGGTCAACAAGATAGATGTAAAGAAATTACAATTCGGTTCCAAAATAGACAAAGAAAGCAAAGATAGAGAAGAGTATTTTTCTATAAAATCTATATTATCACCTAACAAAGTGGTGCTAAATAATGATCTTGTAGTACGTCTAATTGGTATCAAAGAAAGACCTACTTCAAATGATCGTGCTACACAATTTCTTACAGAGAAGACTAAAGGGCATAAAGTATTTATGCGATATGATACTACAAAGTATGATAGTAGTAATATATTGCTTTGCTACCTATATTTAGATAATAAGACTTTTCTCAATGCACATCTTCTGAAAAATGGATTGGCGGATATAGATGATTCTATAGATTTTAAATACAAAAGTAAATTTGAAAAATTAACCTCTAATCAACTGATGATATGAACAAACATTCTATGGATTTTGGGAAAAAAGAACGCGTCTTAAATTATGCGTGTCAAACTTATCAACTATCTCGTCCAAACAAAGTAGGAGCTGTTATGGCTCTCATACGCGAATGTCAACCTGCTTCATTTGAAGGATGGAAAGATTGGTACTTTCAAAATGCATATACCGCAGGGAAAAACTCTACAAAAATTACTAAAGATAGCCTAAAAGAGTTGGGTGAGCGATTATACACAAAGATAATGGAGTTTGTTATTCCAGAATGGGAAACAGCCTTTCGTGAATTGACAGAACAAGATTGTATTGATTACATATACAATTTAACTATAAACCGCACATACGATGGCTATATTCGTGAGAAGTCTGTTATTAATGAAGGCTTAGCAAAATTGTTTCCTAATATAACATTTGAAGAAAGCGATCCTGAATTGGACCATGCAGGTGACATCGATTATGTAGCCAAAGTAGGAGATAAAGCATTTGGAATACAAGTGAAACCTGTTACAGCAAGTGCCAATTTTGGTAGCTATTCGCTAACAGAGCGCATGAAAGTCAGTTTTGAGGCATTCAAAGAGCAATATGGAGGTAATGTGTTTATTGTATTTAGTTTGGATGGAGAAATTGCCAACAAAGATGTTATCAATAGTATTCGTATAGAAATAGAAAGATTATCTAATTAAGGAATCGTAAGACAAAATGGAATATAATTTCACGGAAATTGAGAAGAAATGGCAGGCGTTCTGGGAGCAGAACAACACCTACAAAGTAAGCAACCGGAGCGAC
>CAVEFV010000148.1:0-2528 GCA_963615025.1 Firmicutes bacterium CAG:95 | reverse complement strand
AATTAACAATTAACATGCGAAGATGATATGAGAGCCATAGCACGCTATGGCTCTACAGCATACATGAACGATGTTACATTCGACGGGGAGATAACGATTATTCAATTACGATACATTGAGAGTCATAGCACGCTATGGCTGTATAGTTATTATCGATTAATAATTAACAATTAACAATTAATATACCGAGCGGGCAATTTTGTAGGTGATTGGTATAGTATTCCAATAGTATTTCTATAGTGTTCCTATAGCATTCCTATATTCGTCCTATATTCGTCTTATATTCATCCTATATAAAACCTTCGGAATAGGTAGTAAATAATAGGCGAAGCGGAGGGGAGGAGTATTCTAATCAGGAATTAGGAGTGAGGAATCAGGGATTAACAGAGTTGGGAATTTTATAATTAAAATTAGGGAATAGGACTCGGAGGAATATGTGAAGAGAAGGGGGTGCAAAGGCAGGTGCAGGGGTTGGGGTTCGGTGGAGGACGGCAGGTTGGAGGGTGTTTGTTATTCTACGGGATAATTGTTATCTTTGCGCGGTAAATAAAGGAAACAGATATGATGGATTATAGCAGTCGGCGTACAATCAGACGCTACACGGAACAGGATGTACCGGACGGGTTGTTGGAAGAGATGTTGCAGTTGGCCAGTAGGGCATCGAACACGGGTAATATGCAGAGTTACAGCGTTGTGGTAACTCGCGACAAGGCATTGAAAGAGCAGTTGTCGCCTGCGCATTTTGGTCAGCCGATGGTGACGGAAGCCCCTGTTGTGCTGACTTTTTGCGTAGATTTTAACCGTTTCTCGCTATGGTGTGAGCAGCGGGAAGCAACACCGAGTTTTGATAATTTCCAATCGTTTATAGGGAGTGCCGTAGATACTTCGTTGTTTGCCCAGACCTTCGCCAACATTGCAGAGGAACGGGGATTGGGGTTGTGTTATTTGGGTACGACGACCTATAATGCTGCGGATATTATTCGTGTGTTGCACCTGCCGAAGCGGGTTGTGCCTCTTTGCACGATTACATTGGGTTACCCCGCAGAGATGCCGCAACAGCCAGATAGGTTGCCTGTCTGTTCGATTATTCATCGAGAGACTTATCATGACTATTCGCCGATGGACATAGACCGTGCCTACCGAGAGAAAGAGGCGTTGGAAAGTTCGGGGAAGTTTATCGCAGAGAACGGGAAAAAGACTTTGGCTCAGGTGTTTACGGAGGTTCGTTATCGGCGGGACAGTAATGAGGCGTCGTCGGAAGCCTTTTTGCAGGTACTTCGTGAGCAGTTGTTTTTATGAAGCGCCGATTGGGTTTATATGCAGGGTTGACGGTTGGTTTACTGCTGTTGTTTGTAGCCGACTTGTGCGTAGGTGCGGTGAACTTTGCGCCGAGTGAGTTGTTGGGAACGGATAATGCGATATATCAGCAGATTATTGTTAATTTCCGTCTGCCGAAAGCGTTGACGGCAGTGATGGCGGGTGTGTCTTTGTCGTTGGCGGGATTGATTATGCAGACACTGTTCCGCAATCCGTTAGCGGGTCCTTATGTGTTGGGTGTGAGTTCGGGTGCGACCTTTGGTGTTGCCGTAGTGGTGCTGTGCGGTTCGTTGTTGGGATTTATAGCCAACAGTTGGCTGATTGTGCTGTCGGCGATAGCGGGGGCGTTGTTGGTTCTGCTGTGCGTGATGGCTGTGTCGTGGCGTGTGGAGAGTACGGTGTCGTTGCTGATTGTGGGACTGATGTTCGGCAGTATAGCGGGTGCGTTGGTCAGTTTGATGCAGAATTTTGCGAATCCTGATTCGCTGAAACTGTTCATTGTATGGACTTTGGGCAGTCTGAGTTCGGTGGGTTGGGCTGAGATGCGTGTGTTGGTACCGATATTTGTAGCGGGTTTGGTTTGTGCGATATGCTTGGTGAAACCCTTGAACGGTCTGTTGCTTGGCGAGCGTTATGCGCAGGGTGTGGGCATATCGTTGCGCCGTGTCCGTGTGTTGATTGTGTTGGCAACGGCCTTGTTGGCTGGGGGTATTACGGCTTTTTGCGGTCCGATTGCTTTTGTGGGTGTAGCGGTGCCGTTTATTGCCCGTGGTTTGTTTCAGACGAGTAACCACCGTGTTACGATGTGGTCTTCTGCTCTGATTGGTGCGAATCTGCTGTTGCTATGCGATATTATCTCGAACCTGTTTACCTATCCTCTGCCGATATCGACGGTGTCGGCATTGTTCGGTGCGCCGGTGGTGGTTTGGATAGTGTTGCGGGGGCATTAGGGTTGCGCCGTTGATGAATGTGTATTAGTGGGGATTATAAAGGTGTGAGGGTAACACATAGTTTGGTCTGCGAAGATGAGTTGAGAGCCATAGCACGCTATGGCTCTACAGCGGGCATAACGCCAGCAATTAACAAGTAACAGTTAACAATTAACATGCGTAGATGATTTGAGAGGCATAGCACGATGTTCTTCATTTCTTTTGATTGAACAAAAGAAACGAAGCAAAGAAAATTCATCGGCTGTGTGTCGGGCGTTGCCA
>CAVEFV010000147.1:0-2774 GCA_963615025.1 Firmicutes bacterium CAG:95 | reverse complement strand
CGTGCTATGGCTCTCTTCACACATCGCCGTTTGCCCGTTGAATGTAACATCGCTTTATGCCCGCTGTAGAGCCATAGCGTGGAAGGGCTTCTGACTCCCCTTCAAAGAACAAACTATATGTTACCCTCAAACTTCACAATCCCCCTCGACCCAATAACATACATTAATCTTAACTGTTAATTGTCAATCGCTACTCCTCCACCAACACAAACTTATCCACATCTTTCCACAAAGGCAAACGCTCCCTGAAATGATGTATCGCCTCCACATCTATATCCGCTATACGGATACCCTCCTCATCTTCCGCAAAGTCTGTCAATGGGTGCAGATAAGTGTCGTATGCAATCGAATGTCCCGAATAATGCAATCCGTTCCCGTCTTCGCCTACACAGTTCACCCCACATATCGCGCACTGATTTTCTGTCGCACGGGCAGGCAGAAGCGCATCCCAATAGTGTATCCGTATATCCGGCCAGTTCGCACAATATAGCAATATATCATAGTCGTCCCCACTGCCATTACGGCTCCATAAAGGGAAACGCAAATCATAGCAAACCAACAAACAAAAGCGTACGCCTTTATATTCAGATATAATACGCTGCGTGCCTTTATGGAAAAACACATCCTCTCCTCCGTGGGCGTACAAATGCCGCTTATCCACAAAATCCGTCTTGCCGTCAGGACGGACAAAGAACCCTCTGTTGTAGAGCCTATCGTCCTCTCGCGCAATAAAACTGCCCGTAATGGCAAGATTGTACTCTCTTGCCCAACGCTTCAGCGATTCAATGGTCTCCCCGTCATTCTCCTCTGCCAGTTCGGGCTTGTCCGTACAGAAGCCCGTAGTAAACATTTCAGGCAACATAGCCACATCCGCTCTGTCGGCTAATGTGGCTAAACGCTCGTGCGTCAGACGAAGATTACTCTTCTTGTCCTCCCACACGATAGGATACTGCAAAAGGGCTACTCGCATTATTTCTTCTTCCCTTCACTCGGCTTGCCTATCGCCTCACGCATGCTTGTGTCTGCTTGTATATTCTGCATACGATAGTAATCCATTATGCCCAAGTTCCCACTGCGGAACGCATCGGCCATAGCCTGCGGAACAAGTGCTTCCGCTTCAATCACTTTGGCACGAGCCTCCTGTGCCTTGGCTTTCATCTCCTGCTCATTGGCAATAGCCATCGCACGACGCTCCTCTGCCTTGGCCTGTGCGATATTCTTGTCAGCCTCCGCTTGGTCCATCTGCAGTTGGGCACCGATATTCTTGCCTACATCTATGTCCGCAATATCTATACTCAATATCTCAAAGGCGGTACCCTCGTCCAATCCTTTACTCAACACCAACTTCGAGATACTGTCCGGGTTCTCTAACACCATCTTATGACTCTCAGCCGAACCAATTGAACTGACAATACCTTCGCCCACACGGGCAAGTACCGTGTCCTCTCCTGCGCCACCCACCAACTGACGGATGTTCGCACGAACAGTTACACGAGCCTTTGCAATCAACTGTATTCCGTCCTTTGCCACCGCTGTCACGGGAGGAGTATCTATCACCTTCGGATTAACCGACATCTGTACGGCCTCAAACACATCTCGACCGGCCAAGTCTATCGCTGTAGCCATCTGAAACGACAAGTCAATACTTGCTTTGTTCGCCGAAACAAGGGCATGCACTACGCGTTCAATATGCCCTCCTGCTAAGTAGTGAGCCTCCAAACCGTCTCTCTTCACATCCTGCAAACCAGCTTTGTGTGCCTCTATAAGGCAGTTCACGATCTTGGTTGGCGGTACCTTACGGATACGCATCAAGAACAACTGCACTAAGGATATTCTTACGCCGCTCACTTGAGCGTTTATCCATAGCATGAAAGGCACATAATAGAAGAAAATGATAATGGCTATCGCAACAAGTACGAGCACAACAATACTGAATATATTCATATCGGGTAAAAATTAAATGATTATTTCTTTTCGTTTTCAGCCTCTGCCTCTTTCTCTTCGGCTTTCTTGTACATCTTTTCCGCACCCTTCTCCAAGTCTTCTATCTTCTTACCGGGGGACGCCAAACTCACTTTCGAGTCGATGGTCGTGTCCAACCCCATCTTCTCAAGAGCCTTGCTCTTGATGAAGCCGTATATCGACAGCCCTGACAATACTAACACTGCCCCTAAGGTGATATGCCCCGCCACAACACCCAAGCATAGATACGCTGCGGCTACGGATCCCGCCAAGCAAACAAAACCCATAACGCCCGCTATACCGAAGCCGGGCAACAGAAACATCTCCAACAGCAGCAAGACAATACCTGCCACGGCAAGAAGAATAACTAAGAGTAGATTCATGATAAATAGATGTTTTTTCTTGTGTCTGCAAATATACTGCAATTCCTGCTTCTACCCAAACAAATGCAACAATTTTTTTAACGGATGCAAATAATCTCTCTTTCCCTTCCCGTCCCTCTCCCTCAAATCTCCCCTCCGTCAAGCCCCTTCAATACTATGTATTTCGAAGGTTTAATATAGGATGAATATAAGACGAATATAGGATGAATATAGGAAGAATATAGGACGAGCATCGGAATGCTATAGGAACACTATAGGAACACTATAGAAAAAACCTACAAACCACCTCCCCAACACTCTCCTCCCAGCATTAACCATTAACCCTTAATTCTCAATGGTTTATCCCATCTCTGCATGTTAATTGTTAATTATTACTTGTTAATTGCTTGTAAATTGCCCGCTGTAGAGCCATAGCGTGCTATGGCTCTC
>CAVEFV010000146.1:0-2815 GCA_963615025.1 Firmicutes bacterium CAG:95 | reverse complement strand
ACGAGCAAGTCGGGGCATATCGTCAGCGGCAAGATAGAGATAGACACCACCACGCCCGACCACCCTGTCATCACGAATGACGATGTCGTTACGGTGCGTTATGCCGACGGCACGATAGAGCAGTTGCCCGCCCGCGACCTCAATCTCGCAGGCACACCTGCCGCAGCCGACGAGGTAGTGGAGCAGCACACCGCCGAGCAAGTACAAGCCGAGCAGACCAAGCAGCAGGCAGCCGCCGTATTCCACGCAGGGCAAGTCGTCGAGATGACCGACCAAGAGGGCAACACCCACACCTCGCGTGTGGTCAGTGTGTCCGACGAGGGCGTAGAGGTAGAGATAACCGACGCAGAGGGCAACCCCAATACGACGATTATCCCCGCCGCAACGGCTCTCAACTCGCTGCAACCCATAGCCGAGCAGGAGCAACCAGCCCAAGAGGGTATGGAGCATTACCGCGACCAAAACAACGAGGCAGTGGCTTTCTACCGCAACGCCGACGGAAGCGTTACGCTTGTCGATGAGGAGAACAACCCTGTCCTCGACGAGCAGGGCAACGCTACGACGATGAGTGCCGACGAGTTCCGTCATTTCGCCGCCGACACCCAACTTACCCGCACAGACAATGCACAGCAAGATATGCAGCCCGTAGGAGAGGGAGATTTCGGCTATATTTACGACCAATTCAAGGGGAAAACCAAAGAGGCGATTGCCTTTTTGAAACAACAACAGAGTGGGGAAGCGTTAGGAGCATTGCACCACAAAGATATAGGAGGCATAGACCTTGTGTGGGGGTATGAGGGAACGGGCAAAAGTGATGGCTTTGGTCTTGCCAAACTCCTGAAATATCATCCGGAGGTAGTCGATAATCTTCAAGAGATTATCAATGATATGCATATTGTCAGCAGAACGGATAACCGTATTCAATTAGAGAGTGATAAATATGCAGCAGCAGTTCGTTTGACATGGAATGATGAACGAAAGACATGGCTGTTAACCGCATTCCAAAAGAAAAGCAGTGCCATCAACAATACGACAGACACTGCTGATACCCTTACGGGCAAGCGGAATGACACGGCTACTCCGCAAGACACTGCTAATTCTTCTGCCGACAAAGATACGGCAAATAATCCGAATACGCAAGTCCCTGCCCCCAATATCGACAAAATGTCTTCCGACGAGTTGGGCGCAGCCACTGTCGAGTATATGGGAGGCACAACCGCCGCAGCCGCCTATTTGGAGGCAGAGCGGGACAAAGCCAAGAAAGAAGTCAGCCGACTTGTCAAGCAGAAAGTAACGCAGTACACGGATATTGCGGATTTCAAGGCGCAGAACGATGCCCTGCAAGCCCAAAAGAAAGCCGCAGCCGACCGCTTGAGTAAGTTGGAGAAAGCACTTGTTGTCGCCAACCACTACCAGACCCAAGCCGAGCAACAGGCAGCAGCAGCCCGCAAAGCCGAAGAAGAAGCCAAGCGTGCGGCACGCCGCAAGACCGAGGAGG
This sequence comes from Firmicutes bacterium CAG:95, assembly GCA_963615025.1. Lineage (GTDB taxonomy): Bacteria > Bacteroidota > Bacteroidia > Bacteroidales > Paludibacteraceae > Colicola. The sequence goes on along the minus strand of CAVEFV010000146.1, from coordinate 1,317 downwards.
CAAAGACGACCAATGCCGCACCCGCAGAGCGTTGGCAAGCCGCAGAAAAAGTAGAGGGCAACACAGTATCCCGCACCCTGCCAGACGGCACAACTATACGCGGGCGTTATGTCCTCGCCGAAGCAGGCACAGCCACACCGAGCCACGACCCTGCCAATGGGTGGAATACCTCAAACGGCTACCCCGTTACCGAGGACGGCAGGAACATCAACGACCGCGACTATAAGAACGACAAAGACGCACAGCAACTAACTACGCAAATGGCACAGACCTACGACGGACAAGCCATTGCACAAGTTCCCGTTGTATCGTCTGAGGGTATAGTCTATGACGGCAACGGGCGCACCATAGCAGGCAATATCGCAGCCACCAACAACACCGACACTGCCTATATACAAGCCCTTACCGACAACGCCGCCAACTTTGGCTTTACGCCCGAGCAGGTAGCCTCTATGCAGCACCCGCGTGTCTATATGCAACTTGATGAGGACTTGCCTTATAACACCACCACGCTTGCCAAGTTCAACGCCCAAGAGAAAAAGACGCAGAGCAACACCAACCGCGCCGTCAGTCAGGGCAAGAAACTGACCGAAGCGGCACGGGACGGCATTCTCTCTATCTTGGATAACTACGGCTCGCTCGACGCATTCTTTGCGTCCGAAGCAGGCGCAAATGACATCGTCAAGTCGCTGCTCTCGAATGGTATCATCACGCAACAGGAGGTGGCAGGGCTGACCGAAAAGACCGACAGAGGTTTTGTCCTCAGTCCCGCAGGCAAGGACTATGTTACCGACTTGCTACTCGGCAGTCTATTCGATGAGCAGACCATCCGTATGCTTGGCAACGACAAAGGGCTGAAACAGTCTATTCTCCGTGCCGTGCCGTCTATCGTGGAGAACCGCCGTTTGGGCGACTACGCACTGACCGACGACATCAATGGGGCTATTCGTCTGCTTTATGAGGCACGCCAAGCGGGTCAGGCATACTCTTTGTACATACGCCAAGTGGACGCTTTCGAGGGGAAAGTGAGCGACCGCTACTCGCCTTTCGAGATGTTACTTGCCGAGGAGATGTCGTCCGGAGTGGAGGCATTCCGCCAAGTACTTACGCTGTATAACACCTCTGCCCGTGACGAGGCAAACGGTCAAGCAGGACTATTCGAGCCGCGCACGATAGAGGACATCAAGAATGAAATACTACAACATTATGCAAAACGACCAACAGCAGCAGTCGAGCCAACCGCAGGCACAACACCCGCAAGCCGACCTGAAAACCCGCAAACTCAATCTTCTGTACCAAGCCCACAAGCAGGTAATG
>CAVEFV010000145.1:0-2829 GCA_963615025.1 Firmicutes bacterium CAG:95 | reverse complement strand
AGTTCTTACAGGAGAGGAATACAAAGGCAAATATGAACTCAATCGTGATAGTGCGAAGCAGTGGTTGAGAGATAACCTGCGAGGAGAATACGCCATTGTAGATACCGGCGAAAAAGTCTTTGTCGGCAGAAAAGGCATCAACAAAGTTACCTCGCATAGTATGGGCAACGAGGCTTACCTAAAAAGTCTTGTTGCTATTCCTCAAATGTTGGATAATGCTATATTTATCAGCGAGGAAAAAGCGGAAAAGAGCAATGCTTTATATGGCAAGTACAGATACTATGTGGTTGGTCTTAAAATAGACGGAGAGGACTACACGGCAAAATTGACCGTTGGCATTGATGAGAACGGAAAGAAATACTACGACCAAGCCCTTACCGAGATAGAAAAAGGCAACCTCATAGAGATTGCCAATGGTTTTATATCAACGGAGGCAGAGCCGAACCCGTCTGTTACCAGCGGCAAAGATACGAAACTTATTTCAATCCTGCAAACAAACTCGTCAAAAATCGTAGACGAGAACGGCGAACCGTTGGTGGTGTATCATGGAACGAACCGCAATACTCGCAGTCGCTTTTTCCAATTCCGCACCGAAAATGGAAGTGTGTGGGTAACTCCGTCAAAGGGGTATGCAGACATCTTCGCCGAAGACGGAGAGGGAAGAGCGACTATCTATCCATTGTTCGCTGTTATACACAACCCCGCCTATGTAGGGTATATAGGCAGCCACCTCGACGAGAGCAAACTGCAACGCCTTGCTGCTGACCTGAACATCCCGTTTACTGAGTTGGAGAAAGCAGCAGAGCGGGCAACTTATACATGGGAACTTACGGCGAGCAAACCTTTCGCAGACCTTATTGAGAAATATGGCTACGACGGCATACAAGCCCGAGAGGGAGCAGTCGATACCTACGCTGCCATTTCCCCCAAAAAAATCAAATCTGCCACCACCAACAACGGCTCGTTCAGTGAGAACAGCGACGACATTCGTTTCTCTGTATCGTCGTACTCACCTGCTACCGACCGCACTCTGACAGACGAGGCACGCCAAGAGATGTCGGCTATTGCCGAGCAAGCGAAAGCCAACGGAACATATATGAAAGCCCCGAACGGCAAGCCCACTCGCCTTACCGAGCGTCAGTGGCTGCAAGTCCGTACGCAAGCGTTCAAGAAATGGTTTGGCGATTGGTCTGCCAAGTACGAAGCTGAGGTAGAAATACCAAACCGCCTTAGCCAATGGTCGTCTGAAGACAATATCGCCAAAGCAAAAGGTAAATCTCGTGCAGAAATCATTGCGGAGTTTGGTAATGAGCCACAAGCCATTGCCTATATTCCTATGAAATTCTTGCCGCTCGTAGATACTAATTTACGGGACAATAGGGTGTATTCAGGTATGGGTTATTTTCTTGACCATGCAGTGAACCATCATCCCGGTATAGCTGCAGAGAAATACCAAAACATCCAAGAAGTACTGAATACTCCAGATGAGGTAAAAGCCATTACAGATAACGGAAACCACTCGATTGTATTTATCAAACAGATAGACCGCTTTAATGCAGTAGTTATTGAGGTAGAGAAAACAAACGATGGGCGTATCGTATGGCATAAATCATTCTACGACCAAAAGAAAAAGCCGTATGCCAACAAAGGCACACGACTTTATGAAATGTCATCCGAGGGCGGCGTATCCCCGATTATTCGTACAGACAATTCTGTACACGACAGCAGCCTTTCTGTTCTTGATGACGCTGCAAAGGTAGAACAAAATAATGATATACGCAAATCTTCTGACTATTTTTTGCGTCCCGAAGCAGGTTCCTCCAAAGTTTTGGATGAGAATGGCGAGCCGTTGGTTGTTTATCACGGAACACCAAGTGAGTTCACCGTCTTCAACGGAGCATATTCGAGCGGAATGTTTATGTTTACAGATGTAGTCCCATTGGCTGAAACATTTGCACATAAGTATACACGAAATGGTGGGAAAATAGTCCACTCGTTCTTGAATGCAAGAAATCTCAAAACTTTTGAAATGGAGGGATATGATTGGTTTGGTAACGGTGTAGGAGATAATGAGGGAAAATCGATAAACAAAGGTAGAAAGCATAACTTTACCTATGTCGAAACCCTAAAAGCCAAACGAGAGCAATACGATGGTGTTGCCCTGCACAATGTTAGCGACAACGATATAGTTTCCGACCATTACATTGTTTTCTTCCCTGCCCAAATCAAGTCAGCCACCGACAACAACGGCTCGTTTGACGAGAGCAGCGACGATATTCGTTTCTCTATCATAGGCGAACGAGGTGCTGCCAATCTTGACCGAGCAGAGGAGGCTACCACGCGAATGGACAACCTGCAAGTAGCCCGTGATATGGAGCAGGCAGGCAAAGACGCAAAAGCCATACGCCTTGCCACAGGTTGGGAGCGTGGCGCAGACGGCAAGTGGCGGTACGAGATACCCAACGCAAAGATTATAGATACCCTTGACATTGACGGGACTGGAAGATATATAGTAAAACGCTATGAAAGCGATATGCTTTGGAATAATGGTAGACTTGGCGATAAGGTTGTCGCCCCGGAACTATTTGCCGCTTATCCACAGTTAAAAACCTACAGGATAGATACAGACAGGCTAACAGATGGTTGGATAAGCAATGGTGAGTTTGACCCCAAGAGGCACATTATTACTATTCACGCAAATGAATTAGAATACCTCAATTCTCTCCTTAATCACGAAATTCAACACGCCATTCAAGATATTGAGGGTTTCGCCAAAGGTGGCAACACCAACACTGTCCGTCAATTACTCGAGCAAATTGTATCTGATAA
>CAVEFV010000144.1:0-2937 GCA_963615025.1 Firmicutes bacterium CAG:95 | reverse complement strand
CTCGAACTCGCGACCCCATGCGTGACAGGCATGTATTCTAACCAACTGAACTACCGCACCATCGCATCATAAAGAGAATGCGCCTCTCATTTGCGGATGCAAAGGTACAATAATGTTTTCATACCCACAAGCGTTTACCGCATTTTTTATAAAAAAACTTCTCCTTCCGACCTCTTTCCTCACTTCTTTACCTCGCCCTGTCCTTCCGCTAAACCGCTCTCATGCAGCACATAACGCTTGTAGTACGAGATAATAACCGTCGTCAACGGAAGCGCAATAATCATACCCGCAACTCCCAACAAACTACCCCAGATCGACAACGAAAGAAGCATCACGGCAGGCTTCATTCCGATCGTCTTGCCCATAATCAGTGGCGTCAGCAACATATCCTGAATCATCTGGACAATACAGAACACCGCAGTAATCTCAATCAGGATAACCCAGTAACTCGTACCCGTAGCAGCCGACTGAAGAAGACCCAACACCAAACAGAGAGGAATACCCACTCCCTGCAAGTAAGGAACCATATTCAGCAAACCGATAAACAAGCCTACAACTATAGCCATCGGAAGACCCATTATCCAAAAACCGATACAGAACAGCACTCCCACACAACTCGCAATCAGAGCCTGACCACGAAAATACTTGCTCATACCCACCTCCAAATCTGTCATAATCCCCGATACCAGCACCCTGTATTTCTGTGGGACAATATGCACGATCCCCTCACTGATTTTTTCATAATCAATCAGAATGAATATCAAATAAAGTATGCTGATGAACACCACCAACAACCCCATCACAAGGCTCACGCCAGAACCAAGCAAGCCCCCGACATAAGGTGCCAACTTCTCTAACAGGGTACTGATATTCGCCGTCTTCAGGATCTCCACCACATTCACTTCCTGCATCCAGTCCCGCAGCCCCTCCTGCCAGGCCAACGGCAACAAGGTCTCGGCATTGATACCGCCCAAATAGTTCGACACAATGGCACTCATCTTCTGCACCTCCGAAGAAATCGGATGCACAAGCAAGGTCACAATCCCCACAATCACACCGAACAGTACTAACAAGGTGAATATCACCGACAATACCCTGCTTCGGAAACGCATCTTATATTGAACAAAAGTAACTATCGGATATATCAGATAGGCCAAAAACATAGATACCAAAAACGGTAACAATACGCTACTCAACTGACGAAACACCACAAAAAGTGCCACCAACACAGCCACCGTGATCAACAAACGGACGGTACGGTCTAATGTAAAGGGTTTATCCGACATATCTCTCCTCATTAATAAGAACAATCCGACGCCTTCTTCCTTTTACTGCGAAAGATAACCCAGTTGTTCAGTATAAAATTAAAAGCACCCGACACGCAGAGTGCCAACAAATTGCAAATAACTACATCCCACTTTGTCAGGTACTGTATCAGCAACAGCACCCCCATCTTCAAAAAGAACACACTCGTACACGACAAGTTATAACCTATATAGTGCTGCCAAAACGAACGCCAACACTTGTCCGTCACCCTGTCTCGCCATACGATAAAATACGCGATGCTGAAATTAGTCAGTACCGCACACTCAAACGACAAGAAAGGCGACACGATGCACTCACCTACATAACTTCCCGCAAACAAATAACTCGAACAGAGCCACAAAACCAATGTATCTACGCCGGTTCCTGCCAGCGTGGATAACGAGAACTTAATGTAACGGACTATCAGACGACCTACCTTGTTCATTCGCCTTTCTTCGTCTCTTCATCCGATTTCTTCAACGGCTCCAATGCCGCAAAATAACGGGCGTCTTTGATAAACGATACCAAGTACATGATTATCAATATCACCAAGATTCCCATGCCCACATAGTCCAAACAACCGAAGCGGACAGGGGTGTCGAAGAACATAAACTCGTAGCGATATTCTTGCAGGAACGGAATATACATAAACAATATGTTCACCACAAAGATAATAAAGCGGAACTCTGTAGGTCCCATCTTCCCGTAGGTCAACTTGAACTCGTTCTTCAAGTGAGCATTTATGCTTACATACACTGTCAGTGCCAAATAAACTGCGTATATCGCCAAAGCGACACTCAGGTTCATTAACCCCGACAAACCTGCACCCACAAACATCAACGCCTCGTTGATACAATCAATGTTATGGTCCAAATAGTAACCGTAACGGGGACGCTGACAATTGCGCACACGGGCCAATGTGCCGTCCAACGAATCACCATACCAGTTCACAACCAATCCGAAACACGACAACCACAACCAGTAGATGTTCAGGTTCGACAACAAATAACCTAAGAATATAAATACGGCACCTATCACACCCACCACCGTCAGTATATCACTGTTGATACAACGGGGCATGCGCTGGGCTAACCATACCAAACATTTCTTTTCGGCTGCATTCAACAACGAGGTCTGAATACGAACCGATTGCTTTCTCTCTTCCATAATATATTATTCTATGAAACTAAATATCCTTCTAACTTGCCCAACCCTCACTATTCCCCTTCACTTGGCATTGCCGATTATACTCTATTTAACAAAAAATATGCCACTCTTTAATAGATTTATAGAATATCTACCTCCCCACCACCTACCCCAAATCTACCCCCATCCTCAAAACTACCCTCCACCTACACCCGCCATTCCTATGTATTCCGAAGGTTTTATATAGGACGAATATAAGATGAATATAGGACGAATATAAGACGAATATAGGACGAACCTATAAATCACATGGAAAATTTCTCTCCATGTATATTAATTATTAATTGTTAATTGTTAATTTATGTATGCTGTAGAGCCATAGCGTGCTATGGCTCTCATATCATCTATGCATGTTAATTGTTAATTGTTACTTGTTAATTCGACCCACCTTCGGCCTTGTGTCGGTGCGTCAAAAATCGAGCGAGT
>CAVEFV010000143.1:0-3128 GCA_963615025.1 Firmicutes bacterium CAG:95 | reverse complement strand
ATGGTATTCGTTCCCCAATCGACAAAGTCGCCCGAGTAATCGGAATTGTCTGTAGAGGTGCTGATACCCCACTTTGCCGAACCCGTGCTGCCACTCCATCCGAAGAGGTCTATCTTGTCGGCGAGGGCACGGCTGCTGACATTGGCTTTACCGAGCATCTCTGTTTGGTATTCGGCAAACGCCCAAGTGTAGTTGCCTGTGGTAACACCCGTGCATTGCAGATTGCCTTGCGAGAAGGTTACTTGCTTGCCGTCTGCGGAAACCATGAACTTGGCAGGCGTGAAGGAAGAAGCGACTTTCTCGAACACGGCAGTAACTGTTACCTCACCTGCAGGCATGGTGAATGTGTATTGGTTGGTTGTGCCTTCGACGGCGGTGGCAGTTACAGGCGTTGTACCTTGCATGACGGAGAGTGTCTTCAGGACATAGTAGGCGTCGTTGGTCGAAACGGTCAGCGTAATCGTTTCGCCGGCGACTGCCTCTGTCTTGTCGGCTGCGAGAGTACCGTGTTCGGGTGTAGTTCGTGTAATGGCATATTTAATATCTTGAACCAAGCGGACTGCTTGCCCGGCGAAGCGATTGAAGGGGTAACTTGCATGCGCACTTGACGCGGCGGAGTACGAGTAGTACGCTTTATTCGCGTCGCTCGCCGTAGCAGACCAATAGAAGTTGGCGACCTGCACATCATCCATTCCTACCCCTTCGCGGTATCCCACAGCAGGCAGGAATACTGCACCTGCGGCTTCCAATTGCTGCCACTGGGCGAGGGTTAACATTTGGTAGTTGGCATACGCTTGAATCGAATGCGCGACTATGAAGCCGCTCTTGAAGGTTGCACCCACGGGACAAGTCCAATTATCGGGCAGGAGGATAAGACCATTGGCATATTGCGAGCCATCGTGATTAAGATTGATACGGGCAATACCTTTCAGGTCGCCAGCATTGGCGCGGGTATTGAGGAGGTAATTCCACTCATCTATCGTCAGTGTACGATAGGTGTTCGGGGCATTTGCTCCGATGGTATTCGTTCCCCAATCGACAAAGTCGCCCGAGTAATCGGAATTGTCTGTAGAGGTGCTGATACCCCACTTTGCCGAACCCGTGCTGCCACTCCAGCCGAAGAGGTCTATCTTGTCGGCAATGGCCGTGCCACTTTTCTTGAGACCCCAAGTGGTACTTTGAACTGTGCCGCCTATCACATTATCCGTACCGATCATATCGGTTTGGTATTCGGCAAACGACCACACATAGTTGCCCGTCGTTACTCCCGTGCATTGCAGGTTGCCTTGCGCAAAAGCGACTTGCTTGCCATTGGCAGCAACCGTAAAGGCAGAGGGGGTGAAGGCAGAGGCGAGTTTCTCGAACTCGGCAGTAACTGTTACCTCACCTGCGGGCATGGTGAAGGAGTATTGGTTGGTTGTGCCTTCGACGGCGGTGATCGTTACAGACGTTGTGCCTTGCATGACGGAGAGTGTCTTCAAGGCATAGTAGGTGTCGGACGTCACGGTTATAGTAACCATCTCGCCGAGTAGTGCCGCAGTCTTATCCGTAGTAACCGTGCCGTGCCCGTTAGTAGTCAGCTTAACCGCATCGAGGTCATACACCAAACGGACTGCTTGCCCGTGGAAGCGTAATTCATATTTGCTTGCATCCATTTGCTGCGAATCGAAGAAAAAGTGGTACGAGTAGTAGCCGTCCGTAGTAGCAGACCTGTAGTAGCCCTCGTACTGCACCCTAAACACAATCAAATTCTTTCGATACCCCGCAGCAGGCAGGAATACTGCGCCTGCGGCTTCCAATTGTTGCCACTGGGCGAGGGTGAAGGTTTGGTAGTCGGCATACGCATAAACACTACCCGAACTTGCGAAACCACTCTTGAAGGTTATGCCTGCAGGACAAGTCCACCTGTCGGGCAGGAGGATAAGACCGTTGGCATATTGTGTGCCTTCGGCATTAAGGTTGATACGGGCTATACCTTTCTTTTCACTTGCATTGGTGCGGGTATTGAGGAGATAGTCCCATTCCTCTTTCGTGAGGGTGCGGTAGGTAGTGCCATCGCCGATGTTCGTTCCCCAGTCCACAAAGTCACCTTCGTAGTTGCGGCTGTAATCGGAGGTACCGACACCCCACATTACCGGACCGGTGCTGCCACTCCAACCGAAGAGGTCTATCTTGTCGGCGAGATCTCCTCCTTCGCCTTCTATTTCTTGGCCCCACCATTCATCAGATTCTAGACCTTCGGTGATATTGCGAATACCAATCACATCGGTTTGGTACTCGGCAAACGCCCATGTGGTGTCGGTGGCAGAGTAGGTGCATTGCAGGTTGCCTTGCGAGAAAGCGACCTGTTTTTCTGCCGATACCGAAAAGGCAGCAGGGGTGAAGGCTGCATGGAGTGCAGTGGAAGTGGAGAGTGCCACTGACAATAAGAAGATTAGTTTTTTCATAAACGGATTGTTTATCGGGTTTATACTTGTTTTATTGTTTTTCTTGTTTTATTGGCGATAGGTCGGATATGTGTAACCTATAAGGAAAAATAAGGGCTGTCTAACACATTTTGTTAAACAGTCCAGAGGGGAGTTACCTATAAAGCGGTACCAATAGGATAGTTTGATAGAGAGAGTGCTGTGTGTGGGGGGGGGGGCGTGAAGTGTGCTGATAGTTGCTATCTGCCACATAGAAACGATATGTGATTCTACTGCCCTCATCGGAATACCCCACTTACGGCGACAAAGATAGTGTATTATTTTGAAGTATGCAAATAGGGGAGAGTTTTTTTAGTTGAGTGTTGAGAGAAGTTGAGTGTTTAGAGTTGAGAGTTGAGAGCAGTTGTTTAGTTGAGGAGTTTAGAAGTTTAGGCGTTTATGCGTGGTTTAATTGGTTGAAGGGGTTAGTTGGGTAGAACGGGAACATGTAGTTTGGTCTGCGAAGGGGAGTTGAGAGGCATAGCACGGTAATGGCTCTGCAGTGGGCAATGAACAAGTAACAATTAATAATTAACAATTAACATGCAGAGTTGGGTTGAGTTTTTTTTGGAGGTTTAATGGTAACATATTGTTCTGTCTGCGAAGGAGAGTTGAGAGCCATAGCACGCTATGGCTCTACAGCGGGCATGAGCAATTAACAAT
>CAVEFV010000142.1:0-3281 GCA_963615025.1 Firmicutes bacterium CAG:95 | reverse complement strand
TAATGCGTCTTTTTTCGAGATTTTGACGCAGAGACTCTCGATAACTCTTCGCTTTTTTGACTCATTTTTTTACTATTTTGAGTCAACTTTTTCCGGACCAAGACATTTATAATTTTTAGTAAGGCGGGGGGCTATAGAGTTTCTAAGGAATTCGTATAGTGTTCCTATAGCAAATGTTCTGTCCGACGATTGCGGTTGTACGATTGTTGTTGACGCCGGGTGTGCTATAGGAACTACTACCGGGTTGTGCTATTGGTACTGCTACCGGTTCTGCTTTTGCTTTTCGGCGTAATAGTCAAATTGCAGTCTAAAATCATCCGGAGTCCCTGATTTAATGGGCTCTGCAGCGATTCAAGGTGCTTGAGACAAAAATCGATGAACAAAAGTGCTCTAATAGTCATTTTTTAATTTTCTTTTTATTTAATTTGCATAAATCACCGAAAATGAGTATTTTTGCTGGCAATTAAAAAATATACACTTATGAGAAAATTATTTTTAATGTTGACTTTATTGTCAACCATGGTTGTTTTTGCTAAATCTCCCAAAATTCTTCAAGGAAGTTTTGAGATCTTGAGAAACGAAAAATTTATTGGTACAGAAGTTGATTTCTCAAAAGCAAAATTTGATGGGAGAGATTTAGAAGCCCATCTTTATTCTATGAATATAGATAGTGCAAGTTGGCTTATTTTTGAGGAACAATGTGCAGTGACTATCAATATGTCTTACGCATATTCAACTCATAGGGGTATTACATTAGGATTAAAAGGTGTTAAGGACACCAAATATTATTTGCTCATTCAGCCACTTGAAATGGATATGGACGATGGCGAATGTGATGTAGAGGTAACACTTAAAGACTCTAAAACCGATGAAGTATTAGCGATAGCAACTGGACGTTCAGAGGGTGTAGACCTAGCCTTTACAAATGCTTTTACTAGTAGATATACAGGTCATCATGAAGAAAAAAATGTGGCGAATTGGGAATATAATGTATTGCACGCTATGGTTTCTATAGGGAAAGGCACTGTCTTTGACCTATGTTTCTTTTGGTAAAAAAATCTCATATCAAATACATATTTATTCGGATTTGAGGATATCTTTTATATCACTCAACCATAGCAGTACCTTTGCGTCAAAAACAAAGGTACTGCTTTTTTATGAATTTGAAAATTACACTACCCACCTGCTGGCAGGAACTGACACCATCGCAGTTGCGATATGTCTATTTCCTGCTGTCGCAGAACTACTCCGCAGAGGAGGTCAAGACCTATTGCCATGTCCGTTTCGGCAACCTCACTATCGTTGGTCGAGAGGAGAACGGCTACCGTATCAACTTCGACCACAAGTCTTATCTCATTACCGCCCAACAGATTGCCGAGCAACTGCGCCACCTCTCGTGGCTTGACGCACTGCCGCTGCTGCCACTGCGCCTTGCGCAAATAGGCAAGCACAACGCCATCAGTGCCGACCTCGCTGGTGTGCCGTTCCGTGATTATCTCTATTGCGATAATCTCTACACAGGCTACCTCCACACGCAGAACGCCGATTTGCTTACGGACATTGCCAAAGTGCTTTACAATACCGAAGACATCTCCCTCACAGAGGAAGAGCAAATCAGCGTTTTCTATCGGTTCGCCTCGCTGAAAGCCTACTACCAACGCCGTTTCCGCTACCTCTTTGACACCACGCCACAGCAGGGTGACAACCTCCTGTCCGACCAGAGCAGCACCCAAGTGAAACTGCAAGCCGCCATGGATAACCAAATCCGTGCGCTCACAAAAGGCGACATAACTAAAGAAGACCAAGTGCTTGCCACGGACACACTCCGCGCACTAACCGAGTTAGACGCACTTGCTCGTGAGTACCAAGAACTACAAAAGGAGATACACCGATGAATAACAGCAACTGGAACGCCACCGCCTTTTTTGAGCGACTGACACAGCAGAACCGCCTTGCACAAGCACAAGGTTTTCGTTTTTGTCGTGTCAGCGGATTGGACGGCTTCGAGGAAGCCTTGCAAGCAATGCAAAGTACCACTGCCTTTGTCTGTATTTCAGACCTCTCGCAAGGCTTTACAGAACTAAACAACACCCCACGCACACGCCGTGTCAAAACCGTGTTTCTTGCCATGCGCTGCGCCATTGACGATATGAAAGCACGGCAAGCCTGTCTTGACATCATGCAAGAGTTGTTTCGGCAGTTTATGTCGGTCCTTAGTCAGGAACAGACCAAACTGCAAGAACGGCTCATCTATCTCGACCCTCGCATAACTTTCCACGAGATAGACCGCTATATGTTCAGCGGTTGCGCCTGCGCTTTCTTTGAAATCGCTATCGACAATTTTACCGACCTACGCTATAATCCCGAAGAATGGAACGAGTAACCTACACAGAAGAAGAATTGCAGCAGATAGAGCAACTTGCCTCTATCTATATGCCAATCCGTGACATCGCTCTTATTCTCGAAGTTGATGACACCCAACTCCGAGAAGACATACAGTGCCAAACCTCGCCTGCCTCCCGTGCCTATCGTAAGGGCAAGGCACTTTCCAAAGTAGCCTTGCACCAACAAGAGATGAACCTCGCCAAAGTCGGCTCGCCTCTTGCCCTCGAAAATGCACGGCAGAACTTGTTAGACATGGAGGACAATGAGTGAAATCGTAAATGGTAAATGAGTAAATCGTAAATGGTTACCCGTTGGCAGCATTAAAGATGGCCCTCGCCACGCTCCTTCCGGACTTTGATTGCAGCGGTCTGATACATCATTCGGATAGGGGAGTACAGTATGCCGGCAGCCAATATGTGCAGGCGTTAAGCAGCAGGCACATCACCATTAGTATGACGGAAAACGGCAACCCAAAGCATAATGCGATAGCGGAACGCATCAATAACACAATCAAAAATGAGTTTTTTGCCCAACTGCAATTTACCTCCTTGCAGCAGGTGCAGCAAGAGGTGGCAAAAGCGGTAGCGTTTTATAATACATGCCGTCCGCATTGGAGTCTCGCCGGTATGACTCCTGCAGAAGCCGCTCTGCAAGAGGGGGAGATACCGAAATGTTGGCACAGTTATCGTGAAAATGCGATTAAAGAACTGGCAATGTGAAATAATGATTGGCAATGTAAGACAATGATTGGTAATATGCAAAAAGATATGTACTTTTGCACACAAAATAGGTACACGATGAGCAGGTAGGCGAAAAACGGGAATCATTCCTGTGTCAGGTGCCCGCGGGCACCTGACACAGGAAGAACACTCTCTTCCGAAAGGAATAGTCAACCT
>CAVEFV010000141.1:0-3356 GCA_963615025.1 Firmicutes bacterium CAG:95 | reverse complement strand
TTTATGCCCGCTGTAGAGCCATAGCGTGCTATGGCTCTCAACTCTACTTCGCAGACAGAACAATATGTTACCGTTAAACCTTTATACTCCCCACTAACACAAAACCATCAACGACGCAGCGTTCATGCCCGCTGTAGAGCCATAGCGTGCTATGGCTCTCAACTCTACTTCAAAAACCAAACAATATGTTCCCCTCCCACCTCCATAACCCCCACCAACGAAAATAACAGAAACGACAAAACCAACGCAAAGCCACCAACACACAAGGTGCCACCTGCGCAAAATGAAAAAAACAACCCCCGCAAACCACCATCAAACGGTTTGCGGGAGTCGCTCTAAATCCTAATCTTTCTTCTCTTACTTCGTATGCTCGCTGATATAACCCGGATTCAACTGAATCGTACCGTTATAATTATTGATCTGAGCAATCACAGTAACAACATCACCTACCTCAACAGCAGGATCAGTTGCTGTGTAACTTGCATTGTCTATATAAAATAAACGATAACAATCCAATGTTTTCTCTGTTGATTCATCCGAGATAGCCATTGTAATATTACCATACTTTGTACTTACATCTTTCACAGAAGCAACAGAACCTACGATCTTATACTGAATATCACTCTTACCACCTACTGCCAATGTAGCACCAATCTCAAGAGCCTTTGCCACGGTTATAGTTTCTATCTCTATCTCACCTGGATCAAATGTATTGGTTGTACGGACAAGACTTGCGTTCTTAAACTCTTTTGTACCATTATAATTAGTAACAGTGCCCTTAACGGTAACGATATCACCTTTCACAATCTGTTTAGCATGAACAAACTTATCACCGTTAACATTATAAGTCTGGTAGCATAAGAAAGTGTTCGTACCATCCGAGATATTGAATGTAGCAAAACCGGAACTCAAAAATACATCAGGGTCATTGCTTACCATACCACGAACAGTATATTCTGTAGTAGTAGTCTTCCCCTTTTCAAGGTTCTTTATCTCTTCCACTTCCACAAAATCAGAAACAGACATTTCTCCGTCCTGATAATCTATCGTACTTGGATCAATATCCGATTTCTCTACCACCTTCTCACCGTTAAGGTAAGCATCATCTATGTCAACCACACCACCTTTGCCGCTGTATTCTTCCACAATACCATGCAACAGCACCTCTGCCTTTAGGTTCTCCGGATGGTCAACCAAGTTAAGAGCATTCTGATAAAGTGTACCGTTAGTCAATTTAACAGTAGCCACTTTTGCAGCATCCGTACACTCTGCATCATCAGCAATAAGCATATTAGTCTTAACAGTTTCTGTAGGACCGAAAGTATAATCAGACGGATAAACATACACACCTACTATATAACCCTTCACATAATAGGTCTTCTCACCTTTATCCTTAGCGGGAAGAGTGCCGTCCTCTTTCATAGCCAAGATATCTGCTACACTCAATGTATCACCAACTACCGGTTGAGGAGTGGGATCAATATCACCTCCACCGGGTGTAGGTGTGGGTTCAGGAATAGGAGAATTACACGATGTAACACCTAAACCAAGCAAAAACAGCAGCGAAAACGCCGACAACATTCTGTTCAACTTCATAATTCAAATTTTTAAGTTTATAAAAAGTTAATTGTGTGTTCGCTTGAGCAAATGAATGACTTTCCCTAAACCATCCCGCAACATAATTCATTACATCATCTGCAAAGATACAACCTATCCTGATACCTCACAAGAGATATACACAAAAAAAAACTTTTTATTCCAAACTCTTTGGCACTTAAAAAATATATCGTACCTTTGCAAGTCGTTCGCCGTTCGTAGAAGTATACTTCGGACTACAACGAAAATGACACTGATTACTAACTAAATAAGGAGGAAACAAACTATCGCAAACCCACAACAACCTAACGCCAACAGAAAAGGGCGTGTAGTTAAAGAGTTGCCCAATCGTATCAACGACGCAATTCGAGGAGTGAAAGAAGTTCGCTTAGTAGGCGACAATGTGGAACAGGGAATATACCCATTCGATGTAGCAATGCACATCGCCGATGAACAGAACCTGGATTTAGTTGAGATTTCTCCTAATGCCATACCACCCGTATGCAAGATAATCGACTATCAAAAGTTTCTTTATCAGCAAAAGAAACGGGAAAAAGAGCAAAAAGCCAAATCCGCCAAGATAGTCATAAAGGAGATACGCTTCGGACCACAAACAGATGAACACGACTATAATTTCAAATTAAAGCACGCACAAGAGTTCCTCAAAGATGGCAACAAGGTCAAAGCCTATGTGTTCTTCAAAGGACGCTCAATCCTATTCAAGGAACAAGGAGAACTGCTATTGGCACGATTTGCTAACGACCTCGAAGACTACGGCAGAGTAGAACAGTTGCCCAAACTGGAAGGCAAACGAATGATAGTCAACATCGCACCCAAGAAATAAAAACAACAAAGCAACTACAATACTTTGTTGAGATAATAAATAACTAAACAATAAGTAAAATGCCTAAAACAAAGACTAATTCCGGTGCCAAAAAGAGGTTTGCCCTTACCGGAACAGGTAAAATCAAGCGTAAACACGCTTTCAAAAGTCACATTCTGACTAAGAAGACTAAAAAACAAAAACGAAACCTGACGCACTTCAGTATTGTGGACCACACAAATACAAAGTCTGTTCGTGAAATGCTTCTACTCAGATAATCACTAATTTATTAACAGAATGAACAGCAGAAAGTTTGCCCTGATAAGCAACGCTGCCATTCAAAAAACTAACAGTTATGCCAAGATCAGTTAACCATGTTGCTTCGCGCAACCGTCGAAAAAAGATTTTAAGCCTTACAAGAGGTAACTTTGGAGGACGCCGTAATGTATGGACCGTCGCCAAAAATACTTGGGAGAAAGGACTACTCTACGCTTATCGAGACCGCAAAAACAAAAAGCGCAGTTTCCGTGCATTATGGATTCAGCGTATCAACGCCGCCGCTCGGTTAGAGGGAATGTCTTATAGCCAACTGATGGGAGCCTTGCACAAAGCAGGTATCGTCATCAATCGCAAAGTGCTTGCAGATCTCGCAATGAACCAACCGGAAGCCTTCAAGGCTATCGTCTCCAAAGCGAAAAACGCATAAGCGCCATACACCCGCAAGGGGTAAACAAACCAAGAGGCTGCTTGATAACATACATCAAGCAGCCTCTTTTCTGTCTGACTAATCATTGCCGTATTAGCAAATCGTAAATCATAAAATACCCAATCACCCGATTGTCAATTCCGCAGGCTCACTGCCAAGCCATACCATGCTATGGCTCTCATATCATCTACGCCTGTTAATTGTTAATTATTAATTGTTAATTGCTCGCTT
>CAVEFV010000140.1:0-3506 GCA_963615025.1 Firmicutes bacterium CAG:95 | reverse complement strand
GTGAGGAGGCAGCCGACCGTGTTCTCTACGATTTGCTCAACAGTACAGACCTCGGAGAACATGCTAAGAACGAAAGTAATAAAGAGTTCTCTGTCTCATCTACGACCGGAGCAGAGCCACATCTAACTCGGAGCGAGATAGTAACGAAAACATTGGTACAGAATGCGCAGAATGATTATAACACAATGCAGAGTGCTATCAAGAAAGTCGGAAAAGATATTAGGGGAATACGAAAAGCCATGCGTTTACAATCGGAATACGACCGCAATGTAGTTAGTTCGTTACTCAATCTATATAGTACTCTTATGCAGAGCAATAGCGTATGGGCTGGGTATATGCCTGACACATCGCACCGTATCGCTTCGCAAATAGTTTATGCAATCGGTAAGGAGAATATAAGCAAAGAGGTAAATACTATATTTGATTACATAGTAGATGCGCAAGCAAAAGCCGCACAGCGTCAATGGGACAAATTGCGCAATACGCCTATTGAGAAAATCAATATAAGCGGTGTTGTATCGCAGGGTAAAGTCGCAATACAAGGACAGCATGCACTCCGGGCACTTAATGAGGCATTAGATAATAACCTATCTACCGAGCAATTGGAAGAATTGATAGGGAAAGCGATGTCTAACGAGGCAAGTGCAACAGACGAGAGCCTACGCACACAGTTTAAGGGGCGTTGGATTGGTTATAGCATAGCGCAGCAACACTTGGAGCGTATTGACAACCTCAAACAAGAGCGTATGCAATTGCAAGACGAGTTAGACGCTGCCCGCAATAATAAGTCTCTCAAGCCGGCAGCACGCCGTCAGTTAGTAGAGAACATAAAAGAAGCTATGCGGGACAACTATTTGGAACAAGCAGATGCCTATGCACAATCATACAATAACCTACAAGAATATGTAGCCGGTCAAGCAGAGAAAGCAAAAGGCTTTATCGAAAAGCAGAACGCCAATCGTGAAAAGATACGCAGTTACGCAGCCAAAGACCTCGAAGGTATTGCCACAAACCCCAATCGCCTCCGCACCAAGCGTGAGATAGCCCGTTCTATTTGGGACGCATTTGCTTCACCTATGCGTGATTTGCAATCAATGTTGCGTCTCTGTGGTAGGAATACCCCCGACGGTGAGGGCTATCTGTATAATCATTTTATGCGTAATTGGATGGACGGAGCAGACCGGGAGCAAGCAGGACTTACCGAAGCGAGCCACACATTGGACACTAAGATGTCAGAACTTACACATGGCAAATACAAGACATGGGAGGAAGCAGCACGCAAGATAAACGACAAAAGCCACAATAAGTTCTCTATAACTATGTTGAATGGCGTAGATGGTTCTGGTAATCCTATTGAGGAAGAAATACCACTCAATGCCGGCAATGCGCTCTATATCTATGCCGTCAATAAAATGGAAGACGGGCGGATGAAATTAAACGCAATGAACATCACAGAGGAGGATGTTGAAAAACTCACAAACGAGGTTCGTGATGTATTCGGTCAAGAAATTCTGGATGTTGTTGATTGGATACAAACAGAGTATTTCTCGCAGTTGCGCAATCGTTACAACCCGATACATGAAGATTTGTTTGGTGCGCCAATGGACGCAATAGAGAATTATTTCCCGCTGCGTATCAATTCTAATGCACGCCAAAAGAACGAAGACTTAGGCAGTCCCGATACCGACGCATCTCGCCTACTGACAGGCACAAGTACTGGGGCAATTAAACGCCGTACTCGTAATTCTCTGCCGCTCGATGTACGCAATGCAGATTTCTTTACAGAGGTCATTCGTCATATTGCCCAAATGGAGCGTTGGTCTGCCTTTGCTCAACTGACAAGAGATGCCAATATCTTATTCTCGGACATTGATTTCCGTAATCGTGTAAAGGGAATGAACGGCACAATATATGGTAAGGGAGACCAACTCTACAACCACATGAAAGACGCTTTCAAGGTGGCACTTGGAACATACCAATCCAAGGCAGACCCATTCTCGGAATTTACTCTGAATATGGCAAAGGGCGTTACATCGGCGAAAATCAATTTCCGGACATTCACGGCTCTCAAACAATTAGCCTCATTCCCCGCATTCCTTACCTATATGACTGACGGCGTATTCGTCAAGTCGTACCTACACAACTGGATGAAACCGCACGAGACAATGAAATGGGCAAGAACCACTCTGCCTAATTTCGACAAGCGTATAAGCAAGCGTGATATGGGCGATATGCGTCTTATGCAGCGTTCCACCGATTGGCAATGGAATAAGCGACTACTTGAATTGAGTAGTAAATACGGCATGGCTGCCAATGTATTCTTTGATGTACTCACTTGCGCGACAGGAGCAAGAGCAGTATATGATAGCAAGTATGCAGATTATATCAATAAAGGATACACAGAGGCTGAGGCTGCAAAACGAGCAAGACAGGACGCAGAGGTATCTTTCAATACCTCTCAGCAGTCATCCGAGGGTGCTTTCATGGCACCGGTGCAAGTAGACCGTAATCTATTTACGGCAGCCTTGACTGTATTCCGCACATCTAACTTCCAATACACACGCAATTTCTTCTATGCAGTCCGCACCTTATTGAACAACCGAGGCAAGAAAGACAAAATGACTGCTTCTCGTGCTAAACAATATATTGCAGATGGACTTACCGAAGAACAGGCACGCAGAGCAGCCGAGATAGATTGGCGTAAGGCAAACATCTCGGCAACCATTGGGGTCGTTGTATACGGTGCGCTATTGAACTTACTGTGGCGTTTGGTTGGCAATGCTCCTTACTATCTATTTGGAAAGGACAATGAGAAAAAGAAAGAACTTGCCAAGGACGCTGTAACCGGAGGTATGCTTTTCAGTCCATTCGACGGATTAATAGGTGGTGGTATTGTAGAGAGTGCATTAGACGGACATGCAAATGTTGTAGATATGTTCGCTCCTGAGTTGCCGTTCACACAAGACGCAAAGAAAGCAGAGCAATACTTGCAAAACGACAAGTATGCGGAGTTTGCCTCGCAAGCACTTTCGGTACTTATGCAGTCCTGTGCAGGGTTCGACCCTATGACCGCAGCAGACATCATCGCTCGAGTAGCAACGACCATTGATAGCGAGCAAGACCTCAGTGCAGCCGTTCAGTCTATGCGCATCTCGCAGGCGTTACTTAGTATTCCGCAATCACAATACGAGCAACTGCTAATAGATGAGGTCATCAACAACCGCAAGGACTATCGTGACGCTGTCGAGGACTACAAACGATATATGGCAGTCCATACTGCACCGCTGACATGGTTCTTGCGTAGCGATAATGCGACCGTAACGGTAGAAAAGAATGCAGAGAGACGCTTTAAGAAATTATATAACGAACGAAAGGAACTTAGAGACTAACTATGGCACGCCCCACTAACGAAGAGAGATATTCACCTGCTGCGCAGCGTGAGGAACTCCGCAAACTCTGCGGGGACGCCATTGTCAACCTGCGCCGCCAGATTAAGAACGCCGACC
>CAVEFV010000139.1:0-3554 GCA_963615025.1 Firmicutes bacterium CAG:95 | reverse complement strand
AATTTGCGGGCAAAGGTACACCATTTCTCCCACCCGTGCAAGTCGAGGCAAAAAAGGTACCATCCTAACAATTCCACTATGTGGACAAAAGAACAAGAGCAGCCCATTCGGCTGCTCTTGTTTGTTCCGTATGTGGACAAAAAAATCGGCGTATAGGTCAAAAAATCCGTTAGATAGCAAACAAGTCGCTTACTAAGAGAATAATAGTCCTAAAAACTACATTACGATTCTATCGTTCTATTCCTCTGCAATCTGCATCAAATGAGCAACCTGTACAAAATAGTCATTCGACCAAATATCCAATTGGTGACGATTGATGACAAAGGGTTCCACATCGGCTTTCACTTGATCTATGTTGGTGGTTTGTAACTTTTCCAATAGTAGTGACATAAATTGTTCCTTTGTCATATCTTCACCATTAAATTGCAGAATACGCTCATGCAGGTGTGACCAACTGAGTTGCACCCCATTGCGCACATACCACTCAAAGTCATACCAATCACGACCCTTGACACGATTCTTCCAATTGCGGAAAACCAATGCGTGCATCTTGCCTGCAAACAGATCCGACAAAGTAAAACAACGCGTCATAAAAGAGTAGGGTTGCATCAATAGTTTCTGCTCGGTATGGAAACGCAATGGTGGATTCACATCCACCTCGATCTTAATTTTCAAACTCTTTTCTGTTTGAAACGATAAATCATATACATCCGTAGTATCTTTCAAAAAAGCAGACTCCACTTTGCCAAAATTACGCTTGTCTTTCTTTGTGATTTCCACCTTTCTTCCGGCTAATTCAAACTCATTGATCACTACCGGAAAATAAGACTCAAATTGGAAAGCATCGTTTGGTTGCAATAGCGAAAAGTCCATGTCTTCTGAAAAGCGTTGCAGACCATGAAAGATACGCAGACAAGTGCCGCCATAGAACGCTGCTTGTTCAAAAAATCCGGCACGGTATAATCCTGCCAGTGCAATCTGTTGCATCACTTCTTGATGCGCTTTGCGCTCATCACCAGTGTAACGAGCCAACATCTGTTCATATATTGTCATCCCGAAGAATTTTTGCGATATTCAACAAAGCGTTCCTTTTCTTGCTTACTGTAGCAAGGCGTTCAAATACGCCTGCATCCATCTTGTAGAAGGCGTCCATATCCAATCGTAAGTCTTGCTCTAAATATTCAAGTATTTCTTTTTTGTATCGTAGCCGTATGCCCGCGGTAAGTATCACCAAATCGGCCAACGCTTTCTCCGGTGATGCTATTTGAAAACTCACATCCTTTTCGGTTTGAATGCAGATATCCTGTGGATAATAGTCCATTGGAATATGTCGATAGGAGAAATGCCCAAGCGCATTCTCAAACTCCTTCGATCGTAATGTGCTTACCGATATCACACTCTCTACATGTTCCGGTATAAGCCCATAATATCGCAGAGCAGACTCACACGACACATACGACGGACCATATAGATGATTCGCCACAAGGAAAAGATTGGGTTTGCCATTGGCAGTAATATACAATCCTCTTTTCAATCGAACCAACTCGCCTTTCTGCTCCATGTCAAGTATCTTTTGCATAGGAGCCATAAAACCATTTAGGTACGAGGATAGCACATTAATGGTCATTGGAATTGCCGGAATAGTCATAGTCCCTACGAATTTGCCCGCAAAAGTAGTCAGAATATCTCACATAAACAAGGATATTCTTTGTTTTTGTGTTAAAATATGACTTTTTAGTATGCCTATTGAGTATATTTGTGGTTTGCAATAGAGTTTGTTGTCCATTGACTTTTTGTGCAATAAAAGACCATAGAGGTCATTTTCTTTTTCAGACCACAGAAATGCGCTCCCACTTTGTGCGGAGCGCGATTGGGGAACGGTTTGTATCCTTTGTACTCGTTTGCCAACACCTACAGCCAAGATTGGTACTTCGTACTGCATTGGCGTGAAAACACACAATAAGCAGCACCTTTAGCCAAACCGTTCTAAGAAAAATTTAGGGCCAACCCCAAGAGCATCAGTGAGGACAAATCCTCGCTGATGCGTTGTCTTAATTCGCTGAATATTCCCTCTCTAATCCTCTCAACCCCACAATCATGCCTCAAAAGTACATAAAAACAAACTTTTTATTAATATTTGTTCACATAAGAAAATAGATGTATCTTTGCAGAAATTAAATTATATACTTATGAAAAAGACATTGCTCATTCTTACTGCAATTTTTTTCAGTTGCTCTGTTTTTGCGAAGATACCTCGCAACTATTTTGGACTAAAAATAGGAGAAACAAAACATAATGAATGTGTTTCTATTTTAGAGCATGCAGGATTTAGTATTACTAATAATGACACAGCTTTTATTTTTTCAAAGGATACTATAGTGGATAATATCCCTATGAAATTTGGTGTTGCTGGCTTTGTTAATGATAAGTTACTTTATTTGTTATTTGCTGACACTTGTCTTACCGACGAAAACTGTCAATTAAGAGAACGAAAATTCAACTCTCTTACCGATAAATACTCACGCTTAAAAAAAGACACTACTAACTTCCTTTTGGAGGCAATAGCTAATCGATTTGATACTATTGGCAGTTTTGAAGCTCGAACAGATGATGAGTTGTCTGTTATTTATACGGCAACCGGAAAAGGCCGTTTTTTGGGAATAATGGATAGCTATCAGCTCTTTATTGAAATGTATGCTGCATTCCTTAAATCATACTCCGACTCTATAAACATGGTAACTAGTGTCGGAGGATGTGACTTTGGCGTTTCTTCTTCCGAAGCAATCGCTCATTTTAATCGACGTTTCGGGAAAACACCATCTCAAAAAGATACATACTCAGTAATGTATCATGATGTATCTTTTGGAGGATCTTATTTTGATTCCTTCTTCCTCTATTTTGAATATAACAAAGAAAAAGGAATATATGAGTTCGTCTCGATAAATGCTCAAAAGAGTTACGAAGATTATTCATTCAATAGAGAAAAAGCCCGTATGAGTTACGAATCCATAAAAAGTAAGTACGACGAAAAGTACACCAATGGCTTTTCTAAATCTAATTTTAGTGATGATATTATGGAAATTTCGATATATGGTAGTAGGGATGACAAAGACCCTAATAAGTTACAACCTATTGTGGTAACTTTCGAACGTGGTCTAAGTCGTGGAGGAGAAATTAGATACTATGTTACTATAACCTATTATCAAGATAAACAGCACAAAACCTATATGGACGACCTATAGAATATCCATTCAAAACTTTTAATCTCTCATTATACCAATGGGCGCAATGGGAGCGTCAATGGTTGGTATAGTGAGGGATTTCTCTTGTTATCCAACAGACTCAAGCCATACATCATACACCCATACATTTATACATAATACATCCATACATTATACAAACTTTTCCCCGATTACAATTCCGATTACAAATTCAAGCCCCATTTTGCAATCCAATAACAATCTATCTATCTATCAACGACTTAACCACGCCAGATTACAGGATTACAAAATTACAATTTATTTGCAACTCTATTCATCACAACTTATTCACAG
>CAVEFV010000138.1:0-3564 GCA_963615025.1 Firmicutes bacterium CAG:95 | reverse complement strand
ATTCGAAAAATCCCCGTGCCTTCGCCGTCTCAACTATGAACTATTACCGAAGCATTACCGAAGCATAACCGAAACATAACCGAAGCATAAATATACTTTCTCTATACCTTGAAGCAATGGCAAAGATACTTCCAACCGACCCTCTCTATCCTCCAATTATACATCATCCCTCCCTGCTAACCTCCCCACTCCGATAACCCGACAATCAAAATACTTCCAAACATTTGCACACATCAGTCAAAAGCAATACCTTTGCAAAGTGGTAGAAGAACAACAACCGTTTCCTCCCAGCCGCAATGCACTCGGATGCAATAAATACAAAGATTAAACATTAACATAATACTAACCATTAAACAATAAGGAGAAAATACCATGAAAAAGATTTCCTTCATCCTATGTTTCATGTTGGCGTTTGCTGGCATAGTAAAGGCAGTTTCCTACAACTACTTATGTGGGGTAACCGCTGTAACCGTTACCGACGAAAGCAGCAAGTATGTGTATGGTACGGACACGAGTTTTGTGTACCTTGTGCAGATTACGCAGACCTGCAAAAACACAGCGGAATACAGCAAGACTACCACCTATGCCTCGACGGTAGATTTGTACTTAAATCCCGCAACGCACAAGTTAGAAGGGACTTACTCAACGGAAGATTACACCATCTGTAGTTCGTTGTTTGGAACGACCACCGTTTACTACAATTCGTACAAGCGTACGCTCAATGCGGATAGTACCTCAACCTTTACCATTACCAAAATCGACGATACGCATTACAGTATTGGTAAGGGTGTGCTGCATGTGCAGAACTCCGGTAAATCGAACATTTATGCCTACAACTACTGCTATAACGCCGCGGAAATAGGCACGAAGGATATCGGTCAAACACCCTTTGAATTCGAATATAACCCCGCCGATAAGACCGTCGAAATCACTCCATCAAGCGTAGAAGTAACGGCCACATCCACAGGGTTTACACTCGATGTGGAAGGTACCGACGCAAAGAACACCGCCTACACCGCAACCATCTATTTGGAGAGTGAGAATATCAACGGTGAGTTCTCTGTCGATGCGAACAACCTCTCCTCTTGGACTTCGGTTACCCGTGCGACAACCACATCCTACATCAAGGCAACAGGAACTACGGTTACCATCACCCCGAAAACCGCAGGAACTTACACATTGTCCGCCAATCTCATCTGCGAGAACGGGTTTACCTATATCCTCACTCCCTACGACTTTACCTACGAGAACCCCTCTACATCCGTCTTGACAACCGAAGCAAACAACACACGATGCCGCAAGTTTGTGCGCGACGGACAGATCCTTATCCAAAAAGGCGATGCCGTTGTGAACATCCTCGGCGTGCAACAATAAAAGGACGATATGAAGAGGATAGTAACTGCTTTATGCGGTATGTTGATGACAGCAAGTATGTTTGCTGTCATCAATCTTACCCCCACCGCGGTAAAGGTTTCCGACCTGAGTGTGGACAAGAACAACTACTTCGTTGTCGTGGAGGGCTTTGTCAACCAGTCCGAATACGAGGTGGCTTTCGATCTCTATCCCGCCACAAAGTCCCTCATCGGCACTTTCTCGGCCGCCGACAAGACCATTGCCTATGTGAACAGTTATGTGTGCAAAGTGCGCTATCAGGGCAATACACAGAACACCATGTACTACTGCGAGGAGAGTTCGGATATTACCCTCTCGGTCTTTCGCCAAAACAACGACACCTGCGTGCTGAGCGGCACCATCGATGCCTTCTCCAAACAAGGGATTAAATACACCTATTCCATTCCCGAGTTCGCATTCCCCTACACCGAAAAGGATACCGCCGACCCCGTAACCCAAGACCCCTATCGCTTTGAGCCCGCTAAGGACACGACCATTCATTTCTATGCCGATGTGGTGGCACTGCGCCAACGCGACAACGGAATCGTGAATATCACCCTCAACGCCATAGCGGACGAGACCTACCATTGGATTGACCTCAACCTGCTGTCCGATGTGCCGGCACTGCCTGCCGGAACCTACACCATCGACAGCACCGGCAATCCGGGCACACTCACCGCCTCGCGCGGCTACTTGGAGGTGCAGCACGACGACCCCTGCTATGTGGCGATACGCCACGAGGAGACATGGGGAGCCTACACCCCCTACTACCTGACGAGCGGAGAACTGACCGTCCGTTACAACCAAAAGACCGACACCCTCTTCATCACGGGCGAGTGCCGCTCCAAGAACGGCTCCACCATCCATGTACACGCCAAGAGTTACAACATGCTCTATGTACCCGACGAGGAACCGCCCCGAAAGGAGATAGTGGCGTTGGCTATGGACACGGTCTCCATCACCTACCTGCGCGAGCAAGCCGATACCGTCAACCACCGCTATCCCTACACCTTCAGTTTCTCGGGCAAAGATGACGGCTTCCCGCAGGTACTGACCAATGTGCTGCTGCCCAAGCCTATGGAACTGACCGCAGGTACCTACACCCTGCACGCCAAACAACTGTCGGGTGTCCTGCTCTTCCAAAATCAAGAGGACTACAATACTTGGTTCTTCGGCGGAACGCCCTACGCCTTGGATACGGTGCAACTGACGCTCTCGACCGACGACCATGTCCGTTGGACTTTTTCCATGCTCCTCACCGACACCGTCGGCAGCCGCTACTCGTTCACGCTCACTCTGCAACCGCATATCATCAACTACCCGATGCCGGACGAGGACACGAAAGACAAACCCTACACCGACGAGTCCCGCCAAGCGGAGCAAATCACCATTACCTTTGATTCTCTCGTGTGGAACGACGCTTCCGTTCCCAAAGACGGCATTGTGGACATCCTTCTGCGGCAACGCGAAAGCAATGCGCAGAGTCTGTCCTATGTGGCGCAATTGGGGCTGTTCACCAGCACCACCGAAGTGCCTGCGGGGCACTATCCCGTGAATGACACGGAGAACGACCTTACTTTCTCGGCGTCATTGGGACGCTACGGCAATGTGCTCATTCCGTGCTATATAGCCATAGCAGACCAAAAAGGCGGGGTACATAAGGTCTGGTATATCGTCAGCGGAACCATATCCTTGGAGTACGATACAAACGGACTTCCGATTCTACAAGGCGAATGCACCTCCTATTTCGGTTCGACGCTCCGTTTCTCGTACCTGCCCGCCGATACCGGCGTACTGGATGTGCCGTTGCCCGCACCCGCTGCCATCAAGTTCCTGCAGAACGGCCAAGTACTCATCCGCAAAGGCGACACCACCTACACGATACTGGGCACACCATATTAACCACCCCCACAAGAAAATAATTCCTAATTCCTAATTGTATAGTGGCTGTAGAGCCATAGCGTGCTATGGCTCTCAACTCCCTTTCGCAGACCAAACAATGTGTTCCCGTTAAACCCAACTAACTCCTAAACTCATCAACCAAACAACTGCTCTCAACGCTCAACTCTAAACTCTAAACACTCAACCTAAAAGAAACAGTCCCCACCTTCGGCCTTGTGTCGGTGCGTCAAAAATCGAGCGAGTACTGCGAAAAGCGGAGGTACTGTCTGA
>CAVEFV010000137.1:0-3618 GCA_963615025.1 Firmicutes bacterium CAG:95 | reverse complement strand
TCCTAAACTCATCAACTAAAAAACTGCCCTCAACGCTCAACTCTAAACACTCAACTAAAAAATCCCTCCCTATTTGCATACTTCAAAAAAATGCACTACATTTGTCGCCGTAATTGGGGTATTCCGATGAGGGCAGCAGAATCACATATTGTTTCTATTTGGCAGATAACAACTATCAGCACACTGCCCGCCGCCCCATCTCCACACACCACGCTCTCCCTATCAAAGGGTATCCCATTGTGGTATCGTTTTATAGGTAACTCCCCTCTGGACTGTTTAACAAAATGTGTTAGACAGCCCTTATTTTTCCTTATAGGTTACACATATCCAACCTATCGCCAATAAAACAAGAAAACAATAAAACAGTAAAAACAAGTATAAATCCGATAAATAATCCGTTTATGAAAAAACTACTCTTCTTATTGTCAGTGGCACTCTTTACCTCCACTGCACTCCATGCAGCATTCACACCCGCTCTATTCACGGTTTCCGCCAACGGAAAACAAGTCTATTTCTCACAGGGCAACCTGCAATGCACGCTCTCTGCTACGGATACTACATGGTCGTTCGCCGAAAACCAATATGATATGCTTGGCGAAGCCAATGTCAGCGGTTCTTCCCTCGCCGACAAGATAGACCTCTTCGGCTGGAGTGGAAGCACGGGTTCTGCGAAGTGGGGTATCAGTGTCTCTGAAAGTGAGTCTGATTTCTCCGGCGACTTTGTGGATTGGGGACAGAACACCATCGGAACGAATGCCCCGAACACCTACCGCACCCTCACGAAAGACGAATGGAACTATCTCATCAATACGCGCGCCAATGCAGGCAACCTGAAAGGCATAGCCCGTATCAACCTTAATACCGATGGCACACAGTATGCGAATGGTCTTATCTTACTGCCTGATAGTTGGATTTGCCCGGAGGGGATAACATTCAAGAGCGGTTTCTCAAGTGCTAACAGCGTTCAAGCGTATGCCGACTATCAGACATTTACACTTGCCCAGTGGCAACAATTGGAAGCCGCAGGGGCAGTCTTCCTGCCTGCTACGGGGTTCCGCTTCGGGTCGGAGTTGTACTATGTGCAGTACCAAGGCTGCTATTGGTCTGCTACGGCGAGCAACTCGAACTACGCGTTCGACATGTCCTTCCACTCGTATAGAGAGCTTGGGTCCTTCAGTTACTGCTATCTCTACTACGGGCTCGCAGTCCGTCTTGTGTTAGCCAATGCTCCATATACCATCACACTTACCCAACCCGAACACGGTACGATCGCTGCCGATAAGACAAAGGCAGCCAAAGGCGAGAGGGTTACACTCACCCTTACTCCTGCTACATACTATACTTTGACATCTGTCACTGTCATGCAAGGCGAAACACCTGTAACAACCACCGCCGTCGAAGGAGTAAACATCCAATACACATTCACCATGCCTGCAGGTGAGGTAACAGTTACTGCCGTGTTCGAGAAACACGCTTCAGCCTTCACGCCTGCCAAGTTCACGGTTGCTGCGAATGGCAAACAGGTGTTCTTCTCGCAAGGCAACCTGCAATGCTCCGGTGTAAAGACGGGCAACGATAACTATGTATGGTCTTTCGCCGAGAACCAATATGATATGATTGGTACTGCCAATGTCAGCGGCAGTAACCTTGCCGACACGATAGACCTCTTCGGTTGGAGTTGTTTAGGAAGCAACTCATATTGGGCTCCGTGGGGTATCAGTACCTCAATATCCCAATATAGCTACCAGAGCGTCATTTTTTGGGACTGGGGACGGAACACTATCGGAACGAATGCCCCGGACACCTACCGCACACCCACGAAAGATGAATGGAACTATCTCTTCAATGCGCGCGCCAATGCAGGCGACCTGAAAGGCATAGCCCGTATCAACCTTAATACCGATGGCACACAGTATGCGAATGGTCTTATCTTACTGCCTGATAGTTGGATTTGCCCGGAGGGGATAACATTCAAGAGCGGTTTCTCAAGTGCTAACAGCGTTCAAGCGTATGCCGACTATCAGACATTTACACTTGCCCAGTGGCAACAATTGGAAGCCGCAGGGGCAGTATTCCTGCCTGCTGCGGGATGCCGCAGCGGGGCGGGAGTGAATGATGTACAGTACAGAAGCGGTTACCGGTCTGCTACGGTATCAAATCACTATGACTTGGCGTACTGTATGTACTCCCTATCGGCTGAAGCGGAGGCGAACTTCGAAACCCATCGCTATAAAGGGTATGCAGTCCGTCTTGTCAAAGATGTTAAATACACCATTGCGCTGACCACGCCCGATCACGGTACGATCACTGCCGATAAGACAGAGGCAACCGCAGGCGAAAAGGTTACGCTGACCCTCTCGTCCAACGACGCCTACTATGTCCCGAAGATAATCATAGTTATGCAAGGCGAAACGCCTGTAACGACTACCGCCGTCGAAGGCACAACCAACCAATACACATTCACCATGCCTGCAGGTGAGGTAACAGTTACTGCCGTGTTCGAGAAACTCGCCTCTGCCTTTACGCCTGCCAAGTTCTCTATTGCCGCTGGCAAACAGGTGCTCTTCTCGCAAGGCAACCTGCAATGCACGGGTGTTACCACAGGCAACTACACTTGGTCGTTCGCCGAGTACCAAACAGAGATGCTCGGCGAAGCCAATGTCAGCGGCAGTAACCTCGCCGACAAGATAGACCTCTTCGGTTGGAGTGGAAGCACAGGTTCGGCAAAGTGGGGTATCAGTGTCTCTAAAAGTGAGTCTGACTTCTCCGGCGACTTTGTGGACTGGGGAACGAACATCGGCGACGGCACTACCTACCGCACACTCACGAAAGACGAATGGGACTATCTCTTCAATACGCGTGCCAATGCTGGCGACCTGAAAGGTGTTGCCCGTATCAACCTTAACAGTGATGGCACACTGTATGCCAACGGTCTTGTCCTCCTTCCCGACAGTTGGGCTCTACCTGCGGGAGTAACCTTCAAGAGCGGATTCGCAAGTGAAAGTAGCATAGACGCCTACGCCACTCACCAGACCTTTACCTTCGCCCAGTGGCAGCAGTTAGAAGCCGCAGGTGCAGTATTCCTGCCCGCTTCGGGGGGACGCTATGGGACGCAGATATATATTATGCAGTATATGAGCGTCTATAGGTCTGCTACGGCGGCAGACAATACCTCAGCGTACTGCCTTACCTTCCTTTCGAATGGAGCGGATGCGAGTGATGTTGAACTCCGCTACTTCGGGCGGACAGTCCGTCTTGTGCAAGACTATGTCCTATATACCATCACACTTACCCAACCCGAACACGGTACTGTCACTGCCGACAAGAACGAGGCAGTCGCAGGCGATGAGGTAATACTGACCGTTACCTCCGACACCTACTATGTCCCGAAAACAATCACCGTCATGCAAGGCACGACAGTGATACAGACCACCGCTGTCGAAGGCACAACCAACCAATACAAATTCACCATGCCCAAAGGCGGGGTGACAGTTACTGCCGGGTTCGAGAAACCCGCCTCTGCTTTCCGCCCCGCTGCCTTTTCGGTATCAGCAGACAAACAAGTCGCTTTCTCGCAAGGCAACCTGCAATGCACCTACTCTGCCACCGACACCACAT
>CAVEFV010000136.1:0-3639 GCA_963615025.1 Firmicutes bacterium CAG:95 | reverse complement strand
AAAGCCCAGTATCGCCATCAATGCTCTGTATAGTCCGCCGTTGTCCGTCATTCTGCTCCGTATAGTGTTATATACTCTTCGTCTGTATAAGGGCGTTCAATGTAATTGGAAATCGTGTCTTCAATTCCAAGAATAAGGGTCTTTCCCATTATCAATCCGTCCTCTTTGCGTACAAAGAATTGCCCGTCATCCGCTATATATGTGTTATTGTAATGTTTCATAATTTTCTATATTATACTTCAATAGTAGTTGTACCCGATTTACGAATAAATACTGTAGAGGCGGAATTATTCGGGGGTGTGAAAATCCCTCCGCCTGTCTTTGTCCCATACGCTCCTCCCGCAATGTTCAAATAGTGCGTAGGAGTATTGAACGAATAGGTGGCAGTAGATAGTTTATTGAAAATGGCATAAGATACTGCTCCGATAAAAACATTGTTCATAAAAAACGGAATACCAATGTTTACATAGTATGTATTGATGTATATATCGTTGTACAAAAAGTATCCGGCACACATATCAACACTTGGAGTATCTGTGAATGTCGGTGTTCCGTAGTTTTGAGGGAATGTAGCCTGTTCTATCCAATGGAAATCCGTAATATTCGTACCGAAATGATTGGACTGCGCACTGCAGCCATATAGACATATCCGAGCATTACAACCTGCAAAATATAGGTTGCGGAAATGCGAGTTACCTGCTACTATGAGATGGTCAACTCTATTGCCAATGAAAAGATTTTCAACCAAGTTTAGTGAATAAATCGCAACATCATTCACCTCTATTCCAAACTCAAAGTGTCGTATATAGGTGGCAGTAATATACACATTGTAAGCAAATTCAAATGTGGAGTTGTACATATAATTGCTCACATCTATGCTTATATTCCGACAATCGTTCCCGAACCTCATATTGTAGATAGATTGGGTAGAGTTGCCTGCCCGTAGCACAATGCAATTCAGATACTGCACACCACTTACTTTGTAGGGAAGTATTGTGTTGCCTCGCACTGACGAGATAAGGGTTGCATCCGTTCCGCTGGAAGTGGAGAATGTAAACAGATAGTTGCTACTATACGATAGGATACTTGAGATTGCTGCTGTTCTGCTTCTGTTGGAATCAGTATATACATTGCTTGGGGTAACAGCAGAGGCATTGATGAACTTTGCTCTGAACTTTATATTCTTAAAGTCATAAGGTGCGCTGTTGTTGAACTCGTCTTTCATATAATAGATTACACCTTTGCCTGTCGAGGCGTTCGCCCATATAAAACGGGTTCTATCATTATCAAGACAATATCTCAACTCCCAAGCCTCCAACTTGGAGTTCGCAAAATAGGTGTCGCCACTATGCCTGCAAGCGAAAGCGGTTTCCGATAGTTTATTGCTTTCCACAGCAAAAACAAGAATATCGAACGCATTGCCCGCCGACTGAACATAAGTGTAACTCACAACTGTTACAAAGTCGGTAATACGATACCACTGACCCGACAAGAGTTGTCCATTGTCCCGCAAGGTCTTTAACTCGGAATAGGTCAATGACCGTGTTCTGGAATAGTCGAGCATTTTCTGTATATGATTATGAACAACATCAGTCGTTGGTATCTTGTCGACAATCACACTGCCATCCTCCATTATGGTATCGGCGATGTCCCTAAAATGCCCGTTCCCTTGTACCAAATGATTTGCAGTACCGGCAATACCGTCAGCCTCCTGATAGAAGCCGTAACCATCCAAGCCTATATTGGAATCAAACCGCACAGTGTCATTGTCCCCACCACCCTCTATAAAGGTACAATTACTTATACCACTTTCCCCCATATTAATCTCTCCACCCTCCATATTGAGGTTATTGCCATTGAACCTTGCCCCGTTATCAAAACAGGTATAACTGTTTACCATCAATTCATTCCCGCTCGCTGCACCAATCTCGTTGCAATTTGTAATACAGTTTGTACCCATATCAAGGTCGCCGCTCATCGTGTCGCCGTCCTTGCTGACCTTGCCGCTGACCTCAACGACCAACGCGCTGATAGCCGTTTTGAGTTTCAGCCACAGAGCGTCAAGACCTGTCGTGTCGAGAAATGATTTTGCCATAGTTGTTTTCTTTTGTGAGTGCAGGCGAACCCAATCACCTGCACCCTAATGCTTACGACAATGCGTTGATATAGGTCGTTGGAATAGCGACAATATCGTCAGGCTGCAATGCCGTGTCGGCTTTCGCACCCTGTGCGGTGGTGGCGGCTTGCACATTCACTTTCTTGTTCGTGATGGTCAAGTCCGTGCCGTTGAACTGCACACCCGTCAGAGGTACACGGGCATCAATCTTGCTGTTCAGGTCGGATGACTTGACATAGGTGTTCGCTGCGTCCGTCTTCGTCAGATAACCCGACAGGTCAATGGTCGAGCCCAACTCCTCCCATTGCGTGCCGTCCCATACATACTCCGCAGACTTCTCCGTGACATGATACACATCACCCGTCTTGTTGTCCGTAGCAGGCAAAGCAGCGGTGGTCGCTACCGTGCCTTTGAAATTCAATACACTGCCCAATGCGGTGATTTTACTGTTCACCTCGCTAATTTTACTATCAACACTCGTCTTGTTGTAGTAGTTCGCTGCAAGGTCATCCGCTACCTCTGTAGCCTTTGCTTCGGCTGCCGCCTGCGCTGCTGCCGCCTGCGCTTTCACTTTCGCCCAAAACGCGTCAACACCCGCTTGGTCGAGAAACTTTTTTACTTCTGCCATAATCGATTTGTTTGAGTATAATTATTCTAAATTGTTAATGTAATCTATTGGTATCGCCTCTGCCTGCCCCTCCGCTATCTCCGCAAACTTCAACATCAGGTCGGTCTGGTTCTCAATGTTACCACCTATCGTACCCCACACCCCTATCACCTTGTAGTCGTCTGCCGTGAGTTGCAGGGTGTTGTCCGTGTCAGCAGTGAACGCAAGAGGTTCGGCTGCACCTATCTCCACATCGAATTGCTCTATGTCAGCCAATACATCTGCCATACATTAGTTCTGCAAAGAGGTCGAACGCACGGTCGCATAGTTCTCGTCGTACATCATCTGCTCTCTGTTCTCCGTGTCGTACACCTCGAATATCACTTTGCCTTTCATCAGTTGTGCGGTCTGCTCCGGCGTGAAGTCGAACACGCAAGCCACAACGCTCGTCGTTACGCCGTCTATCTCCTGCTGCTCGGTGGCGGCTGTCTGCGTAACATCTGCACGACCTTCTTCTTTGCTCGGCGAATAGTACAACACGGCGGTGTAGTTCGTGCCTGCAACAAGCCCGCTGCCGTACACCCGTATCTTGCAATGAACGCCTTTGTTGATTATGTTCTGTGTCTTTGACATAGAAAGGTTATTTATCTTTGTTCAATACTACTATTGCAAAATTAGGTTACATTTTCCTATATATAATATCTAATGGCTGTTTCATTTTACAACATTTCTACGAAATACATTTGCGCGGAATGTTTTTTTGCAATACCTTTGCAAAAAAGATAGGAATAGATGTATAACATTTTTCACTCAAAAACCGCAGTTGTTTCATTATTGTTTTACTAAATCATAACTAATCAATACATAACATATTGATTGTGAATATAATATGTAGTATCATACAAATAAAAGCACT
>CAVEFV010000135.1:0-3741 GCA_963615025.1 Firmicutes bacterium CAG:95 | reverse complement strand
ATATGAAAATCATTCCGTTACAGCAATTTTAGGTACAAGAAATGTCTATTAGCCCATAAATTCCAAGAAAAAAGTCTATCGTCCGAATCGGCGCGTCCAAGTAGAGCAAGTCTCATACCCATACTTTTCAGACATATTATATACTCCGCCCGCACAGCGTGAACGTTCTTCGTTATCATACTCTACAAATGTGCAGAATGGGTCGGATACTATACGCCCCGTCCAGTGTGTACAAGTAGCACAAATTTTCCAACTACAATGAACAGATGTTTTTGACATAATAGTTTAAGTTTTAATAGTTTATATTTCGTTTGTGAATTCCTATTTCACCGCCAAACGACTAAGATCGAAACCGTACTCCTCAAAGAGAGTATCCACAAAATGACAATCGACAGGTTCTCGCAGTACACCGGCGATATAGTTGATAATCTTGTATATATCTATTATCTCCCTATCAAACAGCGTAGGTACATGCCGCACATAATCCTCTTTCTTGTATGGGTGCTGCGGTGTATGACATATTTCAAAGTCCAACAACTCCAACGCCCAAGTCAGGTTTTCGTTGGTAAGAGCATTGTGCAAAACACCATGAGTATGCATACTATGCAGGTTGCGTATCAGTACCTCTGCCGCAATTTGATAGTCTTTCTCATAGCCCTTCTCGTTCAAACGCTCCCACTTCTGTACCTCATCCCATATACGCTTTCGTGACATAAAGCACGCATCCGCAATGCGATACGGACACTCCACCGAATACTGCAAGAGTACAGGCTTTAGGTGCTTGTCTGTCTGCGGAATATAGATAGGGTAATCCAACTCCAGCACACACTCCATCTGATTCGTTTTGATACCCAATGCCTGCACATCTTGTCCACAATAGAAATCACGCAGCGCATCCTCTCTCAACAACAATCCCCATACATCCGTTGGCATCTCCGGCGTGTAAAGGAACGGATGTTCCGAATAGGACAGACCATTCCCTTTGCTAACAATATAACGCCCATCCGCCTGTCTACCTACTACGAAACTGCGC
Organism: Firmicutes bacterium CAG:95; assembly: GCA_963615025.1. Taxonomy (GTDB): domain Bacteria; phylum Bacteroidota; class Bacteroidia; order Bacteroidales; family Paludibacteraceae; genus Colicola. The sequence continues at coordinate 2,708 of CAVEFV010000135.1, read as the reverse complement.
CCATGCCTTGCTCCAATGCAACGAGCTGTCCCTTTACCTTGTGTGTCAACAATATACGGATAAGGACGAACTGTTCCATTGGAGGCGATAATATGATAGAGGAATGTAGAAACAATATGTTTGTTCATAAAAACCAAATATTTAAAGATCTCAACTATGTATTCATCCCACCTACAAGAGCAATGTAACAGTTTTATAGCACATTGTCTTGTAGATGGGTGAATTTCAAACCTCATTATTTCTTATGTATAAAGGACAAGAAGTTACGAAGGTCTTCATAGCGCTTGTAAACATTTACCGCATTCTCATTATTACCTATAACTGCTTCAAAAATATCTAAACTTATTTTCTCGTCTTTACTCTCTAATACAATTTCATAGAAACGCTCGTCATCTTGTGGATGATGATTATTTTCTTCGTACCAACTTTGAATAATATTTCTGTATTTTCCCATTTTTTCTAATATTATTATGTTTTTCGAAGGTAATTAATGAGTAATTCAAAGAGTTATTTTCCACCGAAAATAGCAATCTTTAGTTGTTCATAGTCGTGATAAACGACATCATTATACTTAACTCCTTCATTATTACTATTATTCAGATAGTCTTTGAGTACCAATCCTGCGTACTCTAAATCTTTTACTTCAGTTATTATTAGCATGATCTATAAAGTGTGAATTCTATTTTGGAATTAAAACAGGAAAGGTGCCAAAACTAATTAGCTCCTTTCCATAAAATAATTTACCCTTGACGATACATTACGCCGCAGAGGTTTTCTGACCATGATGTACAGCCACTCATACAAACAATGTTGGACATTGCGCTGATATTCAATTCTGCTTTCATAATAAAAACGAATTAGATGATTATAGGTATACTGTGGGAGATACCATTTATCCCTTTGTATGATACTCACGCTGAAGCATCACCTTGGCCTTCGGCAATGCTTGCAACGCACTTACAAATTGCTCTTTTGTCATTGGGACATCATGTTCCCTTAGAGTCTGTGCCAAACGGCAACGCGCTTTGGCAATATGGCAGTTGGTCTCTGCCGGTTTGCGGAAATCTCCATGTTCGGTATAGTTAATACCTGCACACAAGTTACAATAACCGCAATAATCGTATTTGCCACATTCGGTGTAGTCTCCATACACAGCGCCCAACCATTCTTTGCGGGTCGGACTATTACGCAATATATCTATAGTGGAAGTCTCCCGAACCGAACCATACACCTGCGTAAACGCAGTGCAGGCTCTCAAATCCCCATTAGGCGACAAGCAGAAACATGTTTTACCTGCGCCACAAGTACATTGCGATTTGTCCCGTTGTGTTTCACCATAGTTTGGAGCCTCTTTACCAACATATAGTGCAAGATTGTTATCTCGAAGTACCACCTGCAATTGTTCCTCCGTCAAGCGTAAATGTTTCGCACAGAGGTCACCCTCGTTGCTTTCGGAGATAGTAATCTCGAATTGCGGATATGCATGATACTTCCGTGCCAAATCGGCAACCATATAATAGGAGTGGAGATTAGGTTGCATGACACAACATTTAAGATTCATCGGTACGGCAAGTTGTGCCAATCGCTCTACCACAAAAATAGAGCACTGCCAAGAGCCGGGTATTCGGGTGATGGCATCATGGTCTTCTGCCACACCGCTATAAATGCTCACACCTATCAATCTGGGGAAATAGTCCGCCAAGCGTTGCACATCATTCACGATGCGCTGCCCATTGGTAAATATATCGAATGCTATACCTTTTTGGTAAAGATAGTCTATCAGTTCCCAAGTAAACTCCTTCGAGAACGGGTCTCCACCACTGAGACACACCTTAACAAGACCCAAATCATACCACTCATTGATAATACGCTTGTAATCATCAAGCGATAGTTCTTGTTGTTCAGCACGGTGGCTCTTCTCTTCATTGTTTCGCGTAGCACCCGGATTGTAACAATGAATACACATCTCACTACAACGATAGGTCAATTCAATCAACACAGAGCATACCGTCTGACCATCATCTACCGCATCGAAATAGAGTTGTTCTGCATTGGTAGTCTCCATGGGCAGTTTCTCTTTGGTTGAACGATCTACATACGAAGGTTGCTGTTCATGAAACTGATACAGTTGCTCTCTATAATGCTGAACATCCAAATCAGTAGGTTTAGATGTTGTTAGTAATCCTTGTTGACACAGCGTTTCACAGAAAGAACGAATGGACTCCTCTGCAATGCCAGTCTGCTGTGCAATCATTGCTACGGACAATTCGCCATCACGAGGAATAGATAAGATAGCACCAATGACATCTGCTGAGTAATTTTCAAAGAAGAAGCTATAACCCGCCAAAAGGTTATACATTATCGCGACATGTTTTTCTACATGATATCGCCCGCATGTCCAACGAGGGCGAAAATAGGTTGTTTGATTCATAAAATTGCCTACAGAAGGCACTTTGCGGTAAGTCGATTCCAAACATAACCTATAAACACAAAAAAGCGTGGAATCATACCTTTGCCTATTCTCCCTTTTGAGGTTCCGGAAAGACCCTACCACAAGAATACACAATAATGCCCACGCCGAATATGTAATCTTGTGTAGGTAACACACAACAGATTCTACATATCCACGCGCATTTATTGCATCTCGTCTTGAGTGGTGAAATTTTCCGGATTTCAAAAGGTCAAAACAAGCGCTGATAAACGCCTAT
>CAVEFV010000134.1:0-3746 GCA_963615025.1 Firmicutes bacterium CAG:95 | reverse complement strand
TCTACTTCGCAGACAGAACAATATGTTACCGTTAAACCTTTATACTCCCCACTAATGCAAAACCTTCAACGACGCAGCGTTCATGCTCGCTGTAGAGCCATAGCGTGCTATGGCTCTCAACTCTACTTCAAAGAACAAACAATATGTTACCCTCCCACCTCCATAATCCCCACGAATGCACAACACTCAACGGCGTAGCCATCATGCCCGCTGTAGAGCCATAGCGTGCTATGGCTCTCAACTCTCTTTCGAAGACTAAACAATGTGTTACCCTCCAACCTCCATAATCCCCACTAACAAAGAACATTCAACGACGCAGCGTTCATGCCCACTGTAGAGCCATAGCGTGGAAGGGCTTCTAACTCCACATCAAAGAGCAAACTATATGTTCCCGTTCAACCCAAATAACCCTTTCAACCGATTAAACTACGCCTAAACTTCTAAACTCCTCAACTCCTCAACCAAACAACAACCATCAACCCTCAACTCGATACTCTCAACCCAAAAGAAACGAAGAACATACTCACAACCTACATATCCTTCACTAAACGGACAGGTATCCCCTCGTACCTATTTGAGATACTTGTGTACATGCTCTTTGCATCGAAATACAATTGGTACGAGTAGTTAGGACTGTGTATTGTACCGGACTGACAGTAACCGGACTGCTGCATATATTTAATCACTTTCCCTTCACGATTACCTGTAGCAGGCAAAAAGACCGCACCTGCTTCCTCTAACTGTTCCCACTGCAAAAGTGTAAAAGTCTGGTAATCGGCGTACGCTTGTATAGTCTGATCACTTGAAAAGCCACTCTTGAAGATTATGCCCGCAGGACAAGTCCAAGTGTCAGGTAGTAAAATAACACCATTCGCATACACTGTGCCGTCATCACTAAGATTGATACGAGCAACACCTCGCAAAGCACCGGCATTGGTACGAGTATTTATCAAGTAATACCACTCATCATATGTAAGTGTGCGATAGGTATTTGGTGCAGCAGAACTGATACTATTCTGTCCCCAATCTACAAAGTCACCCTGATAGTTGGAGTTGTCTGAAGATATACTGATACCCCATTGGGCAGTCGTGTTATCACCACTCCAACCAAAGAGGTCTATCTTATCGGCAAGAGCAGAACCACTGATATTGGCGTCTCCTAACATATCATACTGATGTTCGGAAAATGACCAAGAGTAGGTACCACTCTGCACACCCGAACATTGTAGATTACCCTTTGTAAAGCACACTTGTTTACCTTCTGCAGATACGGTAAATGCACCCGCAAGAACATGGTCGTCGGGACAATATGTAACATATACATACGAGGTGTCATGAACATAGACGGTATCTCGTATCACTCTGTCTACATAAACGATTTCTCTCATAGAACGCGGTAACAGCAGACACATCGTATCCATATCAGTAACACTACCAATATGAAAGGTTAGACTATCGACATTCGTTATAGGTTGCGCATACTGCACGCGACCATTATTCCAAACCATCTGATTGGTTTGTGCATTCAGCAGCATACTACCCAGTACTACTGCCAACAAGAAGAATACTTTTTTCATATACATTTTTGTTAATTAGTTGTTATTTTACTTATTCGAACGAATAGACTGTGTTGCCTCTATCCGTCTGCCATGCACATCATACCACACACCATCGACCACGATAATCAGTTGCCCGCCAACAATATACTTACCCACTTGACGCACTATGCTATTCTCTCCGCTCTCAGCAGGGTCAATAGAAGTGGGGTCTTCTTTGTACACGCCATAGACAACAGTCAGTTGGCTGATATTCTCTGCAGGCACACGCAACTGCTCTACCCCGCGTATAGTCAGCACGGCAGCACCATTATCGTAACTCAGTGACGGCATATCCGTCAGACGATAACACTTGCTTGTGCCGTTCACCCACGCATAGACGGCGTCTTTCTCTGCCTCCTGTGCGTGTGTAGTCATCATCATAGCCATTAGGCTACATAAAATTAGAACGATTCTTTTCATAGGCATTCATGTTTGTTGGTTGTTTTTATGGTAAAAGAGCGGTGTAGCACACAACAAAACAGGGCAAATAGCACCCTATTTACCCGACTACAAATGTCCGCTATCCCTTTATCGGTAGAGAGAGAAGAGAAAGAAAGAAAGAAAGAAAGAAACATAATACATACAGCATACGAACAAACACCATCTGCCCACCAACTATAGTATATGCTTCTACTGCTCTCATAGGTATAAACACCATTACGCCGACAAATGTACTACATATTTTGCAACTACACAAATGCCACATGAAAATATAATAGAACATAGTACGCTCAATGGTAAATAATTGATAGATGGTAGATAATTGATAGACAATAGATGATAGATAGATAGATGATAGATAATTGATAGTTGTATGCTTAATCACTATTACTACCTATCACCTCCCTACCAACGACCAACCAACCACCACACCCCAAACAACCCACAACCCCTCAAACAAGAAGCACTCCCCACAAAAACAAAGAGCCTCGAAGAATATTCTTCGAGGCTCCGAAAATCGGCGGTTACCTACTCTCCCACTACACGCAGTACCATCGGCGATGCTGAGCTTAACGACCCTGTTCGGAATGGGAAGGGGTGGGACCTCAGCGCTATAACCACCTTAATTATTTTGTAGTGTCTTATATCGGGTATTCACAAAAATCATCCACACAAACAACATCTACCCTAACAAAACCTATAGGCTTGACATATTGTATCGAAGATAGATGATACTCTTGCATCTATATGCAGAAAAAGCATTCGGGCAATTAGTACTGCTCGGCTTTATGTCACCATTATACACCTGCAGCCTATCAACGTCGTAGTCTACAACGACCCTCAATGGAAATCTAATCTTGGAGCCAGCTTCGCGCTTAGATGCTTTCAGCGCTTATCTACACCGAACGCTGCTACCCGGCAATGCCCCTGGCGGAACAACCGGCGCACAGGAGGTTCGTCCAACACGGTCCTCTCGTACTAGTGTCAGACCTCCGCAAATTTCCTACGCCCACAATAGATAGAGACCGAACTGTCTCACGACGTTCTGAACCCAGCTCGCGTGCCGCTTTAATGGGCGAACAGCCCAACCCTTGGAACCTTCTCCAGCCCCAGGATGCGACGAGCCGACATCGAGGTGCCAAACCATTCCGTCGATATGAGCTCTTGGGAATGATCAGCCTGTTATCCCCGGAGTACCTTTTATCCTTTGAGCGATGGCCCTTCCATACGGAACCACCGGATCACTATGCCCTAGTTTCCTACCTGGTCGACTTGTTAGTCTCTCAGTCAAGCGCGCTTATGCCATTGCACTCTACTGACGGTTACCAATCGTCATGAACGCACCTTTGGAAGCCTCCGTTACACTTTTGGAGGCGACCACCCCAGTCAAACTACCCACCATGCAGTGTCCCCGCCCCGCGGGTTAGAACCCAAATAACCAAAGGGCCGTATTTCAACAGCGGCTCCATGAATACTAGCGTACCCATCTCATAGCCTCCGGCCTATCCTACACATCAATTACCCAGATTCAGTGCAAAGTTGCAGTAAAGGTTCACGGGGTCTTTTCGTCCCATTGCGGGTAATCGGCATCTTCACCGATACTACAATTTCACCGAGCTCACAGCCGAGACAGTGCTCAAATCGTTACACCATTCGTGCAGGTCGGAACTTACCCGACAAGGAATTTCGCTACCTTAGGACCGTTAT
>CAVEFV010000133.1:0-3838 GCA_963615025.1 Firmicutes bacterium CAG:95 | reverse complement strand
TCAGACAGTACCTCCGCTTTTCGCAGTACTCGTTCGATTTTTGACGCACCGACACAAGGCCGAAAGTATGTCCAATTAACAATTAACAGTTAACAATTAACATACAGAGTTGGGTTGAGTTTTTTTTGGAGGTTTAACGGTAACATATTGTTCTGCCTGCGAAGGGGAGTCGAGAGCCATAGCACGCTATGGCTCTACAGTGGGCATAAGCGTTGGATGAAACATTAGTGAGGAGTTGAGAGCCATAGCACGCTATGGCTCTACAGTGAGCATAAGCGATGGATGAAACATTAGTGAGGAGTTGAGAGCCATAGCACGCTATGGCTCTACAGCGGGCATAAGCGTTGGATGAAACATTTAAGAGGAGTTGAGAGTTATAGCACACTATGGCTCTACAGTGAGCATAAGCGTTGGATGAAACATTAGTGAGGGGTTGAGACGCATTGCACGCTATGGTTGTACAGTGGGCAATAAACATGCAATTAACGAGCAATTAGGAATTGGAAATCTGGCGTGAGAAATTGACAGTTGATTTGTTGGATATAATTGCGTATCTTTGCGGCATGCGATTAGAGATAGAAGATCTTTCGATAGGTTATCACAGGAGTATCGTTCAGGAACACTTGCAGTTGTGTGCGGGTGAGGGCGAGATGATATGTCTGTTAGGTACGAATGGTAGCGGTAAATCGACCTTGCTTCGTACTATTGCGGGACTGCAGCCGTTGTATGGTGGGCGCATATTGCTGTGTGGTAGGGATTTGCAGCGTCTTTCCTCGCAAGAATTAGCGCGATTGTCGGCATTGGTCTTGACAGAGCGTACGGCGTTGGTAAATACGCATGTGGTGGATATAGTGGGTATGGGTCGTTATCCGTATTCCAATCTATTGGGCGGGATGTCTGCTTCGGATATGGAACAGATAGAGCAGGCTATAGTGCAGTGCGATCTTGCAGGCTTGCGTGACCGTTATTTCAATAGTCTGAGTGACGGTGAGAAACAACGGGTGCTGCTTGCAAAGGCGATTGCGCAACAGACGCCTATCGTTCTATTGGATGAACCCACTGCTCATTTGGATTTGCCCGGTAGGTACAGGACATTTGCCTTGTTGCAGGAGATGGCACATGAGCAAGGAAAAACGGTGGTAGTGTCGACGCATGATTTAGATTTAGCCTTGCAGACTGCAGACAAGTTGTGGCTGATGAAGCAGCAAGGAGGCATAGTGACGGGTACTCCGAAGGAACTGCTGGGTAGCGGTGTGTTTGAAGATGTTTTCGGTTGCCGTGTAACTTCGCTATTGAGTGTGAACACTCTTTGATGGCGGGTGTATATACAAAAAGAGGCTACTCATAGAGCAGCCTCTTTTTGTATGAGCGTTCTTTAGAAGTAGAACTTCAGAAGAAGGTTCGCTCCTATATTGTCTGTCCCAAAGGAAAAACCGCTGCTTACAGGTAATGTGAGGTCAGTAACCTCCTCAACCTGCTTAGTCAAGTTGTTCCATCCTTCGTAGGTGACATAACGGTTAGGCGACCATCTGTAGAGCAGGTACAGGTTGACATTCGCTCCTAAAGAGATTTTCGGAGCAACGAACCATTCTACACCCAACGATGCGTAAGCACCTAATGTATGAGTTCCATCGTAGTTGAAATTTTTCAATGGGCGTGCATCAGGTATGTAGGAGTCGTACACTGTATATGAGCCATCTATAGTAGGCGTTTGATTTGCCTCTGTGATAGCATTTCCATATTTGTAAGTTTTCTGCTCTTTAGAAAAAGCATATACCAATCCACCTCCAAAGACACCTTGTACGGCGCGTTTGCCGACGCGATAGTCAACTCCCAAAGAGATACTACCTGTGTTGGCAGAATAGTGTTCGATGTCTTCTACTTTACTACGAGATACAGGGTCTAACATCTTTGCCAAGTCGTCGGTAACATAAACATGTGAGTTCGAACGATTGAGGTTAAGACCGATGTTTGCCTGAACACCTAATTGGTCAGTAATCATATAGCCACCCATGATAGAGACCATATTGTTGACCAATGCTTCTCCTGCGAGATCGCCGAGAGTGTTTGCCGTTTTACCGTTGGCGAGATTACCAACGAAAGTGGCAATAGGGTCGAGACTGAAACCTACATGCCAGTCTCCTGCAGCGGGCAACCATTCAGTATAGTCGTGCTTTGCTTTTTCGTTGATCTTTTCTTGATCGATGGCAAAAGCAGGGACTATCAGCATTGCTGCGAGTATGACACTTAATATCTTTTTCATAATGAGTTATCTCTTTAGGGGATTAGAATACAAAGAAATATGGGTTAGCGCCCGGACATGAATAGATGATTTTGCCATCAGCGTCTTGATCAACATCGGGGTTACCAATACCGCGTATAACAGACCTGTTGGTCGGAGTGAAGACCATAGTAACAGTTTCGTAGGTGTAAGGAACGAGTGCTGCAGAAGCACCTACTACCTTATTACCATTGGTGCCTTTTTCGTAGATACCCTCAAGATCTTGTCTCTTCCATTGTTTGTCTTCGTTGAGGTAGTAGTAGTGTGGGAATTCGGCCGTAACATAAGGTAATGCCTCTACCAGAATCTCTGTTTCATCTAATTGCCATACATCGTAGATGTCTGCGGTAAGTGTATATACGCCTTCTTTAACGCTGACCTCATTGTAGATAACCTTATTGTCATCGTTCATGTTAGAGAAAGTGATTCTTACTTTGCAGTTTGCGTCAGCAGTGCCTTGTTTTGCTCCGGTGATATCCTTTGCTGAATTGGTTGTTGCTTCTTCTACTTGTACTTTTACTTTGCCCGTAACTTTGATTTGCATATTACGAGAGTCGATAGGAGCCACTACATCGGGCTTCATTTCGAAGTCGCTCAATACTTTTACTTCCCCAGCCAGAACAGAAACGGATTGTTCCTTTGCCTTGAAGAAAGCGGTAGTAGGCAATACCTCTGCCGATTCGTTGAGTATGCCTGCATAAGCACCTTCGAATGCACGAGGTTCTACAGTGAAGTTGATTGCCTTTTGTCCAACAGGAATAACAAGTTGGTAGTTACCACTTGCATCTGTTTTAGCAACAACTTGTTTTGTTCCGACAGCCCCGTTGCTGTATTCTGAATAGTCGATTTTAGCAACGACTTCCACATCAGCAGCCGGTAATAGTTGACTAACATACTGTGTACCTTCAACTTTGTATCCAACTTCGTAAGTTACTTTACCTTTGACGGTAGCGGATGTTGTGATGTCTGAAAAGTTGAGTTCAGACTGCTTCTGGCAACCAATAAGAGCAATGGCTGCAACAGTAGCGAAGAGAATTTTCTTCATAGTGTTAATTTTTTTGTGAATAATAAAGTTAGTTATTGAATTAATTAGATGTTTTTCTCGGAAGGTGTAGCCGCCGACAAGGGCTGCCACAAGGGATATAGCAGATAGAGAAATGATATTAGATGATATAACCATAAAATATATGTCAATACTCATCTTGAATGATAGGGCAAAGGTAATACATTATTTTTGTATAGCAAATGAAAAGAGGAAAATTTTTTAGTTGAGCGTGGGAAGGTTTATGTTGAGAGTAGTTTTTTTCGTTTGGAGTTGATAGTTGATAGAAGTTGAGAGTTTAGAGTTTAGGGTTGAGGGCAGTGCTTTATTTGATGAGTTTAGGAGTTTAGAAGTTTAGGCGTAGTTTAATTGGTTGAGAGGATTTATTGGGTTTAATGGGAACACATAGTTTGTTCTGCGAAGGAGAGTCGGAAACCCTTGCACGGTATGGCTCTACAGTATACATAAATTAACAATTAACAATTAACAATTAATATGCATAGAGAGCAATTTCC
>CAVEFV010000132.1:0-3849 GCA_963615025.1 Firmicutes bacterium CAG:95 | reverse complement strand
GAGGGGAACATATTGTTTATCTTTTGAAGTGGAGTTGAGAGCCATAGCACGCTATGGCTCTACAGCATATATGAACGCTGCGTCGTTGATGGGTTTGCATTAGTGGGGAGTATAAAGGTAGAACGGTAACATATTGTTCTGTCTGCGAAGAGGAGTTGAGAGCCATAGCACGCTATGGCTCTACAGCATACATAAGTTAACAATTAACAATTAACAATTAATATGCATAGAGAGCAATTTCCCATGTGATTTATAGGTTCGTCCTATATTCATCCTATATTCATCCTATATTAGTCCTATATAAAACCTTCGAAATACATAGTAAGTATTAGGCTTGGCGGAGGGGAGTTGGGAGGAAGGTTATAGGGAGAAATATAAAAAGAGGTGGCGAGAGATGTTAATAGACAATAATCTTTTGATTGGTTGAGGTGTTGTTTTGGATGGATTGCAGGATATAGGTTCCTTGCGGGAGGTTGAGGGTTGTTTCGTTGTCTGGAGCGAGGGTCAGTTGGTGGAGGAGGACTCCGCTAACGGTGTAGATACGCACCTCTTGCGGGTTTGTGGCAAGAAGGGTGAGTGTTGCCTTGTCGGTATGCCAAAGGAGCGATGCGTCGGTGAGCGCAGCACGATGGCCGGTGGTGATATTGGTATCGTCGGTTGCAGGATAGAGTATTTCTCCTGTACGGCGAATGGCTACAGGGCTGTGGCGTTGGGTAGCGGGGATGTTGGCAAACAGGATGGATTGCGCAGGCAAGACTTGTGCATCGTCGTGTTTGAGGAAACAGTCGTAGTATTCATTGTTCTCGTCGGTTTCATGCAGATAGATGTCGGTTGCCTGCATCGTGCGGAGGGTGTAGTTTCCTGTGAGGAAGGCTTTCCCTTCGTCGGGTTCGGCAGCAAGGATATTGGTATGTTGCTCTTCTCCATAGACGGTTTGGGTGCCGGTATGGCTCAAGAGAAGGAGTTTGGCTGACCAATAATCGTAGTTGTCGGACGAAGCACAGCCAGTGCAATAGGGAAACTGCAGAGCATAGACCTTTCCTTGTTGGAAGAGGGTTTCTTCGGTAGATGGAACGGGTTGCCACTGCTTTTGCAGTCCACTCGGTGTTTCGGTGGACAAGTCCCAAGTGTTGTCGGTAGTGTATGCGTAATAGTCAGCAGAGAATATGTTGGTGCCGTTGTAGTGCGTGAGGGGATAGATGCCGAGTGCATCGTCGGCGTAGTTATATTGTGTGGTCCATGATTGGAAAATGGCAGTGATTATTTCCTGCATTGTTGCCTTGTTGGTGGCAGCGTCGGTGCAGGCTTGACAGATGGCGGCTGTGAGAAGGTCTGCCCTTTCCTGCTGCAGTTGTACAGCCTCTGTGCGTGTCAGGTTCTGCAGGTCGGCTTCGGGCATTATCTCGAGTACTTGGACGCTTGTGATGTCGAAAGGCGGGACAAAGGTCGTCCATTGGTCGGCATAGACAGGGAGGAGGATGTATTGTGCTTTGGGGATAGTGAGCGGTGTGTTGCCCAGAAGATTGGCGGGCGTGGTTGCTGCGTAGTAGAGAAGATTTTGGTAGATAGTGTCAGAGGGAGAGATATATACATCGCCGCCCGTTGTTCCGTTGGCGGGTAGCAGACAGAGCCATTCTTGTTGGGGATAGGTTATGTTGAAGGTGTAGGATACAGGGGAGGCGGCAGTGTAGTTGTTGTTTCCGGGTTGGGTGGCGGTGATGGTGACAGAGCCGATGGTATGGATGATGAGTGTACCCTCGTCGTTGACTTGTGCGACGGAGTTGTCGGATGACGAGTAAGCAACAGGCAAGCCGGAAGTGGCGACTGCGTTACATTGTATGATGTCGGCAGTTGTGATGTTGGTGGTTGGTTCGTCCCAGTTGATTGACTGAGATTGTTGTGTTGTGCTGCCGTTCAGTGAGACGGTGTATGTTGTAGTGCCATTGGTTACCGTTACGGTGCCAGTATGTTCGCCTGCCTCGTTATGATTGCAGGTGACAGATATGGTGGCGTTACCATACTTGCCATCGGATGCAAAGGAGGTGGTGGTTACAGAGAAGGCGGAAGATCCGCTATAGGTGACACTCACGGTGCCGGTATTACACCAATCGAAAGTGAATGATTTCGTTTCGGGATCGGAGTTGAGTAGTTTATTAGAGAACGAGAGTGAGGAAGCGGAAGGTGCATCGAGGTAAGATGCCATAGTGATGTGGACATTGCGGATATATCTATCCAAACTGCCGTCCCCTTCACGCACATACAATTTTCGTTGGTCACGAGGTAGAGAATACGGACCAAATGTTTGATAAGTTTTTGAAAGACTACCCTTACTTATCGTATATACGGCTGTTTCGCTTTCGTCTGCATTCATATATATTTCCCCATTAACAGCTATAGTAGTAGGAATCTTTGCTTGCAGCGTTAACTGAGCACCCGGAACACTATAACTATAATAATGAATAGTATTATGCCATGCCAGACAGCATTTTTTATACTCAGTATCATCATACAAAGCGTAGTAAGTAGAGCCTACTTGTTTGACAGCCGTACCGAGTGTATTGATGACTTGTGCCTGTGTGGGAGCAATGAGGCAAGAAAGAAGGATAATGGTATATAGTGTACACTTTTTCATTGGTTTATTGTTTATTTGTGTGTTGTTGTTTTCTGTAAGCGAGGAGTGCGGTATAGGCAATGAGGCATAGAAGGAGAGGGATGAGAGGTTCGCCTATTGGTGCTCTATATTGGGTTTGATTGTTGTCGTTGAACCATTGCAGGAACTCGTCCCAAGTGAGGTCAGGCATATCGTTGATCCCCCCTAAAGATTCGAATAGTTGTTGCAGGGTGGTCATATTGTAGTACTTGATTCCATTGTCGGAATAGATATAGGCTCCTGTTCCGTTGGTTTCTATCCAATTAGCGATAGCCTTGCCTACAGCACCTCCGTTGGTACCTGATGGCGGTGCAAATCGTTTATTAGAAGATTTAGAGTGCAAGAAAGGAATGACGGAGGAGTATCCAAGTGAGAGCGAAGAAGTATGGGTGCAGGTTGTTCGTGAGGAGTAATGACGATGGTGGACGGTTGGACGATTGGTTCGTGCTGACCCGTAGTAGGAAGGACGACAAGTGGTGGCAGGTTGCATGGAACTGCCTTGAAGAGTGGAAGAAGGAATGCTATTGCTCCGTAGGTTGGTTGCATTATTCTGCTGCATAGGAACACAGAGCCTCATCTCGAAAGGCTCGGTGGCATAGAGGAGATTGCTATCGGAAAGGAGCAAGAATGCACATAGTACCGTAATGTATATCGTTTTCTGTACTTTCATTATTATAGACTAATACGGTGCAAAAGTACGGCATAATCTTTATCGCTGCAAGGAAGGAGGTTGTTTAGCAGGTGTTTTATTAAGGGTGGGTAGTTGTTTCTTAATAATAGGAAAGTATGTAGAATGAAGAATATTATTCATTCTTTTGCTTGAGCAAAAGAAACGAAATAAAGAAAATTTATCGGCTGTGTGTTCTTTAGTAGGGTATATAGAGGATTTAGTGTATATAGGGTATATAGTTATTTAGATGGGAGATTGAGGGTCATAGCACGCTATGGCTATACAGCATATATAAACGCTGCGTCGTTGATGGGTTTGCATTAGTGGGGAGTATAAAGGTGGAACGGTAACATCTTGTTCAGTCTGCGAAGAGGAGTTGAGAGCCATAGCACGCTATGGCTCTACAGCATATATGAACGCTGCGTCGTTGATGGGTTTGCATTAGTGGGGAGTATAAAGGTAGAACGGTAACATATTGTTCTGTCTGCGAAGAGGAGTTGAGAGCCATAGCACGCTATGGCTCTACAGC
>CAVEFV010000131.1:0-3962 GCA_963615025.1 Firmicutes bacterium CAG:95 | reverse complement strand
GGTAGGATAGTGGTAGGGTAGCAGTAGGGCGATCGTCCTTATATTAGTCTTATATGAATAGGCAAAAACTGAATAGAACATTCGTTACAGATTGACAAATTTCCATGCAATGAGCCATTGTAGATTTGACGATTTAACAAGGATGAGGCTGTCTGACAACTTCAGACAGCCTCTTGTTATCATACTATGCAACTCACATCCCCCTCTTAATGGTTATCTCTTTTTCATCGAATAGGTTGGCATACTCCCAAGCAAACGCCTGACCTGCCGTTTGGTATCACAATCATCCTCACCTCACAAACGCCACTCCACATGCAGTTTAGCCCAATGTTGTGGCTGCAGAATCCCCCCATAGTCGTAATACACCCGATTGGTCATATTTTGGCACTCAATAGCCACCTGCACCGACTCGTTTGCCCAATACACCTTACCGTCAAACAGAACAACGGGCTTATAATCGCATATCACACCGCTGCGGTCAGAGTATGTCCCATGACGCTGTTGGTATCTCATACTCCACGACGCACCAAACCCTTTCCATATCTTATGCTCTATCCGAAGCACCATCTTATGACGGAGGTAATCCAACGCATACTTGCTCAACATCTCTCCGCTCTCTTTGTTCACATCGGTAAACGAATAAGACAACTCCACCTTCCGCAGATAATCATATCCGCCAACGCCCACACAAGCCTCCACTCCCCCTGCATTCACAAGCGTATGATTCACCGAGTTCCACTGAACGATAGAGTCCGCTGCAGGCTTCACCCAATCAATGATATTGCGCCCCCAACGGTAGTAGCCTGACGCATTGGCATACCAATGTTCCCCCTCGTATTTAATGCCCAACTCCAACTGCAGCGCCTGCTCGGGTTTCAACTCCGGATTTGCCGACTGAACCTTACTCTGATAATACAAATCAGTATAGGTCGGCACACGGATAGCCCTGTTGAAATTCAGGAACACCTTACCTTTCCGAAGGAATGAATAACCTATGTTCGCACCGAGTGTCCAATCATTGCCAAAGGTCGAGTTCCATATTCCCGCAGCACCAATATTCCCCGTCAGATTACCGTAAAAGAGATACTGTTCCGCAAAGTAACGAACATTAACTCGGTTATGCTCCCCCAAGTTGCTGCTCTTGATGTACTCATCTCGCACATCCACTCCTATCACGCTCTTCCCGTATCGCTCGTTCCATCCTGCCGCCAAGTGCGTACCTGCCGTATGCGTCCAATGCACATTAGCACCTGCATACCACGACGGTGCAACTCCCCCGTTATTGTCTTTCCCGTCGCGATACAGTTCAAACGCATCATAGTGCGTGCGGTAATAAGCATTACCCTCAATATAGCCCTTCTTCCAACGATGTGTGTACGCCACCGACGAAAACAACATACGGGTCGCGTCAAACTGATTAGGGTAGGTCAGTGAATAGAAACTGTTCGCCCCTGCATTCTTCATCTGCATCCCCACCTGAATATCCAAGTCTTTCCAACCCGTCTGCAAGAACATGTTGGCAATTCGGTAATCTGTGTTATCCACATAACCGCTGCTTCGGTTATAACTAACACTACCGTTCAGATACCAATCCTGCTTCCTTACACGCCCGCTCAACGAAGGATTCAACAAACCGTACTCCCCTACGGTAAGACCTGCCGTAAGATGATGGTAATCCGACAACAACGACGAACTGCGGGTAACAATGTTAATCGCACCCGAGAACGCACCTATACCATAGTTCGTCCCTTGCATCACCTCCACACGCTCAATCAGGCTTACATCAATCGGGATATCCAATGAATAATGCCCTGTCTGCGGATCCGTTAGGTCTATACCATTTACAAGTACCTTTATCTGATCTTGTGTACCCCCTCGTATCGACAGGTCCGCTTGAACTCCGGATGCACCTCGTTCGCGCAAGTCTATACCTTGCGCCAACTCAAGAACATCTGCCACAGTGTGAACGGGCAAACAGGCAACCTCTTCGCTGGAAATTGTTGTAACTAAACGGAATATGTCCGAATGAAATTCTGAGCGTCGGGCAACCACACTCACTTCGTCTATCTGCAGTTGCAACGCATCAATGCCTTCCGGTGGCTCACTCTCTTCTGCCTGCAAGGCACTCACGCCAAAGCACATACAACATACCGCAATGGATATGCCCGACTTCAGGAGTTCCTTGTCGCAAACATGACGGCTCACCCTGCCTATGCTCACAATCTTATGCATGGAGTTGAACGCTGAGTATGACTTGTTCGCGAAACGGCGGAAACGGAAGACGACGGATTTAATATATTGTCGGTTCATAATTCGTAACCATAGTGGCGCAGACGGGAGTCCTTCTCACGCCAATCCTTATCCACTTTGACAAACAACTCAAGATATACCTGTTTCTCAAAGAATGCCTCTATGTCTTTGCGTGCCTCCGTACCCACACGCTTGATAGATGCACCGCTTTTCCCTATGATAATACCTTTCTGCGATTCCCGCTCCACATAAATAGTGGCGCATATCCGTATCAACTTCTCCTCCTCTTGAAAACGCTCCACTTCCACCTCAACTGAATAAGGCACCTCCTTGTCATAGTTGAGCAATATCTTTTCACGGATAATCTCATTCACAAAAAAACGGGCAGGCTTGTCCGTCAGACGGTCTTTCTCAAAATAAGGAGGACATTCGGGCAGCAACTCAATGATTCTGCGCATCAACACATCTACCCCGAAACGCTCTTTGGCGGACAAGGTAAACACCTCCGCCTGTGGCAACTCTTTCTGCCAATAATCCACCAAGCGTTCCAAACTGTCCTGTGTCGTAAGGTCTATCTTGTTTATCACAAGCAGGATATGCGACTTCATCCTGCGGACACTGTCCACATATTCTGCGTTCTTCTCTATGTTGTCCTGTATATCCGTCACGTAGAGCAGTACATCTGCGTCGGTAAGTGCCGAACGCGAGAAATCTAACATGTGTTCCTGCAATTTGTAGTTCGGCTTCAATACACCGGGAGTATCTGAAAAG
Source organism: Firmicutes bacterium CAG:95 (assembly GCA_963615025.1). Classification (GTDB taxonomy): domain Bacteria; phylum Bacteroidota; class Bacteroidia; order Bacteroidales; family Paludibacteraceae; genus Colicola. Next base: position 941 of record CAVEFV010000131.1, on the reverse strand, counting down.
ACGATCTGATAATCATCCCCGTTCACTATTCCCATAATACGATGACGGGTCGTCTGCGCCTTCTGAGTGATAATCGACAACTTCTCACCCACTAAAGCATTCATCAAGGTTGACTTGCCCACATTGGGGTTACCCACTATATTTACAAAACCGCTTCGGTGCATAGTCCTGTCTTATTCTGATAAATAACGCGCAAAGGTAATCACTTTATTTAATCTGTGCAATCTCATTCATGATGATATGGCTCTCCGCCTAAAATAGTCATGGCACGATACAACTGTTCAACGAACAACAACCGTATCATCTGGTGCGAAAAAGTCATTTTCGAGATAGATACTTTCTCGTTGGCACGCTCATACACCGTCCCCGAGAATCCGTATGGACCTCCGACCACAAACACAAGGTTCTGCCCTGCCAATTGCCAACTGTTCACTTTCTGTGCAAATTCAATGCTCCTGTACTCCCGACCGTGTTCGTCTAACAATACGACATAGTCCGATGGCAACAACGCATCCAAAAGCAACAACCCTTCTTTCTTCTTCTGCTCCTCTTCCGACAGGTTCTTGGTGTTTTTCAATTCAGGTATCACACGGATTTCTGTCGGCAAACTGTGCGAAAGCCGTTTCTTATATTCCTCCACCAAACCTTCCACACGGGGGTCTGTCGTCTTGCCGATTACTAATAAGGTAACTTTCATAATCTTCTGCCTGCCAAAATAAAACCTTCAACAATTCACTTCGCCTCCACAATGCAATCCCGATCCTGCTTTTTCACCACAATAACCATACCACCAAGAACAAATTTCGCTTCCCCTTGCCATCCTGAAAGAAAATACCCTCTATACCCGCTCGAAAAAACTGCTATCTGTCAAGCCTAATAAATACTGTGTATTTCGAAGGTTTAATATAGGATGAATATAGGACGAATATAGGATGAATATA
>CAVEFV010000130.1:1592-3993 GCA_963615025.1 Firmicutes bacterium CAG:95 | reverse complement strand
ATATGAAAATCATTCCGTTACAGCAATTTTAGGTACAAGAAATGTCTATTAGCCCGGAACAACAGAAAATCGACATGTTTGTTGCACAAAATGCATCAAAGTTCCCTGCCTATCGAATGGCGGCTATTAAAGAGGCTCTCGCTAAGATTGAAGACGAGAAGGCTTCCGCAATCCTATCACTTGAATTGGCTGACCCTGCCACAACACTTATCTTATCCGTTCTTTGTGGTTGCTTGGGTGTAGATCGTTTTGTATTAGGCGATGTAGGACTAGGTATCTTGAAACTTCTAACTTGTGGCGGGTTTTATATTTGGTGGATTATCGATATGGTCAATGCACAAGACAGAACACGAGAATATAACTTTCAAAAGTTGACAGAAAGGCTTATGATGATAGGCGTTATGCCTAACATATATTAGTATGCACACAGGTAAATGGCACAAGCATTATTGGCTACTTGCTTTGTATGCATTAACCATAGGAACTGCTGTATGCTTGGTCTGCTTCTATGAACAGCTACCACTCATATTGTGTCCATTTCGATTATTAACCGGAATTCCATGTCCTGGGTGTGGAGGTATTCGTGCAGCCAATGCGTTACTACACGGAGAAATACTGAAGGCATTATATATCAACCCTCTGTCGTGCTTATTGATATTATTTTGTGCCTTATTGCCATTCCTATATTGGTATGACATTGCGAAAGGTACTACTTATATCAATAGGATATTTTTTCATCCTTGGAACAAGAAAGCAACCGCTATTGCTTTCACGACTATCTTACTTAATTGGATATGGAATTTGTATAAATATCTATAGAACAATGAAACAAGAATATATTACGGCTTTTTTAGCCAAAAACAACAAGAATTTTCGTGTCAGTGATTACCCTAAAATCAAACAGAAATTAGAACAATTGGACGACAATCAATTCCCTATATTGATGCAAAGGTCTTTCAAATCATCAGGTTGGAAAACACTAATCGCCTTTTGCTTTATTTTCAGTATCTTAGCAATTATATTTTTTTAATTGGGATAGGTTTTAATTTGGCCAGTTATTTTGATGTGGACTATTATAGAAGATATGAGTATGATTTGTATGATTATCTTGATCTATACTTTCCCTTTATCTGCCTCGTAATGGTAGTAGCATTGTTTATTTGGGGAGGGATTCTATTACTTAAATTCATAAAACCACATAATTTCAAGCAATTACAAATATTGTGCGAAAATCTGAAAAGCACACAGGAGTAGCCGAAAACCTGAACAAGAGTAGGCATTATAATACTAAATCATTATCTTTATGGAAAATCAAGATTTCATTCCCGCACCAGACAACCATTTGGTTAAGTCTATTCTAACGATGCTATTCTGCTGTCTTCCGTTTGGAATAGTAGCTCTGGTAAATGCGACAAAAGTACAAGGATTATGGGCTTCCGGACAAAAAGAACAAGCACGCCAGGCTGCTGCCAATGCGGACAAATGGGCTAATATCGCCCTTATCTGTGGTATTGTATGGGTAGTGCTTTATGGCATTTTTATGATTATTATGGCTGCCATAGGCGAACTATTCTAACTATCATTTCAAAAGATCAAAGAGGCTGCCTAACAACCGTTAGCCAGCCTCTTTCCTATCATTTCGCCCATCCCTTATTGCCCAATAGTCCAACCTATTTACCCGCTGTAAAACCATACCATGCTATGGCTCTCTTACCCTCTCTGCATGTTAATTGTTAACTGTTAATTATTACTTGTTCATTGCCCGCTGTAAAACCATATCATGCTATGGCTCTCATATCATCTACGCCTGTTAATTGTTAATTCTTACTTGCTCATGCTCGCTGTAGAGCCATAGCGTGCTATGGCTCTCGACTCCCCTTCGCAGACTAAACAATATGTTACCATTAAACCTCCCAAAAAAAAGCCTCAACCCAACTTTGCCTGTTAATTGTTAATTGTTAATTGTTTATGCCCGCTGTAGAGCCATAGCGTGCTATAGCTCTCGACTCCCCTTTGCCAGATAAACAATATGTTCCCGTTAAATCTCCATAATCCCCACTAACGCAAAACATTCAACGGCGCAGCCTACAGGCTAACTGTAACCAACGCTTATGTCCGCTGTAGAGCCATAGCGTGCTATGGCTCTCAATTCCCCTTCAATGAACAAACAACATGTTCCCGTTCTACCCAATTAACCCTTTTAACCCATTAAACCACGCATATACACATCAACTCCTAAACTCATCAACTAAAAAACCGCTCTCAACGCTCAACTCTAAACACTCAACTGCTTTCAACTATCAACTCCAAACTATCAACTTATCAACTACTTTCGGCCTTGTGTCAGTGCGTCAAAAATCGAACGAGTACTGCGAAAAGCGGAGGTACTGTCTGAGCAATG
>CAVEFV010000130.1:0-1582 GCA_963615025.1 Firmicutes bacterium CAG:95 | reverse complement strand
CCGATGAATTTTCTTTGCTTCGTTTCTTTTGTTCAAGCAAAAGAAATGAAGAACTTCGTGCTATGTCTCTTACCCTCCCTGTATGTTAATTGTTAATTGTTACTTGTTAATTGTTTATGCCCGCTGTAGAGCCATAGCGTGCTATGGCTCTCAACTCTACTTCAAAAGAAAAACAATATGTTCCCATTAAACCCCATTAACCCTTTCCACCAATTAAACCACGCATAAACACATAAACTCCTAAACTCCTCAACTAAAAAACTGCCATTAACTCAAAACACTCACCCTCTATCAACTCTCAATTCCAACAAAAAAATCCCTCAAACTCTTGCAGACAAAAAACAATAACCATATCTTTGCCCCCGAATAATCAGCATTGAGGCTGATTATAAACACTTTTATTAATACCATAACTTAATCAACAACACCATGAAAAAAATTTTCAATCTGTTGCTAATTAGTGTATTATGCGCTTTGGCATCATGTAACCCACCCGCAGAGAAAGCCATGACTTTCCAAGTCTCAGTTACAGAAACCACAACCTCCTCGGCTACCGTTGCTATCACACCTTCCATCGACAACAAAGCCTATTTCTTCACTGTCGAAGAGGTGGATACGGTCAACCGCTACGAAAGCAAAGAAGCCTATGCCAACGAGTTCCTGCCAATCTTTGCAGACTACATCGACGCCTACAATAAAGAGGCAGGGACTTCCTACACTTTCGAAGGAGAAATGTCCAAAGGACCCGATACATTGGTCTTCAAACAACTTATCCCTTCCACACGCTACTATGTATTGGCGTTCCAGGTTGATGTACCAAACAAAAAATGCGTAGGAACTGTCGCCTTCAAAGAATTCACTACGCTCGAATTGCCTACAAGCGACAATATCATCACTTTTGTCCACAACGAAGGAGACACCATTATCACTATCCAAACAACCAACGACGACACCTACATCTATACCAAACTTGATAAAGATGTACTCGCTTTCTATGCCGACGAAACAGCAGCAATGGAGTCGTATGTACTCTTCCTGCGTGAGTATCTCTCAAATTATTTCGATTTCTACGAGAAAACAGGAACACAAAAAATCAATATCAGAGATGAAGTATCCTACCCCGGTACCTATGTCTTTATGGCTGCCAATGTTAAGGAAATGTACATCAACTCTCCCGTATTCTCCAAAGAAATCACGGTTACGAAAGATATGCTCTATTCCGATGATACAAAGAACATCGCACCTTTATCTCCCGTACCTGCCATCCGACCGGAACTAAAAAGATACCCCATACGCAACTAACCAAAAACAATTACCAAATAGAAAAGAGGTTGTCCGATTGTCCGATTTTCTAATTCTCCGATTGTCCGATTATTTAATTCTCCGATTGTCTGAGTATCTGATTGTCCGACCGGCAATCCTCTTACTACACCGAGAGCCATAGCGTATGCTATGGCTCTCATATCATCTACGCCTGTTAATTGTTAACTGTTAACTGTTAATTGTTAATTGTTAATTGTTCATTGTTCATGCCCGCTGTAGAGCCATAGCGTGCTATGGCTCTCAACTCCCCTTCGCAGAC
>CAVEFV010000129.1:0-4055 GCA_963615025.1 Firmicutes bacterium CAG:95 | reverse complement strand
CCAATCCCTCAAAACTACCTTTTGTAAAGTCCGATAAATAGCGTCTATTCCAAAGAACGAATATAAGACGAATATAGGATGAATATACGACAAATATAGGAAGAACCTACAAACTACCTATAATCCCCCTCTAAACTACATCAAAAAATGCCCTCTCTGTATATTAATTGTTAATTCTTAATTATTAATTTATAATAACTGTAGAGCCATAGCGTGCTATGGCTCTCCTCACACCATCGCTGTTTGTCCGTCGAATGTAACATCGTTTATGTATGCTGTAAAGCCATAGCACGCTATAACGCTCAACTCCACTTCAAAAGAAAAACAATATATTCTCCTTCCCCCTCTATAATAACGCCCTCCATCCGTCCTTATTCCTTCCTTTCGTCTTCTTTTTCCCTATTTATCACCTCAAAGCGTTGCTTAATCAAAAATACTTCTATATCTTTGCAGTGTATTTCGTACCAACAATCATGCATATAGCCATCGCTGGAAATATAGGAGCAGGAAAAACGACATTAACCCAAATGCTTTCCAAGCACTATGCTTGGGAAGCCCAATTTGAACCTGTATGTTTTAATCCCTACCTCGAAGATTACTATAACGACATTCCACGCTGGTCTTTTTGTCTCGAGACCTATTTCCTAAAGGAACGCTTCAAAAATGTATTGCAAATCGCTAAAACCGACAAAACAGTCATACAAGACCGGTCTATCTTCGAGGGAGTTTATGTGTTCGTGCAAAACAACTACGACATGGGAAACCTGTCCGATCGAGATTACAACACCTATATGGAACTGTTCCGTCTTATGATGTCGCTTACACCTTATCCCGACCTCATGATATACTTGCGCAAATCTGTTCCCGCACTTGTTGCACAAATCCAAAAAAGAGGACGGGAATACGAACAAACCATACAACTCGATTATTTGACAGGACTCAATCAGAGATACGACGATTTCATATTCAACAAATATCAGGGAAAGGTCTTGGTAATCAACTCCGATGAACTCGACTTCCAACATAACCCTACCGACTTCCAATTCATAACCAATAAAATCGACGCACAACTCTTTGGGTTGTTCCAATAACACCGAATAAACAATCTAAATTCAAAATACTATGCATATAGCCATCGCCGGAAATATAGGCAGCGGAAAAACAACGCTGACTAAAATGCTCGCCAAACACTATGGATGGACGCCCCGATTTGAATCAGTCGACTTTAATCCCTATCTCGAAGATTTCTATGCAGACATGTCTCGGTGGTCCTTTAATCTACAAATCTATTTCCTAAACAAACGCTTCCAAGATGTAGTCGACATTGCTAAAAGCAACGATACAATCATACAGGACCGCACAATCTACGAGGATGCAAAAATATTCGCACCCAATCTCCACGAGCAGGGAAATATGTCCGACCGTGATTTCGACAACTATTGTGATCTTTTCGATCTAATGATGTCGCTCGTCAAAATGCCTGACCTGCTTATTTACTTGCGCTCATCTATACCCAACCTCGTTGCACAAATACAAAAACGAGGACGGGAATACGAGAGTTCCATGCGTATCGATTACCTCAAAGGACTCAACGACAAGTACGAAGCATGGATAGCCGGCTATCAAGGCAAACTGCTTATAATCGACGCCGACACAGTTAAGTTCGAGAATAATCCACGCGACTTCCAAATTATCACCGACAAAATTGACGCCGAACTCTATGGTCTATTCCCTTTCCAACCACAATAACACAACCCGTCAATCCTGCATATAAATTGCTAATGGCTAACTGTTAATTGTCAACCAACCACAACCACATATCGAACTTCCTTGAGTATCTCAACATCGAACGACGATACTCCCGACTAACCATCGACGCCTATCAACACGACCTCGAAGAATTCTGCCGTTTCCTGCAGACTACACCACAACAACTCGACCCCGACCAAGTCTCCGACGACGATATAAAGGCATGGCTCATATCACTATTAGACAACAATATCTCCGCCCGTAGTGTAAGACGCAAACTGTCAACCTTGCGCTCATTTTGGAAATACTGTCTGCGAATCGGATACACACAACACAACCCCACACTACTGATCATAAGCCCTAAAATAGCCAAACCTCTACCTGTATTCTACAAGGAAAGAGAAATGCAACAAGAACAGCAAATCGAACAATATGCCGACGACTTCACTACCATACGCGATAATCTCATTATCGAAATGCTATACCAAACCGGTATGCGACGCGCAGAACTTATAGCGCTCTCCGATAACGACATCAATACACAGACTAAACAACTACAAGTCTTCGGTAAAAGAAAGAAACAACGAATCATACCCATAGGCGATGCACTTTTGGAACAGATTTTGTTGTACCGGCAATGGAGGGACAAGCAATTCCCTGAGAGAAACGATAACGCATTGTTCCTTACAAATAAGGGATTGAGAATAAATGCAACGACGGTATATAACGCTGTGCATAACAGAATGACGGAGGTAAGTACGCAACACAAACAATCACCCCATGTATTGCGACATACTTTCGCCACAACTATGCTCGAACATGGAGCCGACATCAATACAATTAAAACGCTCATGGGACACGCCAACCTCGCTGCAACGCAAATATATACACATGTAACCTTCGAACAAATGAAGAAAGCATACAACAACGCACACCCAAGAAACAAAAAACAAGATAAATAATAGCAAACTAACCCATATATATTAACCAATTGAAAGGAAACAACTATGAAACTGAACAAACAAGCCGTCAACTTTGAAATCGCTGAAAGACTCGAAAAGTACATCGAAAAGAAAACACGCCGTTACGAGAAACTCCTCGCACCTACTGCCGAGATGGATATCAGAATGACAGTTGTTAAACCGGAAACCAATCTCAACAAGGAAGCAACTATCCGAATCGTAGGTATGGGGATCGAATTGTTTGCACAGAAAACTTGTGACACATTCGAACAAGCCATCGACGAATGCCTTGAAGCAATCGAACGACAACTCGAAAAACATAAAGACAAATAAAATCATTAATCCAACAATAAACCTATTAACAAACAATTAAATCAATTAGAGTATGAAAAAGATTTTTACTTTTCTTGCTGCCTGCGTGCTTGCACTCAGCGCCAATGCTACTCTCATCTTCCACGAGAGTTTTAACCAAGACGCCGGACAACTCACTGTTGGGCGTGCTGCTGTTTGCGATGATAGTACCAAATGGTGGTCTATGAAATCATGGACTGTGGGTTCCGAGTCCCCGACCAATCCAGTTATGGTTACAGAAGGTTCTCTTTCGTACGCAGGATATGTGACCTCAGGTACCGGTAACAAGGCACAACTTAATACCGTTGGGGGAACTGCAGATGTGCGCCGTTTCAAAGATGTGACTTCAGGCAGTATATATGCTGCGGCTATTATCAATATGACAAGTGCCACCAGCAGTATCGATTATTTTTTTGGTGTATGTACTGGAACAACTGATTACTATGGGCGTGTATATGCCAAGGATGTCAATGGTGCTGGGTTTCAATTAGCTGTTGCAAAATACACAGAGACCAAGGGTAATTTGACTTATACAAATACGCTGAAATACAATACGGATTACCTTGTCGTAGTAGAGTATGTATTTAGGGAGGGCACAAAAAATGATAGTGTGAACCTTTGGGTAAACCCAGTTAAGTCTACTACTACACCAACGCTTATTTGTGATATGACACAAGCCAATACGAAAGGCGACCCGTCTAAACTTGCAGGTGTATATTTGTACCAATCTGCTAATGCTCCTACTCTTTCCATTGACGAAATCAAAGTAGCCACCGCTTGGGACGACCTCTTCGAGAGCGGCGACACCCCCGACCCGACGCCTACCGCCACCATCACTGCTCCATCCACACTCACTTTTGATGCCCCCATATTTGTAGGCGAGACCTATACCTCCAAGTTCACTGTTTCAGGCAGCAACCTTACGGGCGACATTACCCTCGCCAGCGACAACACAGAATTAGTACTTGACAAAACGACCATCACCAAAGCAGA
>CAVEFV010000128.1:0-4149 GCA_963615025.1 Firmicutes bacterium CAG:95 | reverse complement strand
CCTTTCACTAAATGATACCACTCGTCATATCCTGCTTGCCCGCCCCATTCGGCAGCAGGTGTGATGTAGTCGAATAATCGGAACTTGCCGTCATCGGTTACGGCTACCACTTTCTTTCGACACCTGCCTGCGGTGTCTGGACGGTGCTTGGGTCTGTGTGTTTGTAGGTTTTTCCATCCTCTGGCAGCGCGGCGTTTGCCACGAGCGGTCATATAGTCGTCCCAATGCTTGCCTTTGTTGTGTGGGATATGTCCTTTGAGGAATTGCCCCGTTATGAGGTTGTGCGTCGGTCGTGGAGTAGGGATATAAAGTTCGTACGCAGACATAATTCCAAAAATGTTGATTATTGATAAATTGTTAGAATAATTTTCTCTCTGCCACACGGAGCATACGCTCTCGGGCTTGGCGGCAAAAGTCTTTCTTTATCTCGAAGCCATAGGCACGGCGGTTGCAATTCATAGCGGCTCGGAGTGTGCTACCGCTACCTGCGCACGGGTCTATCACCACATCATCGGGGTCTGTGAATATCTCTATCAGTCGTTCCAACAGCGCCACAGGCTTTTGTGTCGGGTGTATCTTGGGAATATCCTTACCGTCTTGCGCCCAGTCGAAGCAGTTGAATACCATACGCCCGTCGTTGTTAAACTTTGGAAGTTTATCTTTGTAGAGTAGCAGCCCATACTCACAACAGCCGACCACTTTCATATTCGCTTTTAGCACTTGGGCGGAAAAGTTCTTGCGGAAAACGAGCGGGATATAGTGTGCAAAGCCGTACCGCTTGCCGAGGTCTATCAGATAGTGCAGTTGCTCAAAGGCACAAAAGATAATCATACACGGAGCATTGCCTTTCTTGCGCTTTTTTTCTGCCTCTGCGGGTTCTTCGTCTTCACTCAATCCGTCTTTGCGTTCACGGACTAACATTTGACTGCAAAAGTGCATAAACTCTGCGGGGCGAAAGTCTTTGTCTGTGTCGAAAAACTCTTTGCCTGCGAGGGCACTCTCTCCGTTCTTGTTGTCGCCGTCTTTGTACCAAGCGGGATTGCTTGCATAGGCATTCACACCAATGTTGTACGGAATGTCGGCTATTATCAGTTGGGCGTGTGGAATGCCGTACTGCTTGAAGTTCTGAAAGTGGTCGTTGAATAGTTCTACTCGTTTCATTGTTGTAAGTTTTTAATGGACTTGTAAATTTCTGTTTTTGAGTGTGCGGTTCGGTTTGAAAGTATTCGCTTCCTGTAAGGTCTGTTGCTTCATCTTGAACCTGCCTTTCTTGAAATGCGACAAATGCCACTTGCCACATACTCTGCATTCGTATATCTGTGAGTCTTTATAATTGCGGAGGTGGCACAGGAAATCGTACGCCTCACCTCTGCTGTTGAATGCTAACTTGTCGGGACAATACATCTCTCTTTCTATCTGTAAAGTATTCGCACGCCCGTGTGCCGATGACTATCTTCGGGAACGGGTGGAACGCACAGATGACGAGAATAGGCTCGCCAGTCTGTATGTTGCGGTTGCGCTCGTCGGTGTCGTAGGTGGCGTGTATGCACTCCTCGCAGGCGTGCAACGCATAGTCGGGTATAGGGCGTTTCTGTGCCATTAGTGTAACTTGTTTGTTTCTACCATCTGCTCACTGAATATCGGCTGACCCTCTAATCGTTTGAGGTATTCGTCTATCTCCTCTCTGTGGTCTTGTGAGTAAACGGCATTGTAATATCGCATAATCAGTCGTGCAATAGCGTTGCTGTCGGACAGCAGTGTGTCAAAAGCCTCTATGCTCTCGTCGTCGGAAAAGGTTATGCAGTTCTCCGTCAGTGCGTCGAACAGATACCGTGTGCGTCTGACTGACGCAAGCAACTCGTTATACACCCGCTTCTTGTTGTACTTGAACGCATAACCTCTGCCCTCCATACAACGCTCCGCCATCCGCAGATAAATCTCTGCTGCACCCGCCGTCGTGGAAAAGACTGCCATCAGATTGACCGCCTCCTCGCCTAATGCATTGACGACTTTCTTTTTGTCCTCTTGTGCGCCCATCAGTGTATATCGCTTACAAAGTGCCAGTCGAAACCAAAAATACGATGAGGGCTTTTGCTGTTGAAGTGTCCGTAGCCTCCGTTGCACGCCCGAACGATGTAGCCGCATACCTGATTGTGATTAACACTCTCGCTTTTGCAATAGCCGTTCTTCATGACAGCCTCTGCCGCTTCCTCTATCGTCAGGAAATGATAACACACTCCGTCTTGGTCTTGCGCATAGACTGCGTGGTCGTAGTCTTTGCGTTTCTTTGGGTATCTGTTGGCTTTCGCAAAGTCGTACTCTGCCTCCCTGCCATTGGGGTTGATGTAATTTGCCATAATTCTTATGTTTATTAGTTAGTTGTTTTCAAAAAAGGCGGAACGGACAAACCGCCTGCGTGCGCCACACGCCTGCCTTTACAGGCGTAGTACTAAAATGTTAATAATTAGGAGTAATTTTATTCTTGACATATCACTGCATTGGCAATCCTGTTAAGATTGCTGTGTGGCGTTTATTCAAAGAACTCTCTCGGCTTTCCGTTTTTGCTCCCCGCCGAGTGGGGCTTGTCAGGTATGCAGGTCTGACCCTGCATACCCTGTGGGGAACGGGCTACCCCACTTAACTAACATCATATACAAATGAAAAACTCTTGCCGCTGCCCGCTACCCCTGCGGCGTGGGGGACTTATCTGTCGGGTTACCTCTCACGGTTATATCAATCTCAATGCTTTCAAAATTGCGGCGTTTAGTGCCTCCTCTCGGGTGGGATATAAATCCGTAAATATTCTTGGGGCAAGTTTGCTATCAATCTCTGCTCCCCAATAATTGCCATTCTTAAATGCAACATCCGTATGTATACATATTCCCTTATCCTCAAACCAATCCAGCACCTCGTGGTAGGTGGGGGCAGGAATAAAGGTTGCAAAACCGACGCCCCAATCGTCCTCATAATCGAGTTTATCGTGAAGCGTTACTCCGTGAGGTTCTTCTTTGCCTCTTACCATCCAATAATAGTCCATGTCTTGCGGACAGCCTTTCTTTTTCAGTGCTTTTGCCGTTTCGTACGGCACGAAAAACTTTGCATTCATTGTTTGTGTCCATGTTTAATTAAACCCAATTGAACCCGACATTAGTCGTTGTTCTTGCTTCTTTGTAGTATGCCGAACTGTTTCCGTGATACTTGCGGTATTCGATTATATCGTCCACCGATACCTCTTTCGGCGCATGGTATTCCAATTCTGGGTGCTGCTTCAAATACTCGACCGCAACAAGGATAGCCCTTACCTCTGCGTCTTTGCATTTTTCCTCCGCACCAAAATAAATATACTTATCGTTATTCCCATCCCCATTGTAAACGCCATATTTGAACACATAAGTCCGCAAAGTACCCCATGCTCGCTCATATTTCGTATAAGGGAATATGTTATAGCATACAAACCATCTGCGTGCCTCTTCGTAAGTCGTGGCGTTGCAGCCTGCCCCTTTCAGGGCAGCGAGTTCCTGCTCGGTTAGTTGCCTATTCATCGTTTGCCCTCCTGTGCTTTTTCGTTTTCAATCTCTTTCTCGAACTCGGCTATCAGTTCGTTGTACTTGGGCATTAAGCCGTAAGAGGCTTCGCCCAATATGCCCAGCACATCCTCCTGCGCTCTTGCGTACTCGGTGCTGCCATTCCTTTCGTCAGTGTTGGCAGCCCACATACGGAGGACGACCTCCAATTTCTCTAATCTTGCCGCACGCCTCTCGGCAGTGAGCAAGGATTTCCGCAGACCCTCGTAGGTCTTTGCGAGTTCGTAACTCGCTTTTAGTTCTTTTCTTTCCATTGTGTCTTGTTGTTTTAGTTGTTTTTTTGTTTCTTGTTAATTCATTGTTCCGCCCATTCCTCTATGGCTTTCCTTTCTCTGCGCAGCCACGCTTTGTCTATCCAATAGCGGGAGTAAGGACTGCCGTTGCTTGCTTCGGGCTGGTCGCTGCTGATGAGGATACCCTCTTTGTGGCGCAGCGTGTAAACGATTGCCGACAACCGAAAGCAACCGAACATACGCAGTGCCTCTATCGGGGTTATCGTCTTGCCATCCATCAACCAATCACGGATGGCTTCTTTCTGGGTTTGTTTTCTTGTTTCCATTTTTAG
>CAVEFV010000127.1:0-4161 GCA_963615025.1 Firmicutes bacterium CAG:95 | reverse complement strand
TACAGACACTATGGTTGGACAATTTGGCGATTTACCAGTTGGCGATTATTGATTAGGCAACATGGGCTGCGTGGTTGCGCAGCCCATATTGATTCTATTTTGATGGATGGGACCTTATTTCACTTCGAGACCGGTTGTAGTGTAGGTCTTGCCGGCACGGAGGATATACACTTGCCCGTCTATCAGCACCTTGCGGACCGTAACACCTGCCGTGCCGTTGGTATTATCGATGTCGGTCGGCATAACCTGCACATCTTGCACCAGACGGACTGTTTGTGCAAGCCAGCGATAGTAGTAGTCTCCCATCTTTGCTTCATTCGCATTGCAATCAAAATAGTATGCGTGGTTTGAGTCGCCTGCCGTAGCAGACCAATAGCGGGCGGATGTCTGCACACTGAACACCCCCAAAGCGTCGCGATACCCCGTAGAAGGCAGGAAGACTGCACCTGTGGCTTCTAATTTCTGCCACTCTGCGAGGGTGAAAGTCTGGTAGTCGGCAAACGCCTGAATCGTACCCTCACTTGCGAAGCCGCTCTTGAAGATTACGCCCGCAGGAGCCATCCAATTATCGGGCAGCAAGATTAGACCATTGATGTACTGCGATCCGTCGCCACTTAACTCAATACGGGCAACACCGACAAGATTGTCCGCATTGGTACGCGTGCTTCGCAGGTAATTCCACTCTTCTTCTGTCAGTGTGCGGTAGGTGTTGGGGGCATTCGTGCCGATTGTGTTTGTTCCCCAGTCCACAAAGTCGCCTGCGTAGTCGGAGTTTCTTGTTGAAGTACTGATACCCCACTTTGCCGAACCTGTACTGCCGCTCCAACCGAAGAGGTCTATCGTGTCGGCGAGGGCAATGCCATCCTTTCCATAGCCATAGCCCCAGCCACTAGACCATACCGAGCCGCCGCTGACATTGTCCGTACCGATTATCTCGGTTTGGTACGCGGCGAACGACCAGGTGGTGTCGGTGGCAGAAAGGGTGCATTGCAGGTTGCCTTGCGAGAAAGATACCTGCTTGTCGGCTGCAACAGAGAAAGCAGCGGGCGTAAAGGCAGAAGCGACTTTTTCAAACTCGGCGGTGACGGACACATCGCCTGCTGGCATGGTGAAAGTGTTGTCGCTTGTTAGGGCAACTGTTTCGCCTTCGCCATAAGTTACGGTGATTGCTTTGAGTTGGTAGTAGGCATCGGGCGCAACGGTCAGTGTAACCGTCTCGCCGGCTGCTGCCTCCGTCTTGTCGGCGGTGACAGTACCGTGTTCGGGTGTCGTAATCGTAACCGCATAGAGGTCTTGCACCAGACGGACTGCTCTCCCGTCGTAGCGATCGGTGGCGAAAAACACGGTCGTACTAAACGAACTGGAGTACAGGTAGTACGCATAGTCTGAGCCGCTCGCCGTAGCAGGCCAACAGCCGCCGGTGTTCTGCACACTCTCCATACTTGCCCCTTCGCGGTATCCCGCAGCAGGCAGGAATACTGCGCCTGCGGCTTCCAATTGCTGCCACTCGGCGAGGGTGAAGGTTTGGTAGTCGGCATACGCTTGAATCGAAATCGCACTTCCGTACCCGCTCTTGAAGGTTACACCCACGGGGTCAGTCCAATTATCGGGCAGGAGGATAAGACCATTGGCATATTGCGTGCCATCGCTGTTGAGGTTGATACGGGCTACACCTTTCTTTTCATTTGCATTGGTGCGGGTTTGGAGGATGTAACCCCACTCATCCTTCGTCAGTGTGCGATAGGTGTTCGGGGCATTTATTCCAATGGTATTCGTTCCCCAATCGACAAAGTCGCCCGAGTAATCGGAATTGTCTGTAGAGGTGCTGATACCCCACTTTGCCGAACCCGTGCTGCCGCTCCATCCGAAGAGGTCTATCTTGTCGGCGAGGGCATCGCTGCTGACATTAGCAGTACCTATTATCTCTGTTTGGTAATCGGCGAATGACCACACATAGCCGCCCGTCGTTACTCCCGAACACTGCAGGTTGCCTTGCGAGAAATAGACTTGCTTGCCGTCGTCAGCAACCGTAAAGGCAGAGGGGGTGAAGGCAGAAGCGAGTTTCTCGAACTCGGCAGTGATTGTTACCTCTCCTTTGGGCATGATGAAGGTGTATCGGTTGGTTGTGCCTTCGACTGCGGTGGTCGGTATCACTGTCGTGCCTTGCATGACGGTGATTGTCTTCAAGGCATAGTAGGCATCGTTGGTCGAAACGGTCAGCGTAACCGTCTCGCCGGCGGCTGCCTCTGTCTTGTCGGCAGTGACAGTACCGTGTTCGGATGTGGTCCGCGTAATGGTAAAGGTCTGCAACTTGAAAGTAGCAGTAACGGTAACTGCACTTGCAGGCATAGTGAATGTATGGTTCGTAACCGTAATATCGTTGTTGGCAGCGTCTTTCACGGTGAGGACATCGAGTTCATAGTCTGTGTCAGGCTTCAGGGTTATTGTAACCGTTTCGCCGGCGACTGCCTCTGTCTTGTCGGCAGTGACAGTACCGTGTTCTGATGTGGTAATCGAGAGGGGGTATTTAATATCTTGCACCAAGCGGACTGCTTGCCCGCGGTAGAGATTGCTGCTGCTCGCGTACGCCTCATCCGAGCTGAAGCGCAGGCGGTACGCGTATCTCGAGTCGTCCGCCGTAGCAGACCAATAGTAGCCGTAAGTCTGCACATAGTACATACTCGACCCGCCGCGGAACCCCGAAGCAGGCAGGAATACTGCGCCTGCGGCTTCCAATTGCTGCCACTCGGCGAGGGTGAAGGTTTGGTAGTCGGCATACGCTTGAATCGAAATCGCACTTCCGTACCCGCTCTTGAAGGTTACACCCACGGGGTCAGTCCAATTATCGGGCAGGAGGATAAGACCATTGGCATATTGCGTGCCATCGCTGTTGAGGTTGATACGGGCTACACCTTTCTTTTCATTTGCATTGGTGCGGGTTTGGAGGATGTAACCCCACTCATCCTTCGTCAGTGTGCGATAGGTGTTCGGGGCATTTATTCCAATGGTATTCGTTCCCCAATCGACAAAGTCGCCCGAGTAATCGGAATTGTCTGTAGAGGTGCTGATACCCCACTTTGCCGAACCCGTGCTGCCGCTCCATCCGAAGAGGTCTATCTTGTCGGCGAGGGCATCGCTGCTGACATTAGCAGTACCTATTATCTCTGTTTGGTAATCGGCGAATGACCACACATAGCCGCCCGTCGTTACTCCCGAACACTGCAGGTTGCCTTGCGAGAAATAGACTTGCTTGCCGTCGTCAGCAACCGTAAAGGCAGAGGGGGTGAAGGCAGAAGCGAGTTTCTCGAACTCGGCAGTGATTGTTACCTCTCCTTTGGGCATGATGAAGGTGTATCGGTTGGTTGTGCCTTCGACTGCGGTGGTCGGTATCACTGTCGTGCCTTGCATGACGGTGATTGTCTTCAAGGCATAGTAGGCATCGTTGGTCGAAACGGTCAGCGTAACCGTCTCGCCGGCGGCTGCCTCTGTCTTGTCGGCAGTGACAGTACCGTGTTCGGATGTGGTCCGCGTAATGGTAAAGGTCTGCAACTTGAAAGTAGCAGTAACGGTAACTGCACTTGCAGGCATAGTGAATGTATGGTTCGTAACCGTAATATCGTTGTTGGCAGCGTCTTTCACGGTGAGGACATCGAGTTCATAGTCTGTGTCAGGCTTCAGGGTTATTGTAACCGTTTCGCCGGCGACTGCCTCTGTCTTGTCGGCAGTGACAGTACCGTGTTCTGATGTGGTAATCGAGAGGGGGTATTTAATATCTTGCACCAAGCGGACTGCTTGCCCGCGGTAGAGATTGCTGCTGCTCGCGTACGCCTCATCCGAGCTGAAGCGCAGGCGGTACGCGTATCTCGAGTCGTCCGCCGTAGCAGACCAATAGTAGCCGTAAGTCTGCACATAGTACATACTCGACCCGCCGCGGAACCCCGAAGCAGGCAGGAATACTGCGCCTGCGGCTTCCAATTGCTGCCACTCGGCGAGGGTGAAGGTTTGGTAGTCGGCATACGCTTGAATCGAAATCGCACTTCCGTACCCGCTCTTGAAGGTTACACCCACGGGGTCAGTCCAATTATCGGGCAGGAGGATAAGACCATTGGCATATTGCGTGCCATCGCTGTTGAGGTTGATACGGGCTACACCTTTCTTTTC
>CAVEFV010000126.1:0-4251 GCA_963615025.1 Firmicutes bacterium CAG:95 | reverse complement strand
TGTTTCATCTAACGCTTATGCCCGCTGTAGAGCCATAGCGTGCTATGGCTCTCAACTCTTATTCAAAGAATAAACTATGTGTTACCGTTCTACCCATATAATCTATAGTGCTATCAATTCTCACCCCTAAACACTCAACCCCAAAGGAATGAATACCACCTCCCTACCGTTTTCTTCCCAACTATTGCGTAATACAAAAAAAGATACTATCTTTGTCGCTGGCTTTCACAACCGAGCCACGAACAACAAAAACAACACCACACTAAAACACACAGACATCCTATACTGTTTGCAACGCTGAACCGACAACATATCCTTAAATAATATAATCTATGTTTCAAAATCACCCTAAGGGACTAATCCCTGCTGCACTCGCCAACATGGGCGAACGATTCGGCTACTATATTATGAATGCCGTTCTTCTGCTATTCCTCGTTTCTAAGTTCGGGCTACCTGACGGAACGGCTGGATTTATCTATTCCGTATTCTATTGCGGCATCTATGTTCTGAGCCTCGTCGGAGGGTTGATTGCCGATAAATCGCAAAACTACAATAAAACCATACAATGGGGACTCATCATCATGGCACTCGGCTATGTCGCACTTTCCATACCCGTTTTCGGAAAGACCGACGGAGATAGTTCATGGTGGGCTATCCTTATATTTACATGTTTCGCGCTCCTGCTTATCGCATTCGGCAATGGATTGTTCAAAGGTAATCTACAGGCGATAGTAGGTAAAATGTACGATGAACTCGAAGCAGAAGCCGCTAAGAAAAGTCCGGAAGCTTTAGAGCAAGCAAAAGAGAAACGCGACTCAGGATTCCAGATATTCTATGTCTTCATCAATATCGGTGGCTTGGTCGCACCATTTATAGCACCACTTCTTCGTCAGTGGTGGCTAAAAGCACACTACCTTGTCTATAATGCCGATATGCCTGCACTCTGCCACCAGTATCTTGCCAACGGCGAAGAAACAACCAAATTCGCTGAAACAATGCAGAAAGTTATAACCGATGGCTATCACTTCACCGACCTTACTGCATTCTGCCAAGAATATATCAACATATTCAATACAGGTATCCATCTGTCCTTCATCGCTTCTGTCTTGGCGATGCTTATATCCTTGATCATATTCTTAGCAACCAAGAAAATGTTCCCGCAGCCTGCTAAAAAAGCCGACAATGTAGTCGCAAACTATACTCCGCAGGAAAAAGCAGCAATGGCGCAAGAAATCAAACAGAGAATGTATGCTCTCTTCGCCGTATTAGGAGTAGCCATTTTCTTTTGGTTCAGTTTCCATCAAAACGGACAATCACTATCCGTCTTCGCACGAGACTTTGTCGAAACAACATCCATAGCCCCTGAAATATGGCAGGCACTAAATCCGTTCTTCGTTATCATTCTTACGCCTGTCATTATGCTCATCTTTAGTTCGCTTGCACACAAAGGAAAGAGTATCTCTACTCCGCGCAAGATTGCACTCGGTATGGGTATCGCTGCTTGCGCATATCTATTCCTTATGCTCTTCTCTGCACACGAAGGTTATCCTTCCGGCACCGATTTTCGGGCAATGGACTCCGCTACAATGGCGCAACATGGATTAACCAAATCAGGACCTTGGGTTCTCATAGTTACCTACTTCTTCCTAACGGTGGCCGAACTGTTTATCTCACCACTTGGATTGTCATTCGTCAGCAAAGTGGCACCACGAAATATGGTCGGACTATGTCAAGGCTTATGGTTAGGTGCAACAGCACTCGGAAACTTAATGATATGGGTAGGGCCAGTTATGTATAACGCATGGCCAATACAATACTGCTGGGCAGTATTCTTCGGAGTATGTGTAATCTCAATGGGTATAATGTTCTGCATGGTTAAATGGTTGGAACGAGTAGCCGTATAACAATTAATTATCTATCATAACAATGAATTGGATAGAACAACTGCAACAATACACCGATGCACTCTGTCAGCAAATACAAACGCTGACAGAGCGCTTGGATAACGCCGAAAAAGAAATTGCCCGACTCCGTGAGCAACTTAACGAATATATGGCAAATGAACCCGAAGTAAAGATAGAACTGCTCACCGACGATAATCAGTCGCCCCTGTCTGAACTACTGGTTCCGCCTGTCGGAAATATGGAAAGCGACAATGGCAACGCCATCGGCAATAATCCTTCGCAACCACTCGGAGAATTGTCCGACCTGAAAGTGCCTATCGCCAAAGAAACAAAGCAGGAAGAACCCGTAGAAGAAGCACCGCAGACCGTCGTCGAACCCAAACAGGAGAATGCTCCCCACAAGGACATACCCATACACGACATAAGTAGTGCCTCCGCTCCACATATCGACGACCTCCGAAAAGCAATCAGTATAGGAGACCGCTTTCTGTTTCAAAGAGAACTCTTTGCTTCCGACGGAGAAAAAATGAATAAGACAATCGACATACTCAACAAAATGCAGTCAATCGATGAAGCCATAACCTACATCGAAAAGCATTTCCATTGGGAATCGGATAGTCAAACAACCCAATTGTTCATTTCTTTCTTAAACAGGCGTTTCTCATAACAAAGACGATTATTCCAATCCCATTGAACAATGAGTAGTCATCCGCCAGAACAACCGGTGTTATATATCGTTCCCACGCCGGTGGGTAATCTCGAAGATATAACACTACGCGCACTACGCATACTCAAAGAGGTCAGTCTTATATTGGCCGAAGATACACGCACCTCATCTGTACTACTCAAACACTACGACATCCATACACCACTGCGCTCACACCATAAATTCAACGAACATAAAACATCCGACGAATTGGCAGAGCGCATCGCGCAAGGTATGAAGGTCGCACTAATCTCCGACGCAGGTACTCCGTGCATCAGTGATCCCGGCTTTATGCTTGTTAGAGCCTGTGTACAAAAGGGAGTCGAAGTACAATGCCTGCCAGGAGCAACAGCATTCGTACCCGCATTGGTCAACAGTGCATTGCCTTCCGACCGGTTCTACTTCGAGGGATTTCTGCCGCAGAAGAAAGGAAGGCAGACACGACTACAATACATCGCAGAACTTCAACACACCATTATACTATACGAGTCTCCATTCCGATTGCTCAAAACATTAGAACAATTGGCTGTTGCTTTGGGATCCGACCGACAAGCATCCGTCAGTCGAGAGATAAGCAAACTACACGAGCAGACTTGTCGTGGCACAATCGCAGAACTCATCGAACACTACAAACAGACGCCTCCTAAAGGAGAGATAGTTCTGTGTATAGCGGGGAAAGAACAATAACAATGTCACAGAAGAACAAAGCATACAAAGCCGTATTTTTAGACTGGGATAATACTATCGGCGACTTCTCTCACGCAGCAGAAAAAGCATTAAGAGAACTCTATCAGGAATATCAACTATACCGCTATTTCCCATCTTTCGAGAACTACTATACTATCTACGAAGAGCATAATCTCTACCTTTGGGATATGTACGGAATAGGGAAAATGAGCAAAGAACAATTGCAATTCGAACGATTTGCATACCCTCTCCAACAAACCGTTACAAATTCTTTAAGCGAGCAGGAAATAAACAACCTCGCTACCAAGATAGGGGATAAATTCTGCCAACTCACAACCGACTACTTCTCTCTTATGCCCTACGCTGCCGAAGTAATACCCCGTCTTGCCCTGCACTATCCGCTCACCCTTATCAGCAATGGCTTCGTCGAAGTACAGTACCAAAAAATAAATCGCTCCGGTCTGCGACCCTTCTTCCGTCATATAGTCTTGAGCGAAGAAGTCGGCATACAGAAACCTCAACCACAGATATTCCAAACGGCACTCGCACTAAACGGCATCGAGGCTGATAAGGCTGTAATGATAGGGGACTCCTATTTTAACGACATTGACGGAGCAAAAGCAGTCGGTATAGACCAAATATGGATTAAAGACACAAACATACCCCTGCTACCCGACCAGTCTGCCACATGGATAGTACCCAACCTCCTCCAAGCAGCATCATTGCTTATTGGTAATGATTAAATATCTCTGTAGCATTACACAGAGATTTTCCTTCATCCTCCCTTCCTCCTTTCGAATCCTTCCCTCTAAGGAACTTTCCTATAAAGTGGTACCATCAATAAAACTTCTTCTTATTGGCGATAGAATACCTTATATTTTCCTGTTTATATAAGACTGATATAAGGACGATCACCCTACTGCTACCCTACCACTATCCTACCACTACCCTACC
>CAVEFV010000125.1:0-4265 GCA_963615025.1 Firmicutes bacterium CAG:95 | reverse complement strand
AAAGGGACGAACATCTTCGTTTCCCAAAAGCGGCTGCAAAGGTAATACTTTATTATATACACTCCAAATGTTTTCTGCAGTTTTTTACAGAAAAATGTAGGATTATGTTGCAATATGTTGGTTTAGACTGTTTTAGCAGGATAGATTTTTATCAGAAAATGGGTCGTAGGGTATGGGTTGGTATGTGTATCGTGCTATTTTAGGGGATTATTTGGTCAGTTGTGTGCCGAGTATGGTATAGGTAGTGTTGTTGCGTTGGATGAACAATGTACCATTTTGGATGTACTTACGGGTATTGTTAGCGGCATCTTCGGCGTTGATTAGTTCGGTGGCAGTAGATGCTTTCCACTCGGCATATAGTTCGAAGTCGCCATAATAGCCTTTTGTAGATGTTACTATTGTGTTCGTCAAAGCCGAGTGCCATGCTACAAAGTCGTAACCTACTTTGGTCGGCGTAGGGAAGATTACCTCTGTATCAAAGGTATAAGTATCCGGAGATAAATTGAGTTGCTCTGTTTTGGCTTGGTCGGCATAGTAAGTGATAGGGAAAGGTCGTCCTTCCCATTGTGCATAGAGTGTGATATCGGCATTGACAGATGGAATGACATCGTTTGCCCGATATGTAATTCCCGTACCATCTTGCTTGGTGTTCCAACCATTGAAGTAGTAGATAAGATAGTCCGGTTCTGCTTTCTCCCCTATACTTGGAGTGCCGGTTGGAACAGTATAGTCAGTTCCTTTGTTGATTGTAGCCGTTGTGTTGCCTGATGGTTGAAGCACGAAGTGTTCGTCCCATGCTGCAGGTTGGTTGTCGGAATAGGTTATGGTTACTGTTTCTGTGGGGTCGGTAGGGTCTATGGGGTCAGGTGTTGTACCTGAACATACTTTGCGATAGACTTCCATGCCGTTGAGTCTTCCATTTTGTCCGTTGGCTTTTGTACGGTATATCCATATTTGGTTCTTGTTGTTTATAGCCGCAGGTAGAACAAATTTCGTATGTACAACATTGTCTGATTTAGTTACACTAACCGTAAGCAGTTCGGTTACTCCATTGTCGGTATAAGCATAGAAGGTCGTCTGATTAAATGCCATATCGACAGCAAGGGTGTCTCCTTCTTGGAAGTAGTTTCCTTCGTTGAGTTGCATCATAACATAGGCTTCTTCTTTATTCAGTTTGTAAGGTGCGTCACTGCCTAACTTATTGACGGCTCCTGTTCCCCCTATCGTGCCATCGACGGTGCAGGTAGTTTTGCTTGTTATCGTCAGTCGGATGATTGTATCAACACGGCAGCCTGTCGGGTCGTCGGGTGTTGGTTCGGGTGTTGGTTCCGGTTCGGGATCGGGTGTAGCAGAGTCGGTTACTTGCAGGGAAGCATTAAGATTGTTGTAGCCGGTAGTGGAGTCCCATGTATTGGTGTTTGCGCATCGAACAGCGTATTTGGGATTTGCTGCCAAGCGTGAATCTGCGTCCGGGAGATAGAGGTAGAGCGAATAGGTATCGTTCGGAATATCTGCCGGTAGTGTGAGTGTTTCCTGTATGTTTGTTGTTTGGTCGGGCAGCCATGTACGCGGGTCAGATTGCAGTTGTAGGGGATAGGTGTTTAAGGCGGATTTCAGTATGATATATGCATGCCGCTCGTTATAGAGGGGTGCAAAGCCTACATTTTTGACAGACAGTTTGAGCGAAAGTGTTCTATCGGTTCCCACTTCTGCTGGGAAAGTTCCTTGCAGGAGTTGGAAACGATAGCCCATGTGTCGTGCCATCAGGTCGTAATATGCATTGCCGTCAGCATCTTTTTCCGTTTTCCATTTGTCGGTTGCAAACTGACTATAGTCGTAATTAAGATAGGAATAGCGCAACAGTTTCATTTCAGCAAGAGCCTTAGCCCCTGTGCCGTAGTTATTATACGCATCGGATTTTTCTATATTAGTTTCTCCTCCATTAGGTACATAAAGACATTCTTGTGCGATATATACTTTGTCGGTAGCAGGGTCTTGGTATGTACCCATATTCTCCGCTCCATTACAGAAGGCGTCATTATGATGTCCTAATCGAGCGCGCGGGGTCTGTTGCCAAGCAGTGGTAGCAGTAAGGGGCGAGGTATCACCGATGTATTCGGTTTTATACAGCGGAGTACGAAGTTGTACGCAGCGTGATACGGGGACGGCATCAAGAAGTTGGTTTATCAGTGCGGTGCGGACAGATTGAGGTATTTCGTCTCCTGTACCCTGACTTGAATAGTACCATTCTCCCCATACGCCGAGAAATCCTGCCTGTACAACATATATAACATCGGCATTGGCTTGCAGGATGGGTTTGAGTTGGGAGAGGTGTTGTTGCCATATTGCAGGTGTTGCGTCCTGATAGGGTTTGGATTGGCTATTGGTATAGGCGAAGCGTAAGATACACTTTGCCCCTTTATTGCGAAAGACAGCCATATCGTTGCTAAACAGTGTAAGGAAGTTATCCGGTAGTATTTGTGTCCGGAAGTTGTCCAAATAGTACAGTCTCAATATAAGAGAGCGTCCGGCTGCTTCGGCTTCTGTAAAATAATAGTCGTTGAGATTGGAAGATGTGCTATTTGTTACTTTTTGCTCTACTTGTTCGTAGAATCCTCTTTCGGGGTTGGTAAAGTTTGTCGAGTTGTCGGCAGTGTAGTTGACAGTTGTTGCGAATGATGCAACAGCGATAGTAGTTGCAAAAAGGGATGCAAGTATGTTCTTCATCGGTATATTGCGTTTAAGTGTTTCCAGTTTGCAAAAGTACGATACAGAAGAGAGAGATTTGTAGATTATTGGTTGCAAATAGGTGAAATATTGACAGATGGATGCGTTGTGACAGGACAAACAACAAGAGAGCCATCGTGCGTGGATGACTCTCTTATTGTGTAATGTATCAATGTGATTGTTCAGTCGAGTTTTTCGAGTGCCTGTTTGATACGATGCATTGCCTCGATGATATTGTCTTCGCTTGTTGCATAGGACAACCGAATACAGTTGTCCTCTCCAAATGCGCTGCCTGATACACAGGCGACATGTGCTTCGTTGAGTAGGAATTCTGTCAAGTCGTCCGCATTGCGGATTGTTTGTCCATTGTTTGTCTTGCCGAAAAATTCGGAGACATCAGGAAAGAGATAGAATGCTCCTTGCGGTTCGTTGAATTGCAGTCCCTTTATTTGCTTGGCGAGTTTTACTATGAGGTCGCGGCGTTTATGGAAGGCGTTCCGCATTTCGATGACACATTCCTGCGGTCCGTTGTATGCAGCCTCTGCTGCTTTTTGGGCGATGGTAGTAGCGCAAGTAATCATTTGTCCCTGCAAGCGTTTGCATGCCGATACGAGTGCTTTATCGTGCGTAGCCATCCACCCTATACGATATCCTGTCATCGCATATACTTTGCTCACTCCGTTGATAAGGATGAGGCGATCTTGTATTTCGGGAAATTGCCCCATACTTTCATGTTTGCCGTTGTATTGTATGCGGGCATATATTTCGTCGGATAGTATTGTGATGTTTGGGTATTGTCGGAGTACTTCGACGAGTGCTTTGAGTTGTTCGTGTGAATAGACTGCGCCAGTCGGGTTATTAGGAGTGCAGAGCAACAATACCCGTGTTCGTGGTGTGATAGCATTCTGCAACTGTTCTGGTGTGATGCAGAAGTTATTGTCCATAGTGGTTTTGACGAGTACGCTTTTTCCCTCTGCGAGTTTAACCATCTCTACATAACTTACCCAGCAGGGTGTAGGTATGATAATTTCATCGTCGGGGTCGATAAGTGCCTGAATGCAGTTGCATAGCGCCTGCTTTGCTCCTACCGATATGACTATATCGTTCGGTGTATAAGGCAAGACTTTATATGGTTGCAGTTCGTTGTTGATTGTGTCAGCAACGGCTTTGCGTAGTGATAGGAAGCCCGGAGTTGGTCCGTAGTGAGAAAAATCCTGATCGATAGCCTGTTTGGCTGCTTGTTTGATGTGATCAGGTGCTGCGAAGTCGGGTTCACCGAGCGACAGTCCAATAACATCGATGCCTTCTGCACGCAGTTGCTGACATCGTGCTGCCATTTGCAGACTTTGTGACTCTTGTAGAGCACTTATTCTCTTGGAGATTTTCATATAATATGTTTTTAATAGTATTGTCGGCAAAGATAGAAAAGATAGTTTAGAAAAACAATATCAGGTATGAAAGAAGGTGGAATTTTGTATGCTCATCCTATATTCATCCTATATTCGTCCTATATTCATCCTATATTAAACCTTCGAAAT
>CAVEFV010000124.1:0-4764 GCA_963615025.1 Firmicutes bacterium CAG:95 | reverse complement strand
TGTTGCCTATGCGAAAAGCCTGCCGAATTAGCGGGTACATCCTCTGCGTTGCAATTACTATGCCATAATCAGGCGATGTATCGAAAGAATGTATTTTCCCTTCGCGTTTCGATTAGCGGCTAATTTCAACCGCAAGTACACTGTGCCTTGTTGTCCATGCGATAGTTTAGTTATACTTTTCCCATGCGATTTTACTATAATGTTATGGTGAATGAACTCATTATAACGAGTATATAAGACATCTAATAAATTCTTATCACATAACTTCATGATGCTTTCATTACCACAGAAAGCATATGTATCACTTTCTTGCTTAACAAATTGGAAAAAACTTTCTAAATCCACCAAATTAAGTGTACTTTGTAATTTTTCTTTATTCCAAGTTCGACCATCAAGGTTATCCAATAAAATTTCATATAACTTTGCACTATCAAAAACAATATCTACAGAAACCTCTAAATCATCTTTTCCAAGAATGATTTGCAATATTTTTTTCTGGTCTTCATCGTAATCATCATTGCCATTTTTGAACTTCTTCCATTGAGTTTCAATCTTATCTTTATAGGAAATAACAGATGTTTCAATGGCTGCACCTAACTTTTTAAATATTTCATTCTCAATAACAAACAATGCCTTTCTTTCTCTTCAATATCGCTTCTGAGTTGAGTTTGTTCTGTAAGTTGTTTTTGATAATGTTCAACATCGTGCAAAAGAGTAGTTAGATCTCCTTTATAGTTAGAGAACATCTCTTTAATTGCCAACATTTCTGCTGTTGTTTTCTCTTTCTGTGCCTTTACTTTAGGGTATACTTCCTTTTCAATATATTGTATACAAATGGGTTCATCAACTAATGGGATCTGAATGTCCCAATCTGCCATTACATTATTTATCTCTCTAATCTTTTCATTGGTAGTCAAGCGATTTTGTAGAACATAGTTTTTCAAATACTCTATTTGTTGTTCCATCGACACCAAAGTCGAACTCTGCTGAATTTGTTTTTGGTATTGCTCTAATTTTTCCTTATTTTCTTTAGATGTTACCTGCTCTATAAATTGTTTTAGTTGATTGATTTTTTGTTCAACATCCTCTTTTTTATTTCCTGACAAGAATGTGACAAATTTTCTCCAGTTCTCTAAACATTTAGTTGCTCTTTGTTGAAATTCTGCTGGTATTGTATATTCAGAGTCAACACCTATTGTTTCCTTGATATTTTGAGTGAATGCATTCGTTTTTTCCACAATCCGTTTTATTTCCCCTTGCGGAATATAGACGAATTGTAAATTGGGATTATCCGATAATACATATGATATAGGATCTTCTTTCTGTGAAATTTTTTGCGATACAGAAACATTGCTACTTTTAGAATAAGATTTCCCAGTTTTGTTTTGCCCTAATCCTGCTGCTATATAGTCCACCAATATGCTTTTTCCTGTTCCCCGTCCTCCAATAATAGAAACTAATCCACTATTCAATGGCAACGTGCAACGACCAATAGAAATATTTTCGATTTCATCAGCAAAGACTTCTACATCATTTGCTACTCGGATTTCTGTAAATGGGGATTTCTCAAAATCAAATAAAGGATTTGTTTCTTGTACACGTACACGCTCATCAAACTCAAATAGAACCTGTTTCAATCCATCAAATGTCATGTCTGCTTTTATCCATGTATTACAATTTCCAAGTCTATCTTTTGTGGCAGCATCAGCAAAATTATGTGCATCACTACAATCTAACAAAAAGTCTTTAACTCCCTGTTCATGTAGTTTTTGTTTTGCCTTATTATAACTTTCAACACTTTCTGCTGCCGTGAAAACTAAGTCCACCTTGTTAATTATATTTTTCTTCTCTGTAATAGAGTTATCATCCCATTTGAAATCATCCCACTCTGTTTTTCCTAATGCTGTAATATATTTTCCTTCAAAATAACTAGTCTGCAATTTCTCCATTATCAAAGATTCATCAAGATTTAGATTGTTAAATCCCTCTTTCAACGGACAGTCGTATTGAATACGTTTTTCTTCTGGTACTGACTCAATAATCTTTTTTCCTAAGTCTATCAAACTATCTATAGTAACCACTCCACTCCAATGTTGTGTGCAATCAGGACTTAATGTATAATTTTGAGTCAAGGCATTAAGGAATTGACTTTGTATGATATCAGGTATTATTTCATTCGAAAATATAACATGATAGTTTATTCTCTTGAATTTCTCATTACCACAGAATTTTGACAAACGGAATTCTACAACAGGTAAGATTAGTTCTATATTTTTCAACCTTCCTTGTTCTTTATATTTCAATACTTCACGATAACCATCAATAAACAAATAATCATTTATCCCAATAACTTTGATGTCTACGGGAAGATGTTCCAAGGCATCTATATACTTTTCCCACACATCAGAAGTATCACTACCATAGTTATTAACAATAGATTTGGGAGTATGGATATGCAAATCCCATTTCCGCCATTCAGAACCTCGATTGTTTGTCATAGTATATATATTTATATTTGTTTGTTGATAAATTTATTCTCCAAGAATGATATTGCCACCACAAAATTACCAAATCACAGCGATTTATACAATCCTTTCTTTATATGCGTTTACAAAGTGTACCATTTGCCAATCACCGCACTTATTTTCCTTGTAGCCGTTTAACCTCCTCATCATCAAAGTCAGTATCTTGTTTATTCCATTTGAACTACTCGAATTTTTCGAGTAGTTGCTTATTGCAAAACATATTATCAGTCTATTTGCGAAAGTGCATACAATGGGCAGATATCTACGTGCCGCACAGCACTTGCGGCTTGTTCGTCAGTGTACTCCAACTGCCCGAAGTTCTCTAACGAGGTACGGATGGCGTAGTCCAGATGCTTTTCGCGCATCATCAGCCACAGGCTTTTCATACCGCCTTTGCCTCCGGCTTTCACCTCTATCGGCAGCACATGCCCGTTGCGTACATCCACATAATCCACTTCCGCCATACTGCCTTTCTCTTCCCGCACCCAATAGTACAACTCGTGCCGCATATTCATGGCACGATAGCGCAGCAGTTCCAATCCCGCCAACATCTCGGTGATAGCCCCTTTGTTGACCAAATCTTCTGCAGTAGCAGTCATAATCAAAGTAGAGGTCTCCGTACTATTGCCAAGCGACATATTCTGCAACCGCAACATCAGTCCCGTATCCAAGAGCAGCATCTTCCGGCACGAACTATCTGCCTCGCTGCCCAACGGGACACCGTTGGCGGATGTGCGCGTAACAGGAATGGCTATCCCCGCCAAAACCAACAAGTCCAACGCCTGCCGCACGGCAGATGCCTTGTAGTCTGTGGAGACCCTCGAATAGACGAACTTGCTGCCAACCTGCAATGCCACACTGCGCAAGGTTAGGCGCAGCAGGTTCGGATTGAGCCGTTTGGCATACTTGGCAAAATCGTCTTCGTAGGTAACCAAGATGTCGTCCTGCACGCTCTGGCAACGCAGATAATCGTGCGTCTCCACCCATTGTGCCACTGCCTCGGGCATTCCGCCCACCAGCAGGTAGGTGCGCAGATACTCCACCAACTTTTCGTGCAACGGCTGCAACAGCGGAGTCTCTACGGTAGCCGCCCACCGCTGCTCCAATAACGCTGTCATGCCATTGGCGGTCAGGAACTCGTCAAAGGTCATCGGGTGCATATATATGGAGTGGATACGCCCCACACCAAAAGTGGGTATCTCCTGCAAGGCAAACTCCAACAGCGAACCGGCAGCCACCACGTGCAATGCTGGCATATCCTCGCGGAAGAAACGCAGGCTCATAATCGCTTCCGTGCACTCCTGTATCTCGTCCAAGAAGAGCAAGGTCTGCCCCTCTATCACGGGTATGCCGCTCAATGCCGCAATCTGCGAGGTGATGCGGCGCACATCCAAGTCGTCTGCAAACAGTTGCTTATAGACGGGTTGTTTCTCAAAATTGATTTCGATATAGTAGCGGAACGACTCGCCCAAATGCTTCACGGCACGACTCTTGCCCACCTGTCGTGCACCGCGTAACAAAAGCGGCTTATACTTGCTATCGTTTTTCCATTGTAGCAATTCGCTATCTATCAATCTACTAAAGTACATATCGGACAAAATATGGGGTTTTTATTTATTGATTCTGGACAAAATACAAGGTTTTTATTTGCTCATTTTGGACAAAAGTCGGACATTTAATGCCGCAAAAGTACTGCTTTCTTATCGGATATGCAAATGTTTCTATGATTCCCGCATTTTTATTTCACCATTTTCCTATCATTCCCGCAAATTCAGAATAGCAAAATACCGCCCTCCCCACAAATTTGAACTATCCGAAAAATTAGGATAGTTCAATAAATCTCCTTACTCTATCACATATCCGATAGCGCGGAAAGCGGCAAGCAGTTCTTCTTGGCTTTGGCGTTCGTCGTCGAGGAGCGACCGCATCTCGCTTTGGATACGCGCCATCTCGGCGGGATAGTCTATATCCAAATCGTGGTCGACAAACTCGATATACTTGCTCGGTACAAGGCTCCAACCTTTCTCCTCAATCTCTTTGCGCGCCACACTGCGATAGAGTTCGGGCTTGGCAAACACCGTGCCGTCCGTACCCTCTGCCTGCCATGTTTGGTAGATGCGCACCACCTCGGCTATCTGTTCGGGTGTCAGCACCACCGACTTCTGCTGTCCTTTGTCTTTCTTGGGGCTAATAGACATTTCTTGTACCTAAAACAGAGCGGTAGGGGTAGTAATAGACA
>CAVEFV010000123.1:0-4779 GCA_963615025.1 Firmicutes bacterium CAG:95 | reverse complement strand
TTCCTCGACAATGTGCGCTACTATTTCCACCGCTACTACAAACAACTCCAACCTAATTACCTTTGCCACCCAATTACCCCAAAAACAACATACTCCCAACGGAACCTGCAGCCAATCCCCGAAAACCCTCTTCCCCCATACTCGTTTTTGCTATACGAACACTATAGGAACACTATACGAACTCCATATAAAATTCTAAGCCAAACGCACCCTTCTAAACTGTTCCTAAACTCGAAGCCCATCCAACTTCTATCAACTTCCCACCACCGGCACCATAACTCATAAGAAATGCAACTCAAAGACCTGTTTTTGAAAATCCCGCGTACCACGATTGCTACACTTACCAAGTATCGCATTTTGCCGCAAAATATACTTGTTTGGTACGACATAGTGCAATTTTTCGACAGCCTCGACACCTCGCCCGAAGCGCAACGGCGAAGGCTTTCCAAACTACAAAAACCGCTTTCGCAAATGGAAAAATACATCATCACGGGCGAAAAATACAATTTAAGCGACGAGCAAACCCGCAAAATCATCAGTCGAATGAATCGGTATATTTGATGTACAAAATAGATGTCTTCAACCTATTTTGAAACCGTTATTTGCGTATATGCCGATTTCTCCGTAACTTTGTGCGGTAATTTGGAAAAAATGTAACCTTATGGATTTATTCACTCCTGCAACCAACATTGACAACGAAAAAGCCATTCGTGCCGTTGTCGCTTCATATGTAGAGGCTTATGCTTCCGGATTTAGTGACCGACACTTGTCGGAGGTTGATGACGAAGATGGCACTATTAATATGAAAATACACAATGTTTTCATTGCTGCTTTAGGTGCTGATATTCAGTATTATTCTGCGCTTGCTCGGTCGCTTGACAGCAGTCTTGGCAATATGCTTGAGAAAATGGCAATACAAATTGCCAAACTGCATTACGAAGTCAGCCAACATGTTGAGGGGAATATCTATCAAGAGCAAACTGACTATATTGCCGAACTTTTGGAACGATACAAGAATACAAAAGGGGCACAACATATCAAGCCGCAAGTGGCGGACTATTTAGGCATTATCAACCGAAAAACGGCACATTCGGGACATAGTAAACGCCACGAAAGCGACTACTATCTGAAAGACCCCGAAACAGGTATGCACTATCTGATAGAACTCAAAATCGGGGGCGACCTTGACAACAAAAAGGCTCGTTCCGAAAAAGAGGCATTGCTTGAGCAGTATTGTATTTTGGCTAACTCGCTCGGCTCGGAGGATAATATAAAGATTTGTTTTGCAACCGCCTACAATCGCTATGGAGAGGGCAAACCTTGGACACAAGGACGCGTGCTGCAATTCTTTGCCAAAGACGAATTGCTTATCAGCAGCGCATTTTGGAATATGGTATGCAAGTCCGGTCGAGGCTACGAAATAGTGCTTGACGAATACAAAAAGAATGCCCATCTCATCATCGAAGCATTAGCCAAAATCAAAAAAGCATACCTGCCTAATGCCGAATAAGCAAAACCCATATCGCATTGCACAAGGCGATAGCCACGAACTAATCAAGAAAATACCCGACCATAGCATCGATTTTATCCTGACCGACCCGCCCTACAACCTTGCGCAGCACTCTACCGGAAATATACCTCTCCCCGGACGCACTGCACTTAATAATGACCTTGCGCCATGGGACTTGATTGAGTTTAAGCCCGAAGAGTGGATAAACGATTTCTTGCGTATCTTAAAGCCCAATGGAAATTTATTTATATTCACATCTTACAATCAAATCGGAAAGTGGTATGACCTGTTAGACCATAAATTTGACGCTACCAATTTTATGGTGTGGCACAAGACCAACCCTGCCCCAAAAATTTTCAAAGCGGGTTTTCTCAATAGTTGCGAGTTGGTTTACACTTGTTGGAACAAAGGGCATACATGGAACTTTATCAGCCAAGCCGAAATGCACAATTTCGTGGAGAGTAGCATTTGTATGCGACCCGAAAGACTGCAAGACCCAAAGCACCCCGCACAAAAACCGGTAGCCGTACTCAAAAAACTGATAACCATAGCAAGCAACGAAAACGATGTTATTTTCGACCCTTTTATGGGAGTAGGCTCAACGGGGGTTGCTGCCCTCGAATTGGGACGCAAATTTATAGGCTTTGAAATAGCCCCCGAATACTACCAAGCAGCAGAGAAACGAATAAAAAATGCAACTATGCAACAAACTCTTTTTGCAGAAGAAGAAATACAAACGCAAGCACCAAAAGCAGGACAAGCCCTCAAGCCCATTATTAAATGGCCCGGGGGCAAAGAAAAAGAACTGACACACATCAAACTGCACGCACCGCAATGGTTTGACAACTATTACGAGCCCTTTGTCGGAGGTGGGTCTGTCTTTACTGCTTTTAACGCCAAACACCTGTATATCAACGATAAGTCCGACGAACTTATATCGCTATATCGCTATATCGCAACACAAGACAAGCATTTTTTCTCATGGCTTAATCTCATAATGCAAGCATGGCAAAATACGCTTGATTATGTCGCAGACCACAAAGAATTTTGCGACTTATACAAGCAGTATCGGCAAAATGAATTGGACGACTTGTCCGTCAAAGGTCGATTGCACCTGTTTGTAAAAAACGAGGCGCAAAACATCGAATCGCTTTTGCCGCTGCCGTTTGATTGGCAACGAGATACTTTGTACAAGGAAATCGACAAATGCCTTGCGCACAAAGTCTTGCGTATGAAAAAAATCGAGCAAGAACGACACGAAATGCCCGAACAAGATATTTTTGACAATATCGAAACCGCTTTTACCTCTGCCGTCTATACTTATTTGCGTGCGTTATACAATGACAAACAACTCTGCAAAGCAAATAACAGTCTTGCAACGGCTCTCTTTGTGTTCTTGCGTAATTATGCATATAGCGGCATGTTCCGATATAACGACAAAGGCGAGTTTAATGTACCTTATGGCGGCATAAGTTACAACCACAAGTTGATGCAGACAAAAGTGGATTATTACCAATCGCCCGAACTTTTAGCACATTTTGCCAAGACCACGATAGAAAACCTCGACTTTTTGGATTTCTTACACAAGCACCAACCCACCGAACGCGATTTTGTATTCCTTGACCCTCCGTATGATTCCGAGTTTAGCACCTATGCACAAAACGAGTTCTCACAAGCCGACCAAAAACGCCTTGCCGACTATCTTTGTGAGGAGTGCAAAGCCAAGTGGCAAGTAGTCATCAAATACACACCGTTTATTTTCGACCTCTACAACCGAAAAGGCATTTATATACAAAAGTTTGACAAAAAGTATTTGGTATCCTTTATGAACCGCAACGACAAAGATGTCGAACACCTAATCATTACCAACTACAAAGATAGATTTGATTAGTCCCTATTTCCCGCTAACCTATTCCAAGCGACACCCCGAAAAGGTGTCGCTTTTATTATGTCCTATACTGTTCTAACAGACTAATCCGGCATTTTGGTCTTCTCCACGCCCAACAACATATAGTAAAACCATACTACCTTTGCACCGTCTTTCGAAAGATAGGCGGTGCTTTTTTATTATGTAAATCTCCTATGCCGCTGCGCAGCAAGAAAAACAGAAGAAAATAAAAAGAAAACGATTTCTCTATTTTTCGTGAGCGAAGCGAGCAGGAAACCTTGCGGAATTAGAATTACAAATTACACATTAAACATTACAAATTAGAAAAGCCTGCCGCCCAATTACAAATTACAAATTAAACATTAAAAATTAGAAGAAATGTCAAAAATCAAACTCGAAGTCCCCTTCCAATCGTTTAGGGGCAAAGTCTGCAAGCATTCGCAGATTATCTTCAAAGAGATGTATGGCACTCGCTTTACTTCTCAGATTTGCAACCCTTACACGGGTGAGCCTTCTGCTGCCCAGACTGCGCAACAGACCAAAGTCAAAACTGCGGCTGCTGCCGTCAAAGCACTAACCATCGAAGAGCGTGCCACCTACCTTGCGCAATTCAAAGAGCAGAAGAAATACCGCTCATTCCCGGGCTACCTGATGGCCCAAGAACTCGCCAAACTCTAATTAGGAGTTGAGCGTTGAGTGTTGAGCGTTGAGGGCAGTGGAGAGTAGATAGTTATAAGTAGGCTGTGCAAAACTCTAAACTAAAAAACACCTAACTGCGCTAAACACTAAACTCTAAACTCTCAACTAAAAAAGAACCGCTCTCAACGCTCAACGCTAAACTAATAATTACAAATTACAAATTACAAATTACAAATTACAAATTACAAATTAAACATTAAACATTGAACGCGAATGGCAAAAGTCACTTATCTCGACCCGATAGACCATCTCTCGGGCAAAATCGCAAAGGCGTACCGTACTTGTTATATGCACCGTACGGCAGCCACATCCAATACCGCTAACCCCAATTTCACCCATGTACGCAGTGCGCGAACCACGCAGCCTTCGAGCAACGAGGTGGCAGTTCGTCAGAAGTTCGCCACCACCGCCAAGGCAGTCCGTCAGCGTATGCAGGACGCAAGTAAGGTCACGACAGACACGCTCGCATTCCGTGCGCAAACGCAGTACAAGACCCTCTACCAGTACCTGTGGGCGCAAGAGTACAATGCGTAATTAGACGAACGAAGCGCACACCCCCTTAAAAAAACATCCCTATCTGTTCTACAACACGCCAATTATCGTAGGGAGGGGGTAGCGCTTCGTTTTTCTGTTCAAAATCCGCACCAACAATGATACAGTCTACGAGAGCCGCCTCGCAGGT
>CAVEFV010000122.1:0-4805 GCA_963615025.1 Firmicutes bacterium CAG:95 | reverse complement strand
TGTCTATTACTACCCCTACCGCTCTGTTTTAGGTACAAGAAATGTCTATTAGCCCAACAAACAATTAACAATTAACAATTAATATACCGAGCAGGCAATTTTGTAGGGTGATGGTAGGTGGTTGGTAGGTTCATCCTATATTCGTCCTATATTCATCTTATATTCATCCTATATTAAACCTTTGGAATGGGTAGGATTGATAGGGCTTTTGGGGAAGGAGGATTTATTTAATCGGGAATTAGGGATGAGGAAAGAGGAATTAAAGTGGAGGGTTGAAAGTTAATAGTTGGTTAGGGGGTTTTGCGGGAACGGAGGGGGATGTAGATGAAGAGCAGTAGGACGAATAAGAGCCAAGGGATGTCGCCGAGAGGTGCATCGGGGTCGGCTTGATTGGACACGAATACCCACGCCGAGCCATCCCATCGGTAAACGATACCATTTTCTATCTTCGTGTCTCCGACGGAGGGAGTACCGCTTGATACCCAACCTTCGTCTTCGTCCCATGTCCATACCGTTCCTTCGGTGTCGGTGAAAGTTTCGCCTTGATAGTGTCCATCGTAGGAGGGAGCGACACGGCGGACCGGACTATAGGAGGGGCTTTGTGCGGCAGTACTATATGGCGTGGAGGCATAGGCAAGCGTCGGGGAAGATGTTTTCCCCCGCACCGCGAGAAAGGGCGAGGCAGTAATGCCCGTATATGCATTGGAGGACGATACGCCTGTGGAGCGACTATCGGAGCCGGCATACCAAGCGTTGGATTGGGGAGCATTGGATGTGCTGCCTGCTGCGGCATTGTATCCCTCTGTTCTAATAGCCGATACGGCGGAGGAGTGCAAGGTTTGTCTTGACATTTGGGTCAGTTGCTGAGTGGTATAGGTACGAGATACGCTCTTGGACAG
This sequence comes from Firmicutes bacterium CAG:95, assembly GCA_963615025.1. GTDB lineage: Bacteria > Bacteroidota > Bacteroidia > Bacteroidales > Paludibacteraceae > Colicola. Next base: position 3,906 of record CAVEFV010000122.1, on the reverse strand, counting down.
GTTCGCCCCTGCATTGTAAGAGGTGCGGGAACGATAGTGCTTGTCGGGGGTTGTGGTAGTGATAGGCAGTAGCAAGGACGGGGTAGACTCGTGGGCAGGATGACCCGCCACTACAGAAGGCGTAGTGGTAGGATATTGGATGCTTGGGAGTGAGTAGGTCGGTTTAGACACAAAGCAGGCTTTCCTGTCGGTGAGCGTATATTTGACGCCGACGATGAGTAATACGGCAGAGAGCAGCAACACGAGGGCGATGGTATATGTATTGAGATTCTTCATTGATACATTCCTTTTCGATTGGACGACGGAGTTATTTTATTTCGCACCGACGACCGGTGATGTCGTAGATTGATCCGTTTCGGAGGATATAGATATGGTCGTTGTAAAGAATCTTCCTGACCTCTTCGTCGGAATTGTTATAGAGAGGGTTGTCCAGACGGTCGTTGATATCCTGGAGGTCGGAGAAGACGCAAGTGATATAGAACCGCCCCTGCGTAGTACCCTTGTTGATGGCGGTTTGGTAGTCGCCTGTAGTGAGGTCAATGAGTGCATCGGTTTCGGTATCACGCAGGAATACATTGCTCAAGCGAGCGCGATAGGCATTGTCGCTGAGGTGGAAGGTGTAGGTTTCATCCTCGTCGGCATAGACAGTGATGGGGATAAGGGTCTTTGCCAGACTGTCCGGCACGGCGGCAAACGCCAATGCGCCACACGGCAGTTCGGAATAGAGAAGTGCCTTTTCTCCTTGCAGGGAGAGTTTGGTAACATCGTAGCCGGACTCATAGTCAACCGTGAACTTATCGGGATGGATGAAGATGTTGGTTTCGTCGAGCATTAGCCCTTCGGCATCGGACAGCACAAGGCGAAGCCATTGTGTGGCGACTTTGACCTGCCACTCACGGAGAGGTGCTTTCTGCGTCAGTTCTGTGCCGGAGAAATCCAAGTAGCCTGATTGGGGTGCCTGATAGTAGAACGGGACGGCTGGGAAGATAGTCTCAGGGATATATTGTTGATAGCGTCCCCAAGTCATAAGTTTGCTTACCTTGATTGCTTCGGATGGGTCGGAGAATGTTTGTTTGTATGATCCCAACAGGGGTGAGCATAGTGCATTCCAGCCGGCATGCAGCGCACCTGCTGCTCCGTTGGTGCAAGAGACAGGCACTTTGGTTGCGGGGGATGCGGGCAGCGTTACGGGGAAATAGAACTCGCGGTAGTATGCGGAGTTGGAATAGAGTTCGTAGCCGGTTGTTCCGTTGATTTTACCTATAGTTGAGTCGAGCAGTACCCAATTGGAAACCGTTTCGGTGTTGGTTATGCCTTGCTCGGCACGCAATGATTCGCTGTAACTCTTCAGCAACCAAGCCTTGCCGTAGGGGCATGAGAGACCATTGGAAAGCGTAACCTCTTTGGTATTGGAGGACAATGGAATAGCGAACTGGAAATACCGGGTTTTGTCGGCTACTATGCGCGTGTAGTAAGCATGGTCGGCCGTGATTGTATTGTTGTTCTGCAGTACCGCCGCATTCCATGCTGTGGTGCGGAGATAGAGATTGCCTACCGTCAGTGGCGCAGAAACCGTTAGTTGGGCTGAAGGTGAGACATAGATTGCAGCGAGCGTGGTGGCAGTATTGATCGTCAAGTTACCTGCATTGACAAAGACAGTGCTGGTGGACTTTGTGTCGGATAGCGTCGCATCATTGGTGTAGATATGGGGAATGGTATAGGCATGGAAACTGTAGGTGTTGTTCTCCTTATTTTTCACCTGTATCTGGAATTGCCCGTCGGGTTTGCCGGTGTATGGAATCGTTACGGTGCGGTCGGCTTTGCACTTTGGGGATGTAGTGGCATTCTCTCGTCCGTAGGATACGCCGTTGATGGTATAGGGCCATCCTGACAATGTGAATCCTGTGGCGTTGATGGTTAGAGAGTCGGCAGTCCAACTGACGATGTCGAGAGCGGGGTCTTCGGAAGAGATTAATTTGGCAGTATAAGTAACTTCTTGATTATCTTCATCGGTTGCGGTTTCCCAAACGATTACCTTATCAGATGGGATGGTACCCGTATAGGTGTAATCTGTTGATTCTTTTTGGTTGATACCTGTCTCTTGATGTAGTTGGGTTGTTCCGTCATAGTCGAGCCACTTTGTTAGCCAGCCCCAATGCCCGTTTCGGTAGTTTATTGTGGTGTTTGCCGATACACCTGCTGTTGAGAGATAAGAGGCATCGGCATTTTTGAGTTGTGCAGGAGTTGCCGTTTTCCCGTCTTGAGAAGTTTTACTTGCTGCAGTATATTGATATACCGTAATGTTATCTGTTGGGGCCATAGTATTGAATTGCACTTGCCCTGGGTATTGGTTGGTAGATGTGATTTCAGCACCACTTATAGTCGTGTATATAGTACCTCCAACAACAAGTTTTCCCTCTATATTGAGTATTGCATCTTTTATACCATGATTTGATTTCTTTGTAGGCGAATATGGTACAGAATGGGTTGCTTTGTTGTTATAAGCATACTTATTTCCCCATTCGGCAGCGTCGTAAAGTGTGAGTTCTTTCCCCGATGGGAGGTTTACTGTTGCTCCATTCTTTATATAGAGTTCTGATCCTGCAAACATAACTACGCTATTTGTATTTAATGTAGTTGTTCCGGAAGCAATAGTGACTACCATGTTATTGGCTATAGGTAGGCGGTAATTTTGTGTTTTTATTTTTACAGCCAATTCTAATTCAAAATCATTCAATTGAGCATCTCCATTTATTTCGTATACTTGTTTATCATTAATAGGGTCATATTTTTTTTTCAGTGTAGATGCCGAATCTGACAAACAAAACATCCCGTTAGGACCTATGAATACAATATCATCTGCAGGAATAGTTAAAGTCCAGATTAAGATTTTCACGGAAACTCCTGTAGAAATAAGTTCTTTTGAACCATAATGAAACAGTAATGGCGCCTCTATGTTTTGAATAGCATACTGACTAACAGGTAGAATCTTGTATTCATTATCTATCATATCAGAAGAAGCAGATCCTCCTTTCCAATCGAGAATTTGGAACATTTCGTATACTGCAGCGTTATTTTTTGCCTCTATTAACCCATCGCCGGTTATAAAGCCCCATGCTATCAGTTTTGCTCCTGATTCAAGATTTATTACGCTTCCTTCATTCATATCGATTTGTCCATAAGGACCGCTTGGTACCCCTACTCCAGGTGGACATCCTGTTCCTCCAACATTCTCTTGACAACTAACCTCAAGAATGCCATATATTGTTAGAACAGCACCATTCTCAAGAGTTAGACACCTATATTTAGAAGGATTGGTTCTGCTTGTAACTCGCGAAGCAGTTGTTCCTATTGCTTTTGTTTGGTCGGACTTATATGGGACTAATAGTGTAATACCAGAAGATATTGTATAGTTGCCTGCAGGTAGGATGGCGTCTTGTACTACTATGATGGTTTTGCTTGTAGAGGATAGTGCAGCAGTGTTGGCTTCATTAAGGTCGGAATATAGTACTCCGTTCACACTGAATGGAGTGGTATTGGTAATGGTAGAGCCTGTAGGCACCATTTGAGAATCTTCTGCATATACTAAAACACTTCCAGTTGAATTAGAAGATATCGTTGTTTTAAGTTGAGCATAATGATACCCCATACAAACATTTGGGATGCATATTAGTAGGATGAGGATTAGAAGGTATGTTTTGGAGTGGGACATATTATTTATAATTTAGAGTTTATGGTTGAGAGTAGTAGTTTAGTTAATGAGTTGATAAGTTTATGTGTTTATGCGTGGTTTAATTGGTTAATAGGGTTAATTGGGTTTAATGGTAACATATTGTTTGTTCTGCGAAGTGGAGTTGAGAGCCATAGCAATATCTTCTTCATTTCTTTTGCTTGAACAAAAGAAAC
>CAVEFV010000121.1:0-4972 GCA_963615025.1 Firmicutes bacterium CAG:95 | reverse complement strand
TGCTATGGCTCTCATACCCTCACCTATGTTTCATCCAACGCTTATGCCCGCTGTAAAATCATACCGTACTATGGCTTCTAACTCTCCTTCGCCAGATAAACAATATGTTCCCGTTAAACCCAATTAACCCTTTCAACCAATTAAACCACGCATAAACACATAAACTTCTAAACTCCTAAACTCATCAACCAAACAACTACCCTCAATCATTGTCTGTTTCCAAAAAAAACAATATCTTTGCAATCTGTTTAACGACTCAAAACAACGGCAACAATAAAAGACATACCCCCATTCACATCGTGGATCGAAGTAACGGGCGACAGGGTGAATAACTTGCGCAATATCAATGTGCGCATACCTCGCTATGCACTCACAGTCATCACGGGTCTGTCAGGAAGCGGAAAATCAAGTCTCGCTTTCGATACACTTTTCGCAGAAGGACAACGAAGATACATCGACACTTTCTCATCCTATGCTCGGGGATTCTTAGGAAGTAGAGTACGACCCGATGTCGACAAAATAACAGGATTGAGCCCTGTTATTGCTATCAACCAGCATACCACCAACCGCAATCCTCGCTCCACCGTCGGTACTACCACCGAAATTTACGACTACCTCCGACTACTATTCGCACGAGCAGCAGTGGCATACAGTTATCTAACGGGAGAACCAATGGTGCATTACACCGATGAACAGATACTCCGACTCATCATCAACGAGTATGCAGGCAAACGCGTACTACTCCTCTCCCCTCTGATAAAAGGCAGAAAAGGACACTACAAGGAGTTGTTCGAGAGACTGCGAAAAAAGGGCTTCATGTATGTACGCATTGACGATGAAGTGCGCGAGATTGTTGCAGGCATGCGACTCGATAGGTACAAGCGTCATAATATCGAACTCGTTATAGACCGCCTCAAAATACCACCGACCGACACGCCCAAGCACACCGAAATAGATACCAAACGCATACAGGACTCCATCGAAAAGGCAATGCAACAAGGCGAAGGGGTCATCATGATTGTAGAATACGACCAACCTGACGGACAAGTCAAACCACGCTACTATTCCCGTACGCTCATGTGTCCTACAACGGGCATATCCTATGCGGACCCCGCACCACATACATTCTCTTTTAATTCCCCGCAAGGAGCATGCCCCTTATGCAAAGGATTGGGGGTTATCAATCGTGTGGATGTCGATAAAATAGTCCCCAACAAAGCACTATCCATCGCAGAAGGAGCCATCGAACCACTTGGCAAGGCACGAAAATCCGGCATATTCGAACAAATAGAACAAATTCTTGCTAAGTACGGCGACTTCACCTTGCACATACCATTCTCCAAACTACCCGAAGAGGCGGTCAACGAAATCATGAACGGTTCAGAAGACAACTTCCCGTTTTCCATCGCCGGTGTTGCAATGAGCAACAGTCATTACGAAGGTATCATACACTACCTCGAACTCCAACAGGAGAACGCCGTTACCGAAAACGAACAACGATGGATAAAAAAATATGCTACGGAGGTCGAATGTCCCGAATGCAACGGTGCAAGATTGTCCAAAGAAGCACTTAGTTATCGGATAGGAGACAAGAACATTGCACAATTGTCCGATATGGATATCAGCGACCTGATGACATACCTCGACAAAGTAGAGTCCGTCCTCACCGATAAACAGAAAACAATAGCCCACGAAATACTACGGGAAATCAAATCCCGATTGCAGTTTATGGTAGATGTCGGACTGCAATATCTCTCGCTCTCACGATCTTCCGACAGTCTGTCTGGCGGAGAGAACCAACGCATACGACTGGCTACACAGATAGGCTCACGATTGGTCAATGTACTCTATATTCTCGACGAACCAAGCATCGGACTACACCAACGCGACAATCAACGACTCATAACCTCTCTCCGACAGTTGCGCGATATGGGAAACACGGTAATAGTTGTCGAACACGACGAACAGATGATGCGCGATGCCGACTATATCATTGATATTGGACCACGAGCAGGAAGGTTGGGCGGACAAATAGTATTCCAGGGTACACCCTCGCAAATGCTTCAATCTAACACGCTTACTGCGCAATACCTCAATGGAAAACTGTCTATACCAAGGGCAAAACATACAACTCTCAAAGATGTAGATTGGCTGAGGCTGTATGGATGCTCAGGCAATAACCTGAAGAATATCGATGTAGCCTTCCCTCTACGCCGCATGATTTGTATTACTGGCGTATCCGGTTCTGGCAAGTCCACACTTATTAACCAGACACTATATCCCATACTCAGTCAACATTTCTACCACTCACTACTCTCACCCCTGCAATACGACCATGTCGAAGGTTTGGAATTCGTCGATAAAGTAGTGTGTGTAGATCAAAGCCCCATCGGACGAACACCTCGCAGCAATCCTGCCACCTATACCGGAGTATTCTCCGACATACGACAACTATACGCCCAACTCCCCGAGTCGCAAATACGAGGTTGGAAAATAGGACGCTTCTCCTTTAATACTGCGGGAGGAAGATGTGAGGAGTGTGGAGGAAACGGCTACAAAGCACTACAAATGAACTTCCTTCCCGATGTCTATGTACCTTGCGAGGTCTGTGGAGGAAAACGCTACAACAAAGAAACACTCGAAGTACGATTCAAAGGAAAAACTATTGCCGATGTCTTAGACATGACGGTCAACCAAGCCGTCGAGTTCTTTGCAGCACAACCTGCAATACTCGCAAAGATAAAAACACTGCAGGATGTAGGACTCGGGTACATACGACTTGGGCAAAGCAGTACTAACCTCTCCGGTGGAGAAAGCCAACGCATGAAACTCGCCACCGAACTGTCAAGAAAAGACACAGGTAACACTGTCTATATACTCGACGAACCAACAACAGGCTTGCACTTCGAAGACATACGCGTACTACTTTCTGTCCTGCGGGAACTTACATCACGAGGCAATACTGTTATTATCATCGAACATAACATCGATGTAATACGAGCCTGCGACTATCTAATCGATATGGGACCGGAAGGCGGACGGGCAGGAGGGCAAATCGTCGCTACAGGCACAGTCGAACAACTGAAATCCAACCCACAAAGCCTCACTGCCCGATACCTCTAACATCTACCTTCTTACCCCCAATCCGCTCTACCCACAACACCCATAACATAAAGAGCATAAAATAAAACAGGTACTTGAATAGATAAGCGTGGAAAAGTTCAAACCACTCTTGATGATGCTCCACTATCATTGCAATTATCGTTATACGGAAGATGTTGAACAGATAAATGCACACAAGTCCCAAAGGAATAAACCATACTTTCTTCTTCCAATCACCACGCGCCACAAGCATAATCACGATCCATATAAAACTCTGTTTCAGTCCTGTGCAACTCCATACAATCTCCACGCCTGTACCCGTGTCAAAACGCAAGGTATAAGGAGGAAAGTAATGCACCGTATCACTGCCAAGATGAATAAGTTGATAGGCTATGTATGCCACATGAGCCGACAAATAGTCAAACGGCGCAGAGATATCTAAACCAAACCAATACACCGGACCTCCATGCTCATCGGCTTCTATACTGAACTTCCAAAAGTAATTCGCACACAATAGCGCAACCATAAAGAGTATAACATCCCGATAAGGGGCTATACTCCGAACAATCTTATTGTCTCTCCACTTACTCATTCTCTATTGTTGTACGCGCAAATGGTACCGCATCAATAGGGCAATAATCCCCCGCCAAATACTTGTAATACCCTGCTTGGGCGATCATGGCTGCATTATCTGTAGTATAAGGGAAGGGAGGTATAAACACTTCCCAACCATAACGCTTGCCATAATCAAGAAAAGCCTGTCTTAGTGCGCTGTTGGCACTGACTCCACCCGCAACAGCAACTTGCTTAACTTTCAGATCTTTCGCAGCCAAACGCACCTTCTTCATAAGGATATCAATAACAGTCTTCTGCAAACTTGCACACAGGTCGTTGGTATTCTTTTGGATAAACTCAGGGTCCTCCGCAAGTCTATCCCGCAAGAAGTACAGGAACGAGGTCTTCAATCCCGAGAAACTATAGTCGTAGTTCGCAATTTGAGGCTTTGCAAACTGAAACGCCTCCGCATTACCTTCTTTCCCCAATCGGTCGATATACGGACCTCCGGGGTAGGGTAGTCCCATCACCTTCGCACACTTATCGAACGCCTCACCTGCCGCATCATCTATTGTCTGCCCGATAATCTCCATCTCGTTAAATGCTTTCACCAAGATGATTTGACTGTTCCCCCCACTTACCAACAAACAAAGAAACGGATAACTCGGATGATGCTCGTCGGCTTTGCCTTCACTCACAAAATGCGCCATCACATGACCTTGTAGATGATTCACATCTATCAGCGGAATACCAAGACTCAACGCCATACCTTTGGCGAAACTCGTACCGACCAACAGACTGCCCAACAAACCGGGACCACGAGTAAAGGCAATGGCACTCAACTCCTCTTTCCTAACCGATGCACGACGCAATGCCGTGTCCACTATCGGAAGTATATTCTCTTGATGCGCCCTGCTTGCCAACTCAGGCACTACGCCGCCGTACTCTTCATGAACACGCTGACTGGCTGTCACATTCGACAATAAAAGCCCGTTGCGTATCACAGCGGCACTTGTATCATCACACGACGATTCTATCGCTAATATAATAACATCCTTTTCCATAGTCCGATAAATCCGATTTCCGACCGCCGACTGCCGTCCGACGGTCTGTCTTCTCACTTTCGCCTGCGAAGTTACTACTTTTTCTGCAATCCGCCAACTGTCGCCAAACCACACATCGCAGAATATCTACCAAAAACCTGCGACAATCATACTGAAAATATAGAGCCGATATAAGGACGATCGCCCTACTGCTACCCTACCACTATCCTACCACTACCCTACCACTTATAGTTCTTGTATAGTTCTTGTAT
>CAVEFV010000120.1:0-5056 GCA_963615025.1 Firmicutes bacterium CAG:95 | reverse complement strand
CGTATATCCGTATCGTGTGTGCCTGCTCCATGAATTGCCTGTCTCCGTGTTGTCTTCGTGATTAGCAGCACAAAAACGACCGTTTTTCCGCTGCCAAAGATTCTACCCGCAAAGGTACAACTTTTCTTTGAGATATGCAAATAATGGCATTCCCAGAAATTAGAGCAAGCGTTTGGAAGAAGAGTGTTTGTAAATGTTCTTTTTTACTACAATTCACTCCGTTTATGCTTACAATTTACTCAATTTTCCTCTACAATTTACTCAATTTTCTGTCTGTGCGTTGTGATACTCTTTTGATTTATAGCGAGATAAGAAAAGCATTGTTTGCTTCTCAATTATGGACTAATCGCACTTGAACAGAACTTGTTTCTATTGCTTTGTTTTTCCCAAATGCGCACTATGACCGATGTTCAATTTTGGGTGTATAGATGCATCCCGATAGGGCGTTCATTTCGTCCACTCTTTGCCAACCATTTACCACGCATTGATAACGAACTTTCAGCCTCGCTTCTCTGTCGAAGGACTGTCGAACCACCGTCGAACCAGCATCGAACCACCTCGGAGAGAAAAACACAGAAAAAGACGGACAAAAGTGCAGTGGATTTGCTTATTCGGCAGCGGTGCGGTATCTTGCCACAAAAGCCACCCAAAAGAAACGGAAATAACACACATAACAAACAACCAATAATACACAACGATTATGGTATATGGATACATTCGAGTCTCGACCGACAAACAAACTATCGAGAACCAACGCTTTGAAATTCAACGCTTTGCCGAGCAACATAGCCTGCACATCGATGGTTGGATCGAAGAAACTATCAGCGGCACCAAGAACTACAACAAGCGGGCATTGGGGCGGCTGCTTCGGCGAGTGCAGAAGGACGACATTATCATCTGCTCCGAACTCTCGCGACTCGGGCGAAACCTCTTTATGATTATGGAGATACTGAACCACTGCATGAGCAAAGAATGCAAGGTGTGGACGATAAAGGACAACTACCGTTTGGGCGATGACATACAGAGCAAAGTGCTGGCGTTTGCGTTCGGTTTGTCGGCGGAGATAGAACGCAATCTCATCTCGCAGCGCACCAAAGAGGCATTGGCACGCAAGCGCAAAGAGGGTAAGGCGTTAGGGCGTCCGAAGGGGAGAAAGAACAGTGCGGAGAACCACCCGCTCTACCGCAAGCGAAAACTGATACAACGCCTGCTCAATGAGCAAGTGTCGCAACGAAAGATAGCGAAACTCTGCAAAGTAGACCGCGGCACTCTCGCCCGCTACATCCGACAAATGCAATCCGAAGGTGAATAGAGATTTTCCTTTGGTTAGGGGTAGGCAGGTGGGAATATTGTGTTTCCTATTGGTGCTGCCTATTGATGCTTCCTATTTGTGTTTCCTGTAATAGGAGTGTGTTTTTTTCCTTTCCCATGACAGTGGAAAAACGGTCGTTTTTGTGCTGCCACGAGGAGCGATACCACTACATGGTTAGACCGTCTATGGCGGTTGAAAGTTGAAACTAAATTCCAAAGACAATCGGAAAAAGTTATGAATATATTGGTATATATGGGGCATCTGGCCCACTTTTATCTATATAAGAACGCCATTACCAATTGGCGATCGCATGGACACAATGTGGAAATTTTGATAAAGAAGAAGGATATTCTACAGCAGTTATTGGATAATCAGGGGTGGAACTATCACAATATATTGGCAGAAGGACGCAAAAACACCAAGATGGGTATGGCATGGGGTACGCTGAAGCGAACTTGGCGATTACTCTGCTTTTGCCTAAAACACAAAACGGATATATTAACAGGAACGAGTGTCGAAAACTCGTTCATAGGTCCCCTACTGAGAATACCTGTCATAAATTGCAATGAAGACGATGCCATTGTTGTGCCATTATATGCAAAATTGTCTTATCCCTGTGCTGATGTCATACTAAATCCAACTATATGTAATAGTGGCAAATGGGACAGCACGCGCAAGGTTTGCAGGAGGAGGGTGAGTGCTTGGTCGGAAATGGCAGCGTCCAACAAGGCTCCGCCGAGAATGATGGCGCGGCGGGAGAAATGCTGCACGATAGACCATCGGGCGCAGGTAAGGTATCCGACGATGACGCCGGTGAGGTGCGAGCCTTCTTCGACGGCATAGACAAAAGGCTGCATCTCTTGCGGCAAGGAGGCGTAAAAGGCGTATGCCGTGCGTGTCTGAAACCAAGTGGCGGTGTCGCTTTCCTGCACAAGCCTATCCCATGCCTGTGGGTTGATGGCATCGTATTGGCTGTATATATGTATAGAGGGATGTGCCATATTTGTAAGGGGTTTCTATCTGCTTTGGATAAAGACCCACATATATGGTGCAAAGGTAGTGGAATATTTGCGCATACGCAAGTATTAGATAAGAGTTGAGTGTTTAGGGGTTAGTGCAGTTGTGAGTTTATGGTTGATGAGTTAAGGGATTGATATGTTATAGTGGAAGCCGTATTTTTTGCCATAAAATTATTTTTTAGCGTATTTGCATTTATTATTGCAATGTTGTAATTTTGCGCCCCGATTAATTAGTCTGAAAAATGTGTACAGAAAAGGTTTGGCCACGCCACTTGTCTATGGCATTGGCTTGTGTTTGTTGGGGTCCGATGGCACCCTTTACTAAAGATGCATTGCGGGTTGATTTTACCGGATTAGATGTAGTGTCGTTCCGTGTAGTGGGTGGTGCGGTTTGTTTTTGGTTGACCTCGCTTGTTCTGACGCTTTGCGGTAAGAAGCAAGAACATGTTCCCTTGAGAGATATAGGGCTTTTCTTTTTAGCCTCGTTGTGTAGTTTTACTTTCAATCAAGGATTATACACGGTGGGTATCAGTTACACCTCACCTGTTAATGCCAGTATTATGACGACAACGCTACCTATTATCTCGTTGGTTCTGTCGGCGATATTTCTTCATGAGCATATCTCTCTGCAGAAGGTTGTGGGTATTTTGTTGGCTCTTTCCGGCGCATTGATGGTTATATTGAGTTCTCATACTGCTTCTCCCCAACCTTCCGCGAACCCTCATACAGACGCTATAGGTGCTGTGATGTGCGTATTGGCACAAGTGTCGTTTGCAACCTATTTAATGCTATTCAGTAAGTTCGTTCAAAAGTACTCGGTAATAACCTGCATGAAGTGGATGATGTTGTTCTCATCTATCACGATTTTGCCATTTACAGCACCGCATATTATATCCTTACAGTGGCAGTCGATTGCACTGACTTCATATTTGGAAGTAGGTTTTGCTGTCCTTTTCGGTACCTACTGCGCATACATTTTACTTACTTTTGCCCAACAGGGACTACGCCCGACCCAAGTGGCAATATACAACTACCTACAACCCGTCATCGCCAGTTTGGTATCGGTGGTTATGGGTCTTGCCGTGTTTGGATGGAAACAGGCATTAGCCATCTTATTGGTATTTTCGGGCGTATGGTTAGTGACCCATACTCATCATGTGGCACAGGAAGTTACGCTGTAGGAAGTGTCATTGTGCAAGTGTTAGCCCTGAAAGAAAGAGAAGGGCTATTGGTTTAGTGCTTGATAGTGGCAGAGCATAAGATTGCCTTCTTCGTCCCTAAGGTGCATACCGCTTCCCTCACAATAGCGGAACATTTTGCAGTCGTTGCATGGTGCTGACTGTTTCATCCAATTGCGTTTGCGGTAAGGTATGAATCGGTTTTCCCATACCTCCCAGAAATCGTCTTGATAGATGTTTCCCTGATAGTATTTTCCTCTTATGCTGGTACAAGCAGAGATACTGCCATCAATGAGAATGGACGCTACACTAATGCCAGCAGCACAATGGAACAAGTGATCACGCACCATGCCTTCATAGTCGTCTAAAAAGCCTTCGCACGAGTAGGATATATGCCTCCCTTCTTTACGGTTCTTCTCTATGAAATCGAGTACTTCGCGTAGTTGTTTGCCAGATAAGAGTAATTCGGGATTATTCTTTGCCCTTCCCATTGGGTCGATACTAATGAGTCGCCAGTTGCGTACGCCTAACGACCACAGGTAGTCGCGTATCTCTGTCAGGCTGCTTATATTGCGCTGATTGACACATGTTACCACATCCCAGATAAGGTCGTTGTCGGGTACAGCCAACTGAATGGCACGGTTGGCGGCTTGAAAGGCTAACGGGTGTTGTCGCAACCAGATATGTTGGTCTTGTAGTCCATCGCAACTGATAGACATTGATGTTAAGCCTGCTTGTCGCAATGTGTTAAATCGTTCGGGAGTAAGTGCAAGCCCGTTGGTTACCATACCCCATGGAAATCCCCGCTGCTTGAGTTGCCGACCTATATCTGCAAGATCTTTGCGCATAAGTGGTTCTCCTCCGGAGATAATAACCATGACTTGGTTGGGATTGATGTGCGGTATGATAGAATCAATTACTCGCAAGAAGTCTTCTGCGGGCATATCGGGTACTTGCGAGGACGATGTGCAGTCGCTGCCACAGTGTAGGCAGTGTACATTACAACGCAGAGTTGATTCCCAGAATAATTGTCGCAGCGGGTGCAGTTCTTGCAGATTGTGTCTTCGAAGTCGTTCTAATTCTAAAACGATATGTTGGCGAGTGTTCACAGTTTTACGGGCGTTAGTTGTTCTGTTTGTTGCGCAAAGGTATGCTTTTTTCGGTATATTGGCAAAGGATGGCAGTTGAAAGTTGAGAGATGAGAGTTATTTATAGTTGAGTGTTGAGCGTTGAGTGTTGAGGGCAGTTTTTGGGGTTGAGGAGTTTAGGAGTTTAGAAGTTTAGGAGTAGTTTAATTGGTTGAAAGGGTTTATGGGGTTTAACGGGAACATGTTGTTTATTCATTGAAGGGGAGTTGAGAGCCATAGCACGCTATGGCTCTACAGCATACATAAACGATGTTACATTCGATGGGCAGATAACGATGGAGTGATGAGAGCCATAGCACGCTATGGCTCTACAGTATACATAAACGATGTTACATTCGACGAGGAGATAACGATTATACAATTGCGATACATTGAGAGCCATAGCACGCTATGGCTCTA
>CAVEFV010000119.1:0-5110 GCA_963615025.1 Firmicutes bacterium CAG:95 | reverse complement strand
GGTAGGATAGTGGTAGGGTAGCAGTAGGGCGATCGTCCTTATATCAGTCTTATATGAACAGGCAAAAACTGAATAGAACATTCGTTAGAGATTGTCCAATATTCAAATCTACATGGAATTTGTTTTCCCAATAATTTGTTGTATCTTTGCACGCTGAAAAAGTATGTATTGTCAATATAACACTATTTATCGTAATTTAAGGTCCGATGAAGAACTTTGTAGAAGAACTGAAATGGCGTGGAATGCTCCAAGACATCATGCCTGGGACAGAAGAACAACTGCTTAAAGAACAGACAACAGCCTATGTCGGAATAGACCCTACTGCTGACTCCCTGCACATAGGGCACCTATGCGGCATCATGATGCTGCGACACCTGCAACGATGCGGACACAAACCGATTGCACTCATCGGAGGAGCAACAGGCATGATAGGAGACCCAAGTGGCAAATCCGCCGAGCGTAATCTGCTTGACGAACAAACACTCAAACACAATCAAGAATGTATCAAAAAACAACTTGAGAAGTTCTTGGATTTCGGGCATGGAGACAACGCTGCCGAATTGGTGAACAACTACGATTGGATGAAAGACTATACATTTCTTGACTTCACACGAGACATCGGCAAACTAATTACCGTCAACTATATGATGGCAAAAGACAGTGTCAAGAAACGCTTCAATGGCGAGTACTCGCAAGGTATGTCCTTCACCGAATTCACCTACCAACTGTTGCAGGGCTACGACTATGTTTACCTCCACGAACATAAAAACTGCAAACTTCAGATGGGCGGTAGCGACCAATGGGGCAACATTACCACAGGTGCAGAACTCATACGCCGAATGGGTGGAGGAGAGGTCTATGCACTGACCTGCCCTCTTATCACAAAGGCAGATGGAGGCAAGTTCGGGAAAACCGAAAGCGGGAATATATGGCTTGACCCACGATACACCTCCCCATATAAGTTCTACCAGTTCTGGCTCAATGTCAGCGATACAGACGCCGAGCGTTATATCAAGATATTCACATCGCTCAATCGCGACGAAATCGAAGCCCTCATTGCCGAACACCAGCAAGCACCCCACTTGCGACTGCTGCAGAAACGCCTTGCCAAGGAAGTTACAACTATGGTACACTCCGAAGCCGACTACCTCATGGCACAAGACGCAAGCGATATTCTCTTTGGCAAAGCAACGGCAGACAAACTCCGTTCCCTACCCACAGAAACGCTGTTGCAAGTATTCGACGGTGTGCCACAATCGCATATTAACCGCACCGACATTGAGCAAGGAATACCTATCCTCGACCTGCTTGCAGTTAATACAAATATATTCCCAAGCAAAGGCGAAGCCCGCAAAATGATACAGGGCAACGGACTCTCTATCAACAAAGAGAAATACAACGACCCTAACCAACTGATAACGAAAGATATTCTCCTACAAGACAAGTATATACTTGTGCAGAAAGGGAAGAAAGACTATTTCCTTATCATAATTGATTAACAAATAGCAATCCTACAACAATGAAGCATACAACAAAGGTATTCCTCCTTCTGCTCTCGCTATTTGCGTGTTCTTCGTGCGTAACGCAGAAGAAATTGGCGTACTTCCACAATATTAACGCTGCCGCTGCAGACTCTATCAACAGCCAAAAGCCGCAGTATGAAGACCCAGTCATACAGACCGGCGACCAACTGCTAATCACAGTCAACGCACTCGACGGAGAAGCAGCAGCACCCTTCAACCTTCCTATCGCGTCCTACATAGCACCGGGATCCGAACTGGCAACCACCACACCTTCTCAACAGTCCTACATTGTGGACAAAGAAGGAAATATACTGTTCCCTATATTGGGAAAGGTACATCTGGAAGGCAAAACCAAAAGCGAAGCCATACAACTGCTCACCGACCAAATAAGTGCGTCGCTGCGAGACCCCATCGTCAATATTCGCTTCATGAACTTCAATGTAACCGTCATTGGAGAGGTGAACCGACCGGGGCAATACACCATTACCAACGAGAGGGTATCTATTCTTGATGCACTCGCACTTGCTGGCGACCTTACTCCATACGGCAAACGAGAGAATGTACTGCTCACACGGGAGAACAACGGGAAGTTGGAGTTTGCACGGCTCAACCTCAACAATGCCAACCTCTTCCTTTCGCCCTATTTCTACCTGCAGCAGAACGATGTCCTCTACATCGAACCCAATAGCGTCCGCGCATTAAGTTCGCAGAACATCTCTCTCTATCTCTCTATGGTTACTACGCTCGGTTCTCTCGCAACCGTGATAGTTTCTGTTGTTTCCCTTCAGTCTAAATAAGAACAATCAATTATGCCTACTCCCAACGATAATAACCAACCCAAGGAAATCAATCTAAGAGAACTGTTTCTTCGATATATCGACAAATGGTATTGGTTTCTCATATCCATCGCCGTTTGTGTCGGGTTCATGGTTCTCCATATCCTCACTACTACCCCCTCCTTCGAAGTATCATCCACCTTCGCTATCCGGCAGAACGAAAAGAACAGCAAATCTCTGGAGATGAATGTCATGTCTATGATGGGTATCGGTGCCGACAAGTTAGTAAGCGACGAACTCGAAGTATATACCTCCAAGACTTCTTTCGAACAGGCAATACGCGACCTCAATCTGCAAACAGAGTACCGCAAAAAGAAAGGTATGCGATGGATAGGGCAATACCCTTACCAGGATGTAGTGGTTACCTACCCTCCTCTGTTCTGCGACACACTGCTCCACAAGGTGGAACTGGACCTGGTGCGGCAACAACGAGGCTACAAACTAACCGTTGATATGCAGATAGGCTACAAGCATATCAAGAGCAAGCATGCAATGCTTTCCCTCAACGAACCTATTCAGACATGTATCGGCACCATCGAACTGCACGAGAACACACCGCTCAAAGTAGGCGATAAAATACGCATCAAAACACTGCCAATCCATGTACTGGTCGATTCCTATCATGCAAGCATATCAGCCAAACAGGTGAAGAAAGAATCTAATGTCATCCGAGTAACCACCACCACCGATATGCCGCAACGGGCAATATCTATTATCAATCGGCTTACTGAACTCTACAACTTCGACGCCATCGTCGATAAGAACATGATGGCTACCAACGCCAAAGAGTTTATCGAGGCACGACTGTCTGTCATCGCACAAGAACTGGACTCTGCCGAAATCGAAGTCGAACAATACAAAAGGGAAAACGCTATCACAAGCCTTAGCGAAGAAGCGAAGATATATCTCAAGAGCGCAGATGAGTACCAGAAGGAACTGGTCAGAACCGAAACACAACTCAACCTCACCGCTTACATCCGCGACTTCCTCTCCAACGAAGAAAATACCCACAAACTCATACCTACCAATCTCGGACTGTCCGACGAGGGACTGGTTAGTCTGACCGAAACATACAACGAACTTGTACTGCGCCAAATGCGTATGAAGAGAAGCGCAACGGAAGACAACCCAATGCTTTCCCAACTCGATGATCAGATAGACGCCATGCGATCCAACTTGCTTGCAAGTATAGGGACGGTCCGCGATGCTTTGCTCATCACAAAGAACGACCTCCTGCGCCAACAGGAACAATTCTCATCGCGTATCAAGGACATGCCCGAACAAGAACGGGCATACATCGCTCTCCGTCGCCAACAGGAGATAAAACAAAGCGTTTATATCTACCTATTCGAAAAACGGGAAGAGAATGCCCTCACGCTCGCTTCTACCACCATGCCGGCTAAGGTAATCGACAAACCACGCTCGGCTGCCGATGCGGCGTCGCCTAAAGTCAAAATACTGCTCCTGTTTGCTATACTGCTCGGCTGCTGCATACCTGTTGGTATCAACGAGATATGGCTATTGTTCGATAATAAAATCAGGAGTAGGAAAGAATACCAGCAACTCATCAAGGCGCCATTCATCGGACAACTGTCCGTTAACCCGTCCAAACAGGCAATAGCACTGTCCGATAACGCCGACAGTCCGCTTGCAGAACTGTTCCGTCTGCTTCGGGGAAACATACACTTCATGCAACAGAACAAGAAGAAAGACGAAGGCAATGTA
Source organism: Firmicutes bacterium CAG:95 (assembly GCA_963615025.1). GTDB lineage: Bacteria > Bacteroidota > Bacteroidia > Bacteroidales > Paludibacteraceae > Colicola. Next base: position 1,026 of record CAVEFV010000119.1, on the reverse strand, counting down.
ATTCTTGTCACATCCAGTGTCAATGGCGAAGGAAAATCATTCGTCGCCATCAATACTGCCCTCTCTTTTGCTCTGCTCAACAAACGAGTGGCATTGGTGGGATTAGACATTCGCAAACCGATGTTGGCACACTATTGTAACCTCCCCAACAAAGGGTGCCTCACTTCATATCTCGCAAGCGATGACTATCAAATAGAGGACACTATCATCCACTCTGCTATCAACAGCAATCTGGATATCATCCCCGCAGGTATCGTACCCCCTAATCCTAACGAACTCCTGCAAAGCAAACGGTTGGACGATTTCTTCGCCTATCTGCGGACACACTACGACTATATTCTCATCGACTCCGCACCGGTAGGTATGGTTAGCGACACCTTCCTCCTGTCAAGAGTGGCAGACATAACGCTCTATGTCTCACGCGCTGACTATACACCCAAAGATATGACTGAGTTTATCAACTCTGTTTACGAAGAGAAACGACTTCCTAACATGGCGTGTGTACTCAACGGAGTCAAGTCCGCAACTGCAGGCTATGGCTATGGATACGGCTACGGATACGGAGGAAAGAAGTAAAACAATAGGATAATATCCATATCATACAAGAGGCTGCCTAAACTCATTAGACAGCCTCTTTGCTTTCCTTTCTGTTCCTATCAAACCACCTACCAACCCACACCCCAATCACACCCCATGCGCTCTCACTGCACATTACCTATCAATCCTCCACCATACGCTTATGCCCGCTGTAGAGCGATAGCGTGGAAGGGCTTCTAACTCCCCTTCAAAGAACAAACAATATGTTCCCCTCAAACCTCCATATTCCCCACTAACACGCAACACTCAACGGTGCAACGTTCATGCTCGCTGTAGAGCCATAGCGTGCTATGGCTCTCAACTCCCCTTCAAAGAACAAACATTATGTTACCGTTCCACCTTTATACTCCCCACTAATGCAAAACCTTCAACGGCGCAGCCTACAGGCTAACTGTAACCAACGCTTATGCCCGCTGTAGAGCCATAGCG
>CAVEFV010000118.1:0-5162 GCA_963615025.1 Firmicutes bacterium CAG:95 | reverse complement strand
GGACGACGAGGCATTCCGTTTCTCCGGCGAGATGCTGTCCTTTGGTATCGATGTGCCATCAATCGGTAAACAGCATACTTAATTCAAAAATTGCACAAATTCACTACCCTTTGAATTTGTGCAATTTGAGTGAATATGAAAATAGAAAACACTGTGTTTCATGTCGTTACATAACCAACACTACCCTCAAAAAACAACCCATAAACAACCCGCAACCACCAGCGTGCAACCATAAACTCTTCCTATCAGCCCTATCAGTCCTATTAGCCCTATATGACTTACCCCAAAACCCTAGATGAACTACTTCCCACTAACCACTCTATACTGCACTCAACACTCAACAGGGCGAAGCCCGCTCAACACTCAACCAAATCAACAACGCGTAAACCCGTAACCACTAAACCGATAAACAACCTTCAACCCCAAAATGTCCTATTATTAAGATTGCCCCCAAACCGAACCCCACACTTTCCCTCGCTTTTTCCTCCGAAGGAACTCCGAAAGAACTCCGAAGGAACTCCGAACCAACTCCCAACCTCCCCAAATGTCCAATTTTTAAGATCCCACCCCACCAACCACTCTCAACTGCACTCAACTCTCAACACTAACCCCCTAAACCAATAAACTAAACCAACAATGAAATACTATTCCAAATCCCAACTTGCTTATGCAGCAGGCGTGCACCCGAACACCTTTCGCCGATGGCTGCAACACGACGCCCATTACCAGCAACTCATCCGTGAGCGTCGCATTCCCCAGAACGCCAAACTCCTTCCCCCTGCCGTTTCCCGTTACCTCATCCACCACTACGACCTCGACCTCCCCACTTAAAAACACCCAGTCCCGCCCTCCATACAAAGCCCCCCAAAAAAACACCATGGTTGCCCTGCGTCCCATCGCCCAAATTTTCTCATTCAAAAAAAAAATCCTATCTTTGCAGCAAATTTCTAATTACAAATGAACGGGGCAGAACTACTAAATATAGCACAGGCAAACAAAAAGGACGAGTTTTATACGCAAATGGTTGACATCGAAGCAGAAGTATCGCACTACAAAGAATACTTCTGTGGCAAGGTCGTCTACTGCAATTGTGACGACTCTCAAAAAAGCAACTTTACAAAATTCTTTATACAACATTTTCAAGACTTTAAACTCAAAAAACTTATCTCTACCTGCTACAAACATCATACCCATAGCCTATTTAACGACAATCAGCAAGAACCGGCTACTTATATCGAATACGACGGTACTCCACAATCACAAATTCCGCAAAAACTCAAAGAAAATGGCGATTTCCGAAGCACTGAATGCGTCGAGTTCTTGAAACAAGCCGATGTCGTTGTCACAAATCCACCCTTTAGTCTTTTCCGACCCTTCCTCGAACTGCTTTTCAAACATAAAAAGGACTTTCTCATTATTGGAAATGTCAATGCCATTTCCTGCAAAGATTGTTTCCAGCATATCCTAAACAAAGAAATGTGGCTCGGACAAACTATACACAGCGGAGACCGTGAATTCCAAGTTCCTGATGACTATCCTCTCGAAGCAGCAAATTTTCGCATTGATAAAGATGGGAATAAGTATATAAGGGTAAAAGGTGTGAGATGGTTTACCAATATAGAGTGCCAACATAAACCCAAATGGATTCCACTTGAATGCAAATACACTCCCGAAAAATACCCGAAATTCGATAATTTTGATGCTATTGATGTAGGAAAAACCAAAGACATACCCTTCGACTACGACCAAATAATGGGAGTGCCTATCACTTTCCTTGATTGGTACAACCCACACCAATTTGAAATCATCGGCAACGAATACACACTCAAAATTCCAAGCGGCAGAGGATATGTCAAAGGAAAACGGAAATACAGCCGTATCTTTATTAAGCGCATTGCAACTATCACGCCCCCCGCTCAAAAAACTATATTCGACAATGAACTTTAGTATCGAAAATCGCAGATATATCGGAAATAAAAGCAAACTCAATGATTGGATAATGCAGATTATTCAATCTAACTCGCATAATGCACATTCTTTCTGCGATATCTTTGCAGGAACAGGCACTGTTGCTGCAAGAGCAATCCGTGGATTAGACGAATACAAACAACCTCTCTACAGCAAAGTCATTCTCAACGACCTTCTCTATTCTAACCACTCAATATACAATGCATTTCTCGCAAAAGGGGATTTTTCGCTCTCTAAACTGCAAACACTTGTAGACTTATGGAATAACGCTCAAATAACCGAAGAAAATTGGTTCTCAGTTAGTTATGGAGATAAATATTTCTCCGCCGAAGTAGCCCGAAAAGTCGGATTTATTCGACAACAAATTGAAGAATACAAAAGCGACCTTACCGACAAAGAATACCACATCCTTTTAGCCTCGCTAATATACAGCATCGACCGATTGGCAAATACGGTTGGACATTTTGAAGCATACATCAAAAATGCTGCTCCCAAAAACAACCTCACTCTGCACCTCGTTGATGCACACTCTTTCGACAATGTCGAAATATACCAAGAGGATAGCAACCAATTAGCAAAACGAATACAAGCCGACATCGTTTATATCGACCCGCCATACAACTCCCGACAATACAGCCGTTTTTACCATGTGTATGAAACACTTGTTAAATGGGACAAACCACAACTCTTTGGCGTTGCACGAAAACCCGCTCCCGAAAATATGAGCGATTACTGTTCCTCTAAAGCCGTCTATGCACTGCAAAACCTCATTCAAAATCTCAATACAAAGTATATCGCTGTTTCTTACAACAACACCTACAATAGCCGTAGCAAATCTTCGCAAAACAAAATTTCCCTCGAGCAGATACAGAGCATTCTGCAAGCAAAAGGCGAAACACAAGTTTTTACACACCAATATAACGCTTTCAATAGCGGAAAAACCGACCTCAAAGATCATAAAGAATATCTGTTTTTCACGACCATAAAATAACCAATAATATGACTACAAGAAAATCTGTTTACAAACCTCTGCTCTATACCACCACAGTAAGAAACCCCATGAGAGTAAAAGGACTTCTCTATATCCTCGCAAAATACGATGGACAAGTCCTTACCGATGAATTGGCAACTACCATTGTTGGAGAAACTATACGATACGGACTATACAGACCTACTAATCAAAGCAATGAGGTTAAACTTGCATGGAAAGATACAAAAAAAGGTAATTTCGCATCCACGATTCTAACTGATGAACAGGTTAAAGAGATAATTGACAATAACCCGCAAGACCACAAAGAAGCAGGTTTCGCTAAAGGATTCCCGAGCCGTTTCGCCACTATTTTCGATTTCACAAAGGAACTCGGCTTTGTCTATTTCACACCTAACAAACCGATACAATTCTCCGAAATTGGAAAACTGCTCGCACAAGTCTACAATGTCACGGTCGAGGACGGCATAATCAATGTCGAAAACCAACACCCGGAATACGAACAAAAGGCTTTCCTACAAGCAATGGCTAAATCGCAACGCAAAAATCCTTTTGTCCGTGTTCTTAACGACAATATTCCGCTTATACTACTTGTACAGGTTATACAACTCCTTAACAATAACCCTAAATACCGTACCGCACAAGGAGAAACAAAGGGCATTGCAAAACATGAACTGCCACTCATAATCTTTTGGAAAGATAACGACGCCCAAGCGCTTTACGAACGAATAGTAAAAGTGCGTAACGATTTTGGCTATACGCCGAGCAATGAAGTTATTTGTGACATCTGTATAAAAGAGATAATGCAGGGTAACTTTATCAAGTTTGATACGGATTCCATTATGATAGACTACCCCGACGAGTTTATCCGAAAAATGCGTATAACGGGGTTATTCTCTTTGCGTGGTGCAGGACGATTCTTAGATATCAACCACAATGAGGACGCAAAAGTCGAATACATACTAAATCACTACGCCGATTATACACATTATACCGATGAAAAAGAGTATTTTGACTATATGGCGCAGATTGACCCCAATCTCTTTGCTGTTGAGGCTAAAGTCGTAACGCCTTACCAGTCCGAGCAATTACTAACAAATTGGGTACAGACTTACCCATGGGACAGTATACAAAAAGAACTACTTTTGTTGCAAACCCGCCGAAACACAAGTGATGATGTACTCAAATTTCTCTCCGAGCCGGTAAGACTTGAGTTCCTAACCGCTTTGAGTATCAAATCCAAATTACCGAATGTGCGCGTCGTTCCTAACTATAAATGCGACGATACAGGACTACCAACTTCAACTGCATGTGGTAACCAAGGAGACATTGAATGTTACGAAAATGCCAATGGTGTTCTCGTGGAAGTTACTATGGCTGAAGGACGAACACAAACTATGATGGAGATATGGCCCATAGAGCGCCATCTGCAGGATTTTGCCAACAAAGAAAATATTAACGCACAAGCCATCTTCATCGCTCCCTCCATCTATCCGGACAGTCAACGACAAATTGACTATGTCAAATTTTCCTCTAATCGTATTATTAGATCCCTCCCAATTGACCAATTTATTCACTTTCTTGACACTGCTGCTACCCTTTATGTAGAAGCCTGAGTTTCCGCGAATAAATAGGCGTATAGGTCTAACCTACCATTCTTCTCCGGATAAAGAGCAAGATACAAATCGTCAGCCGTCGGCTGACGATTTGTTTTGTATCCCCTATCCAAATTACAAATTTCCACCAAATCCCCCAAAATCGCACACAATCGCACATCATCCCACCACTGTACCCCGCATTCATACTACCTTTGCACCGTCTTTTCAGACACCTCACTTCGCCATGCATGCTTGCGGGGAGATAAGTGTCGAAAGATAGGCGGTGTTCTTTTTTAATTAGGAATGAAGAATAAGTTTAGAAGTTAAGTAGTTTAGGAGTTAAGAAGAAGTTTAGCGTTGAATGTTGAGAGTTGAGGGCAGTTCAGAGTAGTGAGTTATAAGTAGGCTGTGCTAAACTCTAAACTCTAAACACTAAACTGCGCTAAACACTCAATACTCAACTTTCAACTAAATTACAAATTAAACATTAACCATTAAAAATTAGAAGAAATGTCCAAAATCAATCTCGAAGTCCCTTTCAATTCGTTTCAGGGCAAGGTGTGCAAGCACTCGAAAATCATCTTTAAGAAGATGTATGGTAAGCAGTT
>CAVEFV010000117.1:0-5340 GCA_963615025.1 Firmicutes bacterium CAG:95 | reverse complement strand
AGCGAATTAAACAAACTCAAGAGGCTGTCTAATGATTTTAGGCAGCCTCTGTTTTGTGTAGTATTTATTGTCGATTCCGAAGGTTTTATATAGGATGAATATAGGATGAATATAAGATAAGTATAGGAAGAACATACTTTTTACACATAAATTATATGGATTTTTTATAGGCAAATCAACCCTAATTTATCCCCGATACAAACCAAAATCAATCGAACCACCCTGTTAAGAAAACAAATAAAACTATCTAAAAATATAAAAAAGAGCGAGATATTACTCCCACCCTAAATGTTTACACATCGGAATAATCCTTATTGTGTATATCATTCAAATTTTATGCTGCGAAGGTATACTTTTCCTGCGAAACTCACAAATGATTCATCCGTTTTTTTGTAAGATTTGTATATTTTTTCTTATCTTTGCACACAATTTAATGGGACTACAATACATCCCTCCCGACAGTAAGCGAAAATTCAGAATAATCTATACTGCTATTCAATCATCATCTATACCTTACATATCTTATGGCAACACGAAAAGTTTTAGGCTTAGACCTAGGTGTCAGTTCTATTGGTTGGGCACTCATCGAAATGGATGAGGACGCCCCGCAACAAATCCTTGCAATGGGTAGTCGTATTGTTCCGCTCACGGCGGACGATAGCGACCAGTTTCAGAAGGGGCAGGCAATTACAAAAAATGCAGATCGTACGCAGCGCCGCACAGCTCGCAAAGGCTACGATCGTTACCAACTGCGTCGTGCGTTGCTGACCGATGTGCTGCGTAAGAACAATATGCTCCCCGTGCGTATGGACGAGCATGTTATTGACCTCTGGGGGCTGCGGGCTCGTGCTGCTCAAGAGCAAATCAGCCTGCAGGAGTTGGGGCGTGTGCTCTACCATATCAATCAGAAGCGTGGCTACAAGCACGCCAAAGCGGACAACTCAGGCGACAAGAAACAAACCGATTATGTACAGAAAGTCAAGATCGCTACAGCGCCCTCCATGCCACGGGCATGACGCTCGGACAGTATTTTTACGAGCAACTGCGCACAACGGCGGTGCATAACCCAGACGGCAGCACCTACTACACTTTCCGTATCAAAGACCAAGTCTATCCTCGCCGAGCCTACATCGAGGAATTCGACCGCATTATGGCGACACAGCGGGCGTTCTACCCCGATGTGCTGACGGACGACCTGATAGACACCCTGCGCAACCGCATCATTTTCTACCAACGCCCGCTCAAGTCGTGCAAGCATCTCGTGAGCCTCTGCGAGTTCGAGAAGCACGCTTTTACCAAACCGAACGGACAGACTATCTATATTGGTCCCAAGTGTGCGCCTCGCACTTCGCCTTTGGCACAACTCTGTGCGCTGTGGGAGAAAGTGAACAATATCGTGCTGACCAACCGAAGCAACGACACCTTAGAGCCGACCAACGAGCAGCGTGTGGAGATGGTGGATTTCCTCAATACCCACGAGAAGATGGGGCAGAAGGACTTGCAGAAAATTCTGCACATTACGAATAAGGACGGCTGGAAAGTACGCAAGGACATAGAGAAAGGGCTAAAAGGCAACGATACATTAGCCAAAATCCGCAAGGCACTTAATGGTAAGTACCAAGACCTATTGCGTCTGAACATCTGTTTCGACGATTCGCTTGTTGATGCCGCAACGGGTGAAGTGTTTCAAACCGTGAGCGAGCAGGTCGAGCAAGAACCGCTCTATCGCCTGTGGCATGCGCTGTATTCGATTGACGATGAGCAGGACTTGCGCCGTACGCTGTCGGCACAGTTTGGCATTGATGATGAGGAGGAACTGACCGCTCTCTGTCAAATAGATTTTGTCAAGGCGGGCTACGCCAACAAGTCGCACAAGTTCATCCGCAAACTGCTGCCGTGGCTCATGCAGGGCTATAAGTATAGCGAGGCGTGCGAGATGGTAGGCGTCAACCATTCCAATAGTCTTACCTCCGAGCAGAACGAGGCACGCGTGTTGTTGGAGCAACTGCCGCTCTTGGAGAAAAACGCTCTGCGCCAGCCCATTATCGAGAAGATTCTCAACCAGATGATTAATGTGGTCAATGCCCTGCGTGCTGAGTATGGCGACATCGATGAGGTGCGTGTGGAGTTAGCCCGCGAACTCAAACAGAGCAAGGATGAGCGGGAAAAAACAACTAAAGATAATAATGAGAAAGAGCGTGAAAATAAGAAAATAGCCGATACGATACAAGGAATGGGCATTACACCTACTCGCCTGCGCTTGCAGAAATACAAGATGTGGCAGGAGTTCAACGGACAATGCGCCTATTGCGGTAAGCCCCTTACGATGACTCAGTTCCTTAATGGCGTGGAGGCAGAGGTGGAGCATATCATCCCGCAAAGCGTTTTGTTTGATGATAGTTATAGCAACAAGGTTTGCGCCTGCCGTGCTTGCAACCAAGCGAAAAACAACCGCACTGCCCGTGAGTTTATGGAGCAGCAGGGTGAAGCAGCCCTTACTGCCTACCTCAACCGAGTCAACGAGGCGGTAGAAACAGGAAAAATCAGCAAAACCAAACGCGACCATCTTCTTTGGCATCCCGAAGAAGTCCCGAAGGATTTCATTGAGCGCCAACTGCGCCAGAGCCAATATATATCGAAGAAAGCGGTGGAAATACTGCGTGGGGGTTTCCGTCATGTTTATACCACGAGTGGTAGTGTGACCGATTTCCTGCGCCGTTTGTGGGGCTACAACGAAGTACTCGAATTGCTCAACCTTGACCGATACGAAAAAGTAGAGGGCATGACGGAGTGGAACGAACAGAAACACCGCAAGCAAATAAAAGGTTGGACAAAGCGTATGGACCACCGCCACCATGCCATCGATGCTGTTACGATTGCCCAAACGAGCCAGAGCATCATTCAGCGCCTCAATACCTTGACCGCCTCACGCGAGCAGATGAGTTACGAGGTCGTTAAGTCAGCCGAAGAGCGGCATTACAACGAGAAACTGTCGCTGCTTGAGAAGTGGGTCGTGTTGCAAAAGCACATCTCTGTCAGCGACTTGCAGGCAAAAGCCGACGGTGTGCTTATCTCGTTCCGTGCCGGTAAGCGGGTAACCACGCCGGGCAAGCGTGCAGAGTATCACCACGGCAAGCGTATTGTGCGCCAGACGGGACTGCTTGTGCCGCGTGGGGCGTTGTCCGAAGAATTTGTTTATGGCAAGCAGGGCGACCGGTATGTAATCAAGTATGCGCTGACAAATGAATCCATGAAAGTGGAGAAAATCATCGACCCCACCATTCGCCGTATTGTGCAAGCCCGTCTTGATGCCTTTGGTGGCAATGCAAAGAACGCCTTTACCGAGCCGCTCTATTCCGATAAGGCACAGAAGATGCAAATTCGTAGTGTCCGTTGTTGGACGGGACTGAAAGCAGGATCCATGCGTGCCGTCATGAAGGACGCGCAGGGGCGTGAGATAGGCTTCGTCAAGACGGGCAACAACCACCATGTTGCGATTTATGTGGATAAGGACGGCAAGTATCAAGAAAAACTTGTCTCATTTTGGGACTCTGTAGAGCGCAAACGCTATGGGTTGCCTGTTGTGATAGAAGACCCTAAGGCGGTATGGGACAAACTGACAACAATGTATGATACCAATCTCCCGCCGCAAGAATTCTTGGACACGCTGCCAGAAGATGGGTGGCAATTTGTCATCTCGCTGCAATCCAATGAGATGTTTATCCTGGGTATGGACGATGTGGAATATGCCTCGGCTATGGAGAACAAAGACTATCGCATTTTGAATAAGTATCTGTATCGCGTGCAAAAAATAGCCAAGAAGGACTATTTCTTCCGTTATCATGTGGAAACTAGTGTGGATGATAAATATGATGGGCTGGTGAGCAACACAAAGAGTACACAACTAGATAAAATAAGAGATTGTCGAAGTATACCGGCTTTCTTCGCCCTTCATCCTCATAAGGTTCGTGTCAATATCTTAGGCGAAATATCCGAAGCGCATTAATTCCTTAACCTATCAAAATCTATTACCATGATAAAACGCGTTCTTTGTTTTACGCGCCCTGCCTACCTCAGTCTGCACCTGCGGCAGATGGTGGTAGAGCAGCCGGACGCATCCCCGCCCGTTGCGCCTCGCACGATACCTGTTGAGGATATCGGAGTGGTCATTCTCGAAAATAAGCAAATCACTATCACGCAAGCCTTGCTTGCCGCTTTGTTGGATAACAATTGTGCCGTCATCTCCTGCGACGACTACCACCTGCCATCGGGTCTGTTTATGCCGCTTGACGGGCATAATTTGCAGAGCGAGCGTTACCTTTCGCAGATTAATGCTTCCGAACCACTCCGCAAGCAACTCTGGCAACAGACGGTTGTGAGCAAGATACGCTCGCAGGCAGCAGTCTTGGGTACATTGCAGGTTGAGAACAAGAATATGTTAGCGTGGGCTAGCGCTGTGCGGTCGGGCGACACCGACAATCTTGAGGGGCGTGCAGCGGTTTACTATTGGCGCAATGTCTTTGGCGATGCCGATTTCCTGCGTGGGCAGTTCGATGACTTGCCGAATGCGATGCTCAACTACGGCTATTCGGTGGTGCGTGCTATGATGGCACGCTCCTTGGTGGCAGCAGGACTGCTCCCAACGCTTGGTATTCACCATCATAGCCGTTACGATGCCTATTGCTTGGCGGATGACATTATGGAACCATATCGTGCCTTTGTCGATTTGCGTGTGTTGGAATTGCTGCCAGAGTATGACGAAGCGACTACGCTCACGCCGCCTCTCAAACAGGCACTCTTGTCGCTCACAACGGCAGATGTGCCTATTGACGGGCACCGCAGCCCTATGATGATAGCCATGCAGACTACAGCCAACAGCGTGCAACAATGTTTCTCGGGCGAGGCACGCAAGATTATCTATCCCGATTGGTGATGGGCACACGCTTTAGTGAGTATCGGATTATGTGGGTGTTAGTTCTTTTCGACCTTCCAACGGAGACCAAGAAAGACCGAAAGGACTATGCTCTGTTCCGGAAACGCTTGTTGCAGGATGGCTTTACGATGTTTCAGTTCTCTATCTACCTCCGTCATTGCCCGAGTGCGGAGAATGCAGATGTACATATTCGCCGTGTGCAGAACATCTTGCCGCCTAATGGCAAAGTGGGTGTTATGCGCATTACCGATAAGCAATTTGGTGATATGAAGTTGTTTGATTGTCAGAAAGAGGCTATTCTCAACCAGCCCGTCCAACAGTTAGAACTGTTCTAAATAAAGATATATACCCATTGGCGGAATTAGTTTAGTGCGTATTTAATTCTTCCGATGGGTTTATTATTAACA
>CAVEFV010000116.1:0-5374 GCA_963615025.1 Firmicutes bacterium CAG:95 | reverse complement strand
GCGTGGTGGTGTCTATCTCTATCTTGCCGCTGACGATATGCCCCGACTTGCTCGTGTCGTCGGCACGCGTAACGGCATAGACCTTGCCGTCGGTCTGGTTGGTAAGGGGTGCGACTTGTTGCTCTACCTGCTCGCGGACGGCTGCCTGTTGCTCGGCTTGGGTTACAGCGTATTGTGTATTTTGTTCCGCAGTCTGCGCTTTTCTTGCTTTCGGCATGGCATCTACTAAGCGAGATACATAATCGTCATAGATACCTCGCTCTCGTAGCACATCTAACTCCTTGTATTCATTGCTTATAATGCGTCGCACATCATCTGCGGTGATACCGTATCTATCGGCAACTTCCTGCCGTATAGCCCCGAGCGCGTCGCTATAAGCAGGTCTATGGGTACTGAGATACTGCTCGAATAGTGTGCGTATAGCGGCTCTATCGCTATCTTGGGCAAGTGCTGTGCCTTTCTCTGTGTGCGGGTTGAGCATTGCCTCTCGCATTATATCATAGATTTGCTCTGTGGTATATTGAGGGTACTTTTTCTGTATCTCTACCACCGCATTAATTGCGATACGCTGCATTTCCTGCGCAAAGGTAGCGTTGCGGACTACTCCCTCCGCCCATTGTTTGAGGTTCGTTTGTGTCTCTATACGACGCTCGGCAGCAAAGTCCTGCGCCCGCTTCTCGTTGGTAAATTGGCGGGTCTCATAATTCTGTCCTGCGGTATCATAAGTGCGGACTACATAACGCCCCTGCTCATCTTGGTAAATGTTAGTCATTACAGGGCGCACATTCCCTTCTACCTTTCCGTAGACAAGACTGGCAAGACGATACTTGGCTTGCGTGTCAATAGTCGGGTCTTGCGATACCCGCTCCAATACATCGTATAATTCGTTGAGATTTTTGTATTCCTTGCCGCCATTGAGGTTGAGCAATAACTCGTAACCATTCTTACCCTTATAGCCTGCTTTGTTAAACTGCTCTATCTCCTCCGGAGTGAAACTACCTGCATAAGGGTCTATTTTCATCCGCTGCCAATTGGCAACAAAGGCTTGCGGCAAGGAAAGCGACTTGCCATGCTCTGCTGCATCTCGACATACTCTCTCTAAATTACGCACTCCGCCCTGCAAGTCGAACACCAACTGCATAGCCGCCGCGTTTGCATATTCCTCGCCCCAATTAATGTCGGTTACGCTCTTGCCCTGCAATATCTGCGATACAACAGACGAGCCGACCATAGCGTTTGTGCCGCCTACAAAGTGTGTTGCTTTTCCTGCTACAACACCTGCGGCTCTATTCCACGCTTCTCCGACTACATGCTGCACATGGTCACCCAATAATCCAGCCGCGCCAAATACAGTACCAGTGATTGAGCCTTTGACTGCCGCCTTTGCTGTTTGCCACGGATGCCAATCACCGTCTTCGTACTTGCCTGTTTCCTCGTTGTAGATTGGTTGGTATAACTGATTGACGACATCGTGGGTAGCGTCTATGCCTGCAAAGGTAAATGCACTGCCTGCCAAGCGGTTTGCCGTGCGCAAAACGCCACGCTGTGCCATGGCTCGTGCAGCAATATCTTCGGCAGAGGCATAGCCTACACGCTTGAGTGTCTGTCCTGCTATACCGCGAACGGCTGCTCCACCGAGTGCGCTGCCCGCCATAGGCATTATAATCATAGTCGGGTCAGCCAACAGCCCTGCGACATCTGCACCAAAGCCAACCGCTTTCGTTCCGAAATCGTCATGTTCTTTTTCGTAGGTCTCCACACCCTGCGCCTTTGAGGCTCTTTGATAGGGCGTGTCTGTATATAGCGTAGCCAACTGCCCGATAAGGTTACTCTGCATAAACTTATTGACAAAGTAATCCATTTTGTTCTGCGGCACATCCATAGCGGCGAATTTCTCCTGCATCTTGCCCTGCACATACTGACGATACCACTCGTAGTCCTCCGGCGACATAATGCCTGCCTGCTGGTACATAGCAGCCAATTCCTCGTCTGTCATAGGGCGAGATACAGCAGCATTCGTATTTCCGCCGGTCTTTTTGTTGAACGCGGCAAGTGCGGCTTGGTAGTCCTCATCTATAGACTCGGTAACCGCTTCCATAATAACATCGGGCGATGCCTCTTTGTTGTAGGCTTTCTTTTCCTCCAACCCCATTGCGAGGCGTGTACCGCCGGGCATACCCGTAAACCGATAGGTATTGCCATACTCATCGGCTATCTTGCTTTCTGCGGCATGGGCTTTATCGACTGCCGACTGCATAACTCTATCCAATCGTGCGGCGTCGCCCTCCTTGCCGTCTGCTCCATTCCAATGCGCCTCAAACAATGGACGGCGTTTCTCTATCTGCTCGGTGGCTTCTTTCTGCTTTGCCTCTGCTTCTTTGCGCTGTTTCTCTTGCTCGACTTGTTTCTGCGCGTTCTGCTCCATGACCGCAGTGGCTATCTGCGCCGTTGGCTCTCGCATGGCTTGTTGATAGGCGTGTTCGCCAAAGCGTTGCCAAAACGATTTTTTGCTTTTCTTTTCCTCCGGTTGTTGTTGAGATGGTGTCGCCACATTCTCAGGCAGAGGCGTAGCGTCCTCGTTCTGCACAGCGAGGTTGGCTTGGTATTCCTGCTCCGTCGTTGGTGCAGGGTGGTCTTTTACTGTCGGGTTAGTTGAAACTGCTGCTATACCTTGTGGTTGCTCAGTCGCTGCGGGTTGTTTCACTTCCTGCTTTTCCTCTGCGGGCTGTTGTACAGACGCTGCAAGTAATGTGGAAGAGTTCTTGGAAAATGTATCATAGTCGGAGGAATAGAACCCCGGCTTTTTCTTTTGCGCAAACTCCCAATAGGCTTTACGCTCTTGGTCATTTTGAAGCATTTGTGAGAAACGCTCCTCACTTACTTGGTTAGATAACACGCCGTTATCAACGGCTTTCTTGTATATGTCTGTAATCGTTGCCATATGGCTAATCTATTATAGTCCGCCTTCTGTTTCTGCGATGTTTTGCTCCTCTTCTTCTTGTTGTTTTTCGGGATTATAGCCGCCATTATCAGCCCAGCCCATTTTCTCCTTGAACCGCTGCCACCAACTTTTTGTTCGTTCGGTTTCCGTCGGGTACTGCTGCATAATATCAATAATGCGTTGTTTCTCCTCCGGTGTCCTGCTTCCGTCCTGTTGGATTACCTTTATAAACTCAGCTCGTACTTGCGGGTCATCGAACACAATACCGCTCGAAAGTAAGTCTGCACCATCGTAGGTATTCTTACCCGTGCCTGTATCACGCGGCATTATACCACTTGCTGATAGTAACTTATTGACATTGTCCTTATCATCTGAATCGAGGTTGTTGTATGCAGTAGACAAGTAACGCCCCATTGCATCGAAATCGTTAGCAGGAATGTGAAAGTCCTCCGTTGAGATAGTACCGTCTGCATTTTTGACTCGTATTTTGACTGTCTTTGTCGTATCACTGCCGCTTCCCGAACCGCTGCGGGTGTAGGTACGGGCGGTAACGGCATCGCGGTGTCCCGTGGTAACATCTCTGCCCTGCGTGGTCGTGGTGCGGTCGCTGCCCTGTGTCGTGGTGGTCTTGGTATCTCCGACCTGCTCGGTAGAGGTGGAAATTTTCGTACCGTAGGCTTTGCCCAATGCGTCCCGCAAGTTTGCCACAGCGGCGGCATACTCTTTCTCCGTCGCACGCAGTTTGGTATTGTTGGCTATGTCCTCCGCCGCCTGCTCCTTTTGCAGTTTGAGATTGTCGTCGTGTGCGTCCTTGGCGTGCTTGTCGGCTTCGCGTTTCCACACATTACCGCCCGTGGCTGTGGTAACCATATCGCCAAGAACGGCAAGCGCATTGTACCATGCACTCTCTTTCTGCTTGCGGCGGTTGAGAGCCATCTCCTCCTCCCGCTGCTTGCGCATAACTTCGGGGTCAACACCCAATATGTCCGACACGAAACGGCGGTCTACCTGCCCCGTCTCGGGGTTGACATGGTAGGCTTGGGCGTAGGCTTTCTTCTGCTGTTGGAAATACCGCTCGGCTGCTTCGTTGGGCGTGCCGTCGGGATTGACAAAGCCATTCACGCTACGCTCGGTGCGGGTTGTGGTCTTGGGGTCGTGCGTGGTCGTGGTAACCTTATCGCCGTGGGTCGTCTCACTCACTTTGTCGCCGTGCGTGGTCACGGATGAGTTGTTGAGCCGCACCTTTTGTGCCGGTGCGGCTTGGGCGGCTTGTGCCTGCTGCGCCTCCTCTTGGGCTTGGCGTGCCTGCTCTTGTATCTTTTCTTCTTCGGGTGTCATAGTCGTGGGGGATTAGATTATATTTGCCATGCCGGTTTGTTCTGCCTTTGCACCCACGCCTGATGAGCCGAGAAATCGCTCGGGTCGGGTTCTATATCCGGCGCGGTGGTAGTCGCTGCCATTCCCGTGGCGAGTTTTTGCGCACTCTGTGCCGCATTGGCAGTAGTCTGTAATACTGTGCCCTCGGGTGTCGTCGCTCCACCTGTCAATTGACTTGCTGCTGCATATCTCTCGCTCTTGGGAGTATTCGTATCTGTTACCGTTTGCAGGTTCTGATATTGAGCGGCTACTTGCGCCTTGGATTTACTTGCGGACGGAACGGCAGTCGTTGCTTGTTTTCCTGCCGTGTATGAATCAATGATACTGCCTGCTGCGCTGGCGGCATTGGCGGCAAGATTGGCGTAGGTCTGATTTCGTGCGGCACGACGCGCTTGGTCATCCAATACCTTTTGGTGGCGTGCCTCCTCGGCTTTGTCCTCGTACTTGTCGCGGCGTTCGCTTGCCTCGGCAGCCATACCGCCCATAAGGTCGGCACGCCCATCGGCTACGGCTTTCTGCACGGCAAGCGTGTATTCGGGCGTCGCACCTGTAATGGTTGCCACTCCCTGCGCATTGTCTACCTGCTGCTGCGCCTTACGGTCGTACTGTGCAAGCAGGCGGGCATTCTCGCTGCGAGTGAGCGGGTCTTGCATTGCCTGCGCATTGTAATACGCCTCTTGACGAGCCGCCTCTGCGTCTGCCGCTGACTGCGTTCGCTTGTTATTAAACACAGAGGCAACACCGCTGACGGCTTGCCCTGCTAATCCAATTATTGCACCCCATGGAAACATAATCTATTCGTTTTTATAGCGTTACTCCCTAACAGAGAGTGCGCTATGGTTCATATTTGGGCGCAAAGATAGTGTTATTTCACTGATAGTTGTATTTGGTTTTGATACTATTTTTGTTAGTAATGATACTATTTTTTGTGGGGTTATTCGTTGGGGCGGAGAGGGTTTTGGTGGGGTTTCAGAATAATTCCGTTTGTTGGTTATTGTTTGTGTTGCCGATGAATAACTGCGAGAATATAGCGGCGAGGACATCGACCACTATGCT
>CAVEFV010000115.1:0-5427 GCA_963615025.1 Firmicutes bacterium CAG:95 | reverse complement strand
CTCTTCCGAAAGGAATAGTCAACCTATCTTCGGATTAAGTTTAACACCGAGTCAACCTAACTCCGGCATACCATACAAAATAGTCAACCTAATTTAGGACAAGACAATAGGTAGGTAGTATGGAGTAGATATGTGTATGCTTCGGTTATGTTTCGGTTATGCTTCGGTTATCCTTCGGATTGGATAGCAGACAAGATGGTACAGAAAAGGGCTGTCGGACGATTATGTCAGGCAGCCCTTTTGGGTGTTATTTTATGTGGGATTATCTATTGCAGCGGGTTGGAATTACTCCAAATCCAATGCGCTAAACAGACGCCCTTTCGATACCTTGGTTATCTTACCATAATTCTTCTGAATCTGTTTGAGGTTAATCAGTTTGGGGTCTCCCGTGATAATGATCGTAATGGGTCGCCCTTGTATATTCTCTTTGTAGAACGAAAGGATTTGGTCGAAAGTGAGATTGTCGATTTCGGGCATGTGTATGCGAGCAGGGTCGTCGGTATATCCCAATCGTTGCCATTCTGCAAAGACAAGACTCTTACTCCGGAAGGAAGGCTTTGAGGTAAGGGAAGCCTGTCGCAGATATGTTTTGATGTCGCCAACACGGTCGGCATACTCAGGCATATTGGTGAGCAAATCCATATAGACATCGATAGCATCGGCAACCTTATCGGATTGCGTTCCTACATAACCGATGAAATAACCATCTTTGCCAATGAGCGAGGGGGTAACATCAGCACCATAGGCAGTATATGCCATGGAGCGTTTTTCGCGAATCTCATTCATTACCAAGCCAGAGAAACCTCCTGAGAAGTATTGGTCGAACGCCATTCGTGAGACATCGTTCTTTAACTCATAAGGATTACCATTGATATAGAAATAGATTTTGGCTTGTTGCATTTCGCTATTCGGCAGGAAGAGGATGGTGTTTTTGTCGTAGGTGACACGGTCGCGTACATAAGGAGAGTTGGAGGCTTGAATACCCTCTGTGAGTGCCAATACATTCTTGACATCTTCCACAGAGCGTGTACCTACATAGTGGGCATCGAGTGCATATTGTTTTGCAGCGGTGAAGACACGATGGAGGTCGGGAATCTCTAACTTATAGATGTCCATGAAGTTAACACGGTCAATGTAGGGAGATTTTTTGCCATAGAGAGCATAAGCGTAGAGGGCATTACTCAAGGTGGAAGACTGTTTGTTCTCGGTAATACGAGTGGAGTATTCCGAACCTTTTATGTTGTCTAACTGCTTCTTATCGAGTTTAGGCATCAACATTTGACGGTTTACGAGTTCACAGATCTGCTCCAGGTTCTCGTCCTTACCCATGATGGAGATGTATAGATAGTTCTCGGACACATCGTAGGAGCAACTACCTCCCAACTCCGACAATTGACGGCGGAACTGTTGTGCATCGGTGTTTGGCATAATACCTGCAGTTTCGAGCAGAGATACTGCATAGGGCAAGAGCGGTAGTTCGTGTGAGCCTACACCATAGCGCAAAGTGAGTGTGAAGATGTTATTCTTAGCGTTGGGCGTATAGTAGAGGTTTACATTTTCTGACACTACCTCTTTACGCACATCTGCAAAGTTGTTGTACACCTCTTCTACCTGACCCGTAGGCAGTTGCTTGAAGTTCTTTGCATACTCTGTTTCTACGCCTGTCGGGGGATCTAATGGTTGTATTTCCGGTTTCTTGAGTTTATTCTTCTTAGGTGTACCTTCGTCGATAGCGATAGTCATGTAGTCTGCATCAAAATACTTTTTGGCTATTTGTGCTATGTCTTCTTTAGTTAAGGCGTTAATACGGTCTATTTCGGAGAATATATCTGCCAAATCTATTTGATATGTAAAAGCAGATACCAGTATATTTGTTTTAGAGGAGGCTGATTCGTAGAGGAGTGTATATTGCTGGTTGTACATCTCCTTTACAGATTGAATGAGCCAGTCTTCTATTTCGCCTCTTTTCAGTTTGTCGAGTTCATTGAATACGATACGCTCTGTAGCGCGGTTCGATTCGTATTGGCGTTGCTCTACATCGTAGTATGGTACAGCCATAATAAGAATACGCCCTTGGTCGCGTCGTGCATCAAGGCTTGCACCTGCATAGGATACATCACCATTGAGGGTGATTTTATCCAACAAACCTGTGTTCATTGAGTTAGACAGGAGGCTGACTACAAATCCGAGTGCAGTTTCATCCTCGTGCCCTACTTTGATGCCCTTGTAGCCCCATATAATCTGTGGATAGTACCCTGCTTTTATATTGTACTTGGGATTACCGGCAAAACTTGCTTCCTCGTAGATGGGGCGTTCGGGTAATGGTTTTGCTTGGAGGCGGTTAAATGCTTTTGCTATCAAAGGTTTGGTTTCCTCTGTATTGAAGTTACCCACCAATATGAGTGCCATATTGTTAGGTACATACCAAGTGTTGTAGAACTCTATAAGACGAGACAAGCGAGGGTTCTTGAGGTGTTCAGGTGTGCCTATAATATCACGCTCGTAGGGATGTCCTTGGTAGAGGTGAGAGAACATGAACGCTTGTGCGTGTGTTTGAGGATAGTCTTGGTACATATTATATTCCTCAAATACATTTTCCAACTCTGCTTGGAATGATCTGAATACAGGATTGATGAGGCGATCTGCGTAGATTGTGAGCCATTTCTCCATCTGATAGGTTGGGAAGTTGTTATAATAAACCGTCTGATCATAACTGGTGCCTGCATTAAGCCCTTCGCCACCCATACCTGATATAAGATTAGAGAAGTCGTCAGTAGCAGTGTATTTGGCTGCTTCGCGCGAGAGTCGATTGATGCGTTTAGTAAGTGTATCGCGCAATACAGGGTCGGTTGTATCTGAGAACTCATCGTATAGACGAATTATCTCTTCATAGAGGGGTTTCTCTTTTTCCCAGTCTAAAGCACCTATTTCCTGCGTACCTTTGAAGAGCATGTGTTCAAGATAATGGGCAAGTCCAGTGTATTCAGCCGGTTCGTCGATTGAACCTGCACGCGTTACGATAAAACCGGTTACATCAGGTTGATCGTGGTCTTCCCATAGATAGACCGTCAGACCATTGTCTAATTGGTACTGCGTTAACCCCTGTTGCAGTTGTGCGTTAACAACAAGAGTGGTAAATAACAGCAATACTCCGAGAATTACTTTCTTCATTTTCTTATCTGTTTTATTATTAGTTAATATGTCTTTTTGCAATGACAGGCTTAAAAGTTACCTATCTCCAAAATCACTTTTCCGCATTGTCCTGATTCCATAATGTCAAATCCCTTCTGGAAGTCTTCGAAGTCGAAGTGATGTGTAATGACCGGTGAAAGATCGAGTCCCCCTAATAGCATCTGCTCCATTTGATACCACGTCTCCCACATACGCCTGCCAGTAATACCTTTGATGGTTAGAGCATTGAATATGAGATCTGACCAGTTGACTTGTGTATCTGCCGGTAGAATACCTAATTGCGCTATATTAGCCCCTTTGTACATGTGTTCTATCATATCATTGAAGGCTGAAGGTGCACCGGACATCTCAAGTCCGACATCGAAGCCTCTGATACCCAACTGTCGCATAGCATCCGCTACTGTTTCGCCTTTGGCTGCATTGACCGTTATGGTTGCTCCCATGCGCTTTGCTATGTCCAAGCGCAGCGGATTAAGGTCGGTTACCACAATATGCTTTGCTCCTGCGTAGCGGCATATACCCGCTGCCATTGTTCCTATCAGTCCCGCACCTGTTATCAATACATCTTCTCCTAACAAAGGAAAAGCGAGTGCGGTGTGTGTTGCATTGCCGAAAGGATCCATGATGGCTGCAATATCGTCGGAGATTTCAGGACGCAAGTGTACTATATTGGATTCCGGTATAGCAACATACTCTGCAAATGCGCCGTCCTTACCAAATATGCCTATAGAAAGACTATGTTCGCATACATGTCCCATGCCACGACGACAGTTCCGACACAGACCACAGACGATATGTCCTTCGGCTGTTACGCGTTCGCCTATCTTGACAGAATGCACTCCGGGACCTACTTCAATCACTTCGCCTACGAACTCGTGTCCCATTGTGTATGGGGGAGTACAATGCGTCTGAGACCATTCGTCCCATTTGTACATGTGCAAGTCAGTACCACAAATAGCCGCTTTTTTAACACGAATAAGTACATCGTTGATACCAACTTGGGGCATAGGAACATCTTCCATCCAGATGCCTCTTTTCGGATAGCGTTTCACCAGTGCCTTCATAAGTAAATTAGATTAAGTTCGCAAAGTTATTGTTTTAAGGAATAACCTACAAACATTTTGCCAAAAATTCATTACCTTTGCCCAAAAATATATTTTTAGACGGATGAAACGAACACTCTTTTTCGTATTGGCGACGATATGTATTCTTCCTTGCTTTTCAGAAGAGAGAACTGAAAATAGTGATACCCTCAAGCACCGATATACTTTCGGTGATTTTTTTGACGCCCTTGATTTGCCTACGGTGGTAGGTGGCAGTTTTTGTCCTAACGGTATAGAAAGTGGTGCCTTCAATTCAGCAATGCGGTTGGGTTGGAGACATCATAAGAATTATGGCACTTACGCTTTTATAGCCTACGATGCACATTCGCGCACCTACGATTCGTTGCAGGTTGAAGGAACGAATGTCGTATCGGGTGAGATTTGGTATCATACTATCAGCCTTGGTGTGGGTTATCGTATTCCTTTGGTTCGCGATATTCATGCCTTTTATGAAAACCCGTACTTTCATCCTTGGGACTTTTTTGTTGCATTGGATCCGGGATTAAATATCGCTATTGTAAAGAATGTTGAGGGTAATGGTTCGGACGGTTATTCGTTGACTGACCGTACTTCGTATATCCCGACTCTACGCTTCTCGGCAGGTGTTGAATGGTTTATTTTCAGCAACTTCGGTATCTTTGCGGAGGCAGCATATACGCAGCACCTTATGCCGAGTGTAATTGATAAAGCGGCTATTGCAGAAGGATTGATCAAGCATCCTTCGGGGTATGTTACTTTTTCGGTGGGGCTGTCGTTGTTTTTCAATTGAAAAGAGGAAAGTTGTTTTTAGTTGAGTGGTTGGAGGAGGTGGGGATTGGTAATATAGGGGGAACGGGAACATATTGTTTGTTCTTCGAAGTGGAGTCGAGAGCCATAGCAAGATGTTATTATGAAGGCTGCGTCGTTAATGGTTGTGCATTAGTGGGGATTATGGAGGTTTAACGGGAACACATTGTTTAGTCTTCGAAGTAGAGTTGAGAGCCATAGCACGCTATGGCTCTACAGTGGGCATAAGCGTTGGATGAAACATCTTTGATGGATTGAGAGCCATAGCACGATGTTCTTCATTTCTTTTGATTGAACAAAAGAAACGAAGCAAAGAAAATTCATCGGCTGTGTGTCGGGCGTTGCC
>CAVEFV010000114.1:0-5431 GCA_963615025.1 Firmicutes bacterium CAG:95 | reverse complement strand
GCCCTATTGTTTTCTATCATCCACATTTCGTTTCCATTCTTCTTCTCTAATTTTAATCGCACATCGACTGCAGAGAGATTCAGTTCTTGTATATATTTTTGTGCAATTTTGAAATTTTCAAACAGTTGCCTTGTATAGTATCCTGCAAATTTTTCGGTTGTACGCGTGGCTAACAAATCCGGCAATGTATTGCGCTTCTCGGTGATAAAGCAGACTTTTTCCAGACATAATTGCTCTATACTTGGCTCTGTAACCTCCATAGTGGCAGACGAGTGTCCCTTACCTCGAATGGTGAGAACCACCCCACTACGCTCAAAAATGATAAGAGTGCTTTTGTCCACAAAATCAAGCAGACCGGAATTATTGAGATAATTATTGATGTTGTGGCTGAATGGAGAACGAGAAATACCGGCAGTATGCAGATAACTACGGATATTCTGCTGCTTAAATATCCATCGGCACATTGACAACACCTTAAGAACCGTGCTTTTACCACTCCCTGACTTACCGACCAAGACAAGCAAGTATTGAATATTTTCCAATCTCACTTGTTTAATGGGTCCCAGATTGTTAATTTCTAATCGTTCCATAATTATCAAAAATTTACACAACTAATGTTGCGGCATTAGAGAGAATCAACCACCCTCAACTATTTTACGCCACAAAGGTAGTATAAAAATTTGAGATAGACAAACCTATTCTACAAACTGCTGCAGTTCGCCCGACGCAAAGAAAGACTTGTGTCTGCCTCGGGAATAATCCACCTATCATCGATACGCAGTACTATACTCTTTGAAATAATCCGCGCGGATGAGTTTGTCCGACAGCATATATGCCTCTTGTTCCGTAATCGGGCGATGGTGCAGGGCGGCGGTGTCGGTCAGGTTCACGCCCAAGCCCCGCCAATAGTAGTCCTCCGCACCTATCAAATGCAGGATAGTAGGATAGGCATCCATCTGGTAGGTCGGCTCTTCTATCACCACCCGCTGCGTTAACTCGGGCGAGTACCCCACGAAAGCAGTATAACCCTCACGGGGCGTAAAGTCGAAGCCCTTCCTGTCGCAATACGCCTGAAACTCCCCGCGCATGATAGGGTCGAAGATGATATGGTCGCCCATAAAGCAAACGACACTGTTGTGCAGCACCGAGTCGGTGTCTATCCGTCGCAGGAAACTGCCCCAACACGAGTCGGTGTAGTTCATGCAAAGCAGATAGTTGCGCATATTCTCCGGCATATCCTGCGGCAATGACAAAGACGAATAGTGCGAACACGAGAGGAACGGTGTATGCGTCGCCATGGTGATAGCAAGTATATAGTCGTACTGCCCGATGATGCTGTCTAAGATAGGGAATGAAACATGGTCTAAGACGGTAGGGTTCTCGTAGGTGGTGTCGATATGATAAGCGATATTCATATACACTTGGTTCCACACGCTCAAGTCGCCGGGCATCACGAGTGCTGTGGAGTCGTAGCAGTCTGACAACGAAGGAAACACATTATCGGGATACAAATCACATACCGTACCCTCCTGCACAGGCAACAAGCCCGTGTTGCATATCATCTGACCATCGGAGGAACAGCCGGAGCGGATTTCACTGCCTACTTGCGTAGCATACACCACATCGTGCGTCTCAATAAAACGATTCAGGTTCGGCATAATATCCGGACGAATAGCCCAGTTCTCGAGACTCTCCACTAACACCAACACCAACGCCCGCGTGGGTTTCGGACTAACTGCAGTAGTGTCCATAAAAGGCTGCACGGCTTGTATGTCCTCTTGCGTCATCACATAGCGTGGTTGGAACGGCGCAGCAACAAAACGCAGGGTACAATACAAGAGGCTATGCAAAGCAGATGTCTGCATAGGATAGCAACTAATAAGAGTATAGTTAAAGTGCCTGTCAATAAAACCATGCTGAAGGTAAGATACATAGACATGATTGTCTTTGGGGTGATTGCTCTTAACGAAATTCACACCGCCTATCGTCAAAGCGATACTCAAAGCCAGTCCTACGCCAAACCACCTCCACTCACGGCGGCGGTTGTCGAACAACCAAACAGCAAGTATGGTAAGTGCCGTAGGAATAAGCAGCAACAGCAGGTCGGGCGTCATATACATACCGATACTGCTCTCGAAGCCGTGCAGGAACTTGAGCAGCATGATAGAGTGGTAGTCAAGAAAGATATGCGTTGAGCGGTAATAGATGACTTCCGCCAATATCCAGATGTTCAGCAGAACGGAGAAATAGATAGTCCAGTACTTGCGTTTGAAAAGGAATACCCCGCAACCGATGAGCATGGCGATACTCAGTTTCGGCAGGTAGAACGACCAGAAGTACAAAGGATTGCGCCACAGCGAACTGATGGCGATAGAACGAAAGGCTAACCAATTAAATAGAACGCATTGTAGAAATACCCCCCCCCCGCGAATAGTAGGAATAGCCACAGATTAGCGGTCTTCGCATTTCGTGTGCGCTCCAACATACCTCTCGTACGAGATTTTACGGAATTCATTGTTTCAGAAAATTTGTGTTTTAGATGTTTACGAATATAGCCGATTGTATAGAAAGTCTAAACTTATTTTACTCGCACCCCCGCGCGGCGCAGGCGATAGCGGTAGCCTTGGCACAGCCAGCGCAAGCGTTGGCATTGTGTGAGTTGCGGCGTACCGTCCGCCTGACGGGCTGCACCCTCTTGCGCTTTTTGCCACAGCCAACTATACAATGTCCTCCGCAGGCGTTCCGGTTGCAAGAAACGGTTCTCTGCACAGAATGCGGACACCATACGGGTAGCCTGTTGCCACTCCGAGTAGGTGTAATCATCGGCAAACAAGCGCAGGAAACCATCCAACAACGCCGTATCGATATGCGGGCATATCCGCAGTATATAGCCGCGTTGTATCTGTCGGCAACGCGCCGCAGAGCGTGTGTCGGTGGCGGTTACCTGCTCGGGATAGATACGGTAGCGATATAGCACATCGGGTATATTCACCATCGTTCCCTCGAATACGGCGCGTGTCCATAGCCCGTAATCCTCGGCGGGAAACTCCTCCTGCTCAAACCGCAGCCCATGCTTGGCGAAAGCCTCACGCCGCCACATCGACGAGGCATGCCCTATCGCCGACGAGAACAGCATATCCACTTTCACTTGTTCAAAATCGCTGCGCCCTACCATTAGATGGTCTGCTGCGCCGAACTGTTGTATCGCACACGAGCAGAGCATCACCTCCGGATGTGCGTCTAAATAGTCCACCTGCACGGCAAAGCGTGTCGGCAGCGAGAGGTCGTCGGCGTCCATGCGGGCGATAAACTCTCCTTGTGCCATCGCCATTCCTTTGTTCAGCGTGTTGGCAAGCCCTATGTTCTGTTCGTTGGCGATATAGCGTATGCGCTTGTCGTTCAGCGACAGGGCTACCTGCTCCGTATGGTCGGTGCTGCCGTCGTTCAGCAGCAGCAGTTCGAAGTCGGCGTAGGTCTGTGCGAGTATGCTCTCCACTGCTTCTCGCAGATATCGCTCGGCATTGTAAGCGGGCAAAAGAACCGATATTCGGGGTTTATGCATACATTCCAAGATTGAAGATATAGGTATATCGATAGTGCATGTTATTCATCAGCAATGCCAAGCAAGTACCTCCGCAGTTGCCAGCCACGAGTGCCTCGCAGCGGGAGAGTATCGCCATCGACGAGAGGTACTGAATGCTCCGCCAGTAGTTCGCATCGTCGCGGTGGAGGTTCACATCGGTTATGTCGCGCCGTTGGTCTTGCCGATAGAGAGTCTCGAAGGCTTTGTCGAAGTACTCTCGTCGGTTGGTCAGTATCCGCCCCGGAAAGGCTTGCTCAAAGCGTTCGGCTATGCGTTGGTCTTCGGTGGCGAGATAGATAGCCTCATACTGCTCAGTCTGCATCTGTTCCTGCACTTTTTCTATCACTTGCTCCACCGTCGGCTGACGGGGGTGTCCCTTCGGCTGCAAGGTGGTATAGTCCGTGCCGCGGCACAACACGCCTAATATATGTTTCTTGCCCTGTATCGTCGCCTGACAGTCTGCCTCTATGTATTGGCGGGTAGCGTCATTCGGGTGTACGAACCATTCGTAGGCTCTGCACCAGCGGCGCAACTCCCGTGGCTTCCACGCCATATCGAGCCAGTAGGTATAGTAGCCTCTCTGTCGGTCGTTGGTTGTGGTACACTGCGTCCGCTCCGTCCCGAAGGGTTGCTTGAAGAAGGTATCCCAGTTGGTGTATCCCGCTTCCCGTCCATTGAGGTCGAAATGCGGCACATACCCCCGTACTATACTATACATAGCGAGCGACAGCATATTCTGCACAAAATAGGCGTTGAAGAATGGGTACACATATTCGCCCTGCTCGATGAGCATAACGCGTCGCCGCCGACATACATACATACATACATACATACATACGCGGTTGCCCAGCAGCAGGCGTGGCATGGTACGATAGTAGAATCGTTTCAGTTTTCCGACAATAGCACTCATGGTTGCACAATATAATTACGATTCAGTATATACGGATTGTCCCCTCGGCGGATAGTGCCGCCATAGCCCAAGGTTGCCGTCCGATACCCGGCTTTTTGCACCTCCTCTGCCACCTGCTCCGAGTACGAACTATGCGGATAGGAGAAATGCCGCACCTCTATGGGCAATATCTCCTCAATGCGTTCTTTCGCCCCTTGCAGTTCGCTGCGTACCTGCTCTATGGGTATCTTCGCCAACATAGGGTGTGTTACCGTGTGCGAGCCTACCGTCAGCAGCCCCGATGGCAGCATGGTCTGCAAGTCTTCCCAACGCAGCAGATAGGGTTCGGCACTCCACTCGGTGTCCTTGGCTATGGCATCGGCAAGCAGCGTATGGAATGCCCTCGTCGGCGTATAGGTGCTTTGGTATATTCGGTCGCATAGAGAGGCGTAGGCAGCCTGCCGTTCCGCCGTGGTGGCGCAGGGTAGCACTTCGCCCGTCGGGAGCGTTACGCTCGCCTGTGTCTCGAGTATATGCTCCAATCGTATCCACCAGAGGTCAATCTGTCGGTCGGGGAAAGCCGTCGTCAGGTAGATAGCAAAAGGAATGTGATATTTCTCGAAGAGCGGAAATGCATATTGGTATATATCCGAGAAGCCGTCGTCGAAACTAATCGCCACCCGCTTCGGCTGCCACGGCAAGCGGAAACAGGTGCGCTGTGCCGCAAAGTCGTCCAACGATACAAACCGATACCCACGCTGCCGATAAGATAGTATCATTTGCTCCAGATAGTCGGGGGTAATCTCCAATCCCCGATTGGCTGCTGCCCAACTGCGTTGTGGCACAACACGGTGCAGACACCATATCTCTCCCACCTGCGGATGAGTTGTCTTATACAACCGATGATATATTTTCTTAAGGACAGACATAGATTAACTTAACGAATAAGACTGCGCAGA
>CAVEFV010000113.1:0-5639 GCA_963615025.1 Firmicutes bacterium CAG:95 | reverse complement strand
GGCAACGCCCGACACACAGCCGATGAATTTTCTTTGCTTCGTTTCTTTTGTTCAAGCAAAAGAAATGAAGAACATAAAATACATAAACTCCTCAACTCATCAACTAAAAAACCTCAACTCGATACGCTTACCCAAAAAGAAAATGCTCCACAAAAAAATGCAATTGTTTTGGAGAATAATACAGAAACCCTTATCTTTGCCGCGCTTGCACCTTTTCCGCATATCTCAAGGTGCAAGCAAGATACTAATGTTTAACACTTAAAGAAAAGTAAGGTATGAGAAAAACATGGTTGGCAGTCTTGGCTGCCGTGGCACTTGCAATAACGGGCTGCCACAAACAAACACCCTATCCCGAAGACCTCATAGGACTTTGGGCGTCAAAGAATCCTTCAACGGGCTACACTGCCTCATTGAAAGTACCAACAACCGACAGTGCTATTGTACAAGTAGCATCTCCCACAATGTTCGTAGTAAAAGACTTGCACGGAGCATTATCCTACGACAAAGTAACCGGCAAAGGCACTTTTACGGCAACAACTGCCAATGCGCCTATAGTCACAATACAAGCCCGTAATAAGACCTCTATCAAAGTGACGATTACGGCAGTTGACGAGAACAAAAGCGTACTATACGAGGGTATATTTATGCGGGAAGATGAGTCCGTAATACCAAATCCGAACCCGCAACCCAATCCCAATAACGATACAACCTACATCGCAGTACATACCTTTGGTTTTGTGGACTACTACGAAGATAACGGCGACTACAACCTTGTGTTGATAGGCAAAGACAGCACAGGTATTGAATACTACGCCACATATTGCGTCATTCCTCAACAAGCCTCCTTCATAGGACATTTCGCTTTGCAACAAGGGACTATGCGAAAAGAGTACTGCAATTTCCTACCCCACTACACATATAGTTCGGGGTCAAAAGATTTCCTCTTCCCCGATACAATGTGTATCACGGTAAGCATGCAGGACGAACGCTACAATATCGATGGACGGATTACCTATATGGGAACGGTCTATATAATGCAAGCAACCGATATTGCAGGCATCGACCAGCGTTGGGGCTACGAACCCACCACGAAGAATACATTCAACGAGGTCTATACAGAGTTTATCGGATTCGATGACATCGAGCAATACCACGAGGTACAAATAACGCTCGACAACAAAAAGACTTTTATGCAAATCACATTCTTCACCAATACTGCTCTACAGGCAGGAACTTACCCTGTCGATTTCTCGTTCAAGGAAGGTACTGTGGCGGCTTCAAAAGGATACAATGTGTCCTATCAGCAAGACAATACTTCGTATATGGGCGTGTATGAGGACGATGGTGAAAATTGGAAAGACACCTACTATTTCGACAGCGGAACCGTTATGGTGTCCTATCCTGCAGAAGGAACAATCTCTATCGTAGGAGATGTGAAGACCCACTATGGCTCGAACATCCAATTTTCCTACAATGGTAAGTATGACTTCGAAGGCTATCCCGAAAACACTACGAAAAAATAGGACACTCGCCCCTACAAACTTGCTCCACCGATAGAGGATACTGCTCTGTAAACCACACAAGGAAAGAAGTATAATCTATCTTATCTGCCAGAAATCTTTCGCGACGCGCAGCCCAATCTGCGTGCAAGGGTGCTGTGCCGAGCGAGAGAAGTTCGTCTATCTTGCGAAACATCTCCTCCGACTGCTCCGGGCGGAAACCATACGTTAGCCCGTAGCGGTGTTCCTCTTCCTCCAAATAGTGTATGCGCCCGACAAATGTGTTGCAACGGATAGCGGGTGTACCGAGTACGGCTGCCTCCGAAGTCATGGTTTGGCTGTCGCCTACGAGCATCGTGGCATAGTACATCAGCGAGTGCGCTTTCTCGGGGGACACTTTTAATTGATACGGCAAGAACTCCTCATCGATATTTCGCTCGGTGGTGATGAACACTCGCCCGTGTTGGCTGAGATAGTCCACCAAGCGGCGTTTGTTCTCGATAGTCAGCCCCACCACCCCTACATCGTGGTGCGCCTTGAATGCATTGAACCGCAGCACAAAATACGGCTCTACCTCGCTCACCGTGCCGTCTGCGCTGCGGGTATAGCGAATGCCCGCATCATCCAATACTTTTGGGTCTGGGGTGAAACGGTTGGGGTGCAAATACGCCAACTCGTGGTAGGCAGGGTAATAGAGCGTCTTCTTCGATTTGCGAGGCGTGCCTTCGGGCGAGAGAATGACATCCGCAAAAGGGTGTGCGTACTTCGCAAACAGCGGCTCCACGGCATCGTCGTCGTCGTCGAGAATAATACTTTTCATTTTGCTTACTCGACTCACATGCGCCAAGGTGATAGAAGAGCCGATACCAATAGTGATATGTTCCCGCCGCACGATACGCCACACCTCCCAATTGTAGCGCAGTTGCTCAATGGCTTTGCCCGCCAACCTGTCGGACTTCTTGCCCAAGAAAATATAGGGAATATGATATAAATCAAGCAGTTGCCGCGCCGCAGGAATATCCTTTACAGTCACAATCACCTTGTGCCCTTTTTTTGTCATCTCCGTGTAGAAATTACGGAGCAGATGCACATGTGCGGGGTGCGCTATGTCTATCAATATGTTCATTCTATCGCTGTATAATGTTTTTTCTTGCTTGTGGGGGCTTGTGCTGCTATCCAAGTTTTATTACAACCCATTCTTCAAGAACTCACGAATATGTAAATGAGTAATGCCTTCCACATCGCTGCGCTTGAGCAGAGGGGTAGCAGAAATGACATACTTGGGATAGTCGTCGGCTATCAAACGCAAATTTCCAAATTCGCGTTGGGCGGTTTCTTCCGAACCAATCCAATAAGCCACCTGCACATACACCCGTTGGTTCATCTTTGTACAAACGAAATCTATCTCCCCAGCGCGTAATTGCCCGACACAGACGGTATACCCCAAACGAAGAAGATGAAGATACACCACATTCTCTAACACTTTCTCTATATCTTTGCTACGGTTACCACCCACCACCCAATTGCGCAACCCCACATCACCGAAATAACACTTCCCGTTGTTCTCTAACATCTTCTTCCCGTGCATATCGAATCGCCCAACTTGATCAATCAAAAACGCCTCTGCAAAATAAGACATATAAGTCAATACACTATTCGTTGTGGCGTCTATCTGTTGCGCTTTCAAGTATTTGGCAATGCTGTTGGCAGAATTGAGTTTCCCCACACTGTCCGCCATAAACGCAATCAAATTGTTCAGAAACACTACATTTCGGATGGTGTGTCGTTCCACTACATCTTTCAGCATAATGGTATTGAATATGCCTGAAAGATAATCATTTACCATTTCTTCATTATCCAATCCCACATTTCGCAACCCCGGCAGTCCGCCATACTTAAGATACAGTTCCAGTGCCTCGTCGCCATCCGACAGTCCATGGAATTGCAGGAACTCCCCATAACTAAGGGGCAGTACATGGATTTGTTGATAGCGCCCACTGAGCAGCGTACTCAACTCCCCACTGAGCATTTTGGAGTTAGAACCCGTAACAATAATGTCCGTATTGTCTTCTGTGCGATAACTGCGTACCGAATGTTCCCATCCCTCTATATCTTGCACCTCGTCGATAAGGATATAGTTATGGCAGTCGCTTTTCCATTGCGAATCGATATAGGCATTTAGTTGCTCGTAGGTTTGGATAAAGTTAAAGTCTTTTTTTTCTTTGTCTATGGCAATGATATTGACTCCTTTGTCGTTCGCATGCCGTACGACAAAGTCTTTCATTACATAACTCTTCCCTACCCGACGCTGTCCGACAAGAACAATGATTTGCCCTTTTCCTAACCAAGCATCCACTTTGCCCGCATAGTCCAATCGTGAAATAACATCCATAAGTCAAGCGATTTAAGGAGGTACTTACTAAAAGAAATACCTGCATTTTTATTGTCCATACACAACAAACTTCGTGCCAATTGCATTTTTGTTGTCTATACTAAACAAATTCAACGCAGACTACATTTTTATTGTCTATGACGAACAAAATCTACGCTAAACTCTTTTTATTATCTATAATTTGCTTCCTGCTCGCTCCGCCGACACACCGGTTACCTCGATGTCTTTTATCTTTCGTGCAGGGTTGCCGGCTACTATGGTGTACGGGGCGACATCTTTGGTTACTACGGCTCCTGCGCCCACCACGCTGCCTTTGCCTATGGTTACATCGTTGAGAATGATAGCACCTGCCCCTATCCAACAATCATCTTCTATTCGTACCCCCCCCCTACGAACAGGGATGTATTTGCGAATAGCAGAGGCGTTCGCATGACTAATGAGGGTTAGTATTACACAAGGTGCAATCGACACACGGTTGCCTATCGTGAGCGTGCCACGATTCTCTGTAAAGTTTTGCGTAATCGTCAAATCGCCTGCGATATAGACTTGCTCGCCCACCGTGTATCCCAATCTCCGCAGGGCTTCTATTCGCACGGGATTATAGGGGAAATGCACCCCTACTTTGTAGAGAAGCGCATTCTTAATTCGTATTGCCCAAAGTCTGATAGTCATCTCTTTTTCAGTATCTTAACGCCGAGCGAACCAAGGCGATAGAGCAGCGGGTGGCATACACACAGATACCGCCCATGTTCTACCTCTTTGCCGCCAAAGCGTGCCTTGAAATCTCGTACACCGTATGCTTCATTGGGTTTGCCTGCGCCCATCATATCGAACAGCGGATAGTCGCCCTCCGCTGCATAGCAGATACCGAGATAGGTGGCATACGACGAGGGAAAGACATGTTCGTATTTGCCGTCCTCGCCACAGACGAACCACTCGTACACGCCTTTTCCCTGCAGACAAACACAGACTGTGCCACCGATAATTTTCTCCTTATATGCACAGAGCAAGAAGTGTCCGCCGTCCGTCTTGTAGAGTTGCTCAAAGAACGCCCATGAGAAAAGAGGCGTCTTTACTTTTGTGCGATAGAGCATTTGCAGCAGCGCATAGTACTCCCGCACTTGTTCCAAAGTGGGGTGCAGCACAGGCGCAACGCCCTCGCGTATCGAAGTGCGTATGTCCCGTTTGCGACTCTTGCCGAGGTTCTGTTCTACCACAGCAGATGAGGCAGTATCAATATGAAAATTCAGGTGCGGCTGATAGGCAAAACCATTGTCGGCGAATACCTTTCGCCAGCGGCTGTAGTCGTGGAAGTTACGCAGTTCGATATAGATAGCCTTTTTTGCCAATCCGCTACGCAGGGTAGTAAGCAATGCAGAGAGTGCCTCGTCCGAGATAGCCGTATCAAGCATCGCTCCCCCGATGATAATTGTCCGACGGGTAAGGTACTGCTTGACTTTGCTCTGTTCGTGCGTGATATAGCCCACGATGATGCCCGTAAGGCGGACGCTTGTCGTATGTGAAGATTCTGCCTTATCGGTGCTCTGTTCCGCTACGGCATACACAAAAGGTGTCATCTCTTGTGGCAGCGAGGCATAGAACCGATACGCCTCTCGTGTCTGAAACCAAGTGGCGGTATTACTTTCCTGCACAAGTGCGTCCCACGCCTGTGGGGTAATATCCTCGTATCGGCCGTATATCCGTATCGTGTGTGCCTGCTCCATGAATTGCCTGTCTCCGTGTTGTCT
>CAVEFV010000112.1:0-5754 GCA_963615025.1 Firmicutes bacterium CAG:95 | reverse complement strand
AGCACCGAACAAAATACCTCTAAAAACCCATCTCCCAACCCACTTCAAAACGCCCATCAACCTATTTTTACGCAATGGCTATAAAATGTGTGGGCAAAGTTTGGGTATATAAAAAAAACTCTTTACCTTTGTAGTCCGTAATAACCAATCAGCGTGGGACGAAAAACTGCGCTTCAAAATCTTTATCTTATGTTTATCATTGGCATTGCGGGCGGCACAGGTTCCGGTAAAACAACCGTTGTTAAAAGGCTCATTGAGCGACTCCCAAAGGGAGAAGTAGTCGTCATTCCACAAGACTCCTACTACAAAGACTCTTCCGATGTTCCTGTCGAAGAGCGACAAAACATCAACTTCGACCATCCCGATGCCTTCGATTGGCCGTTACTCGAAAAACACTTGAAGATGCTTAAAGAGGGCAAATCAGTAGAGCAGCCCACATATTCTTACATCACCTGTACAAGGCAGAAAGAAACAATTCATGTGGAGCCACGGGCAGTCGTCATCGTAGAAGGCATTATGGCACTATGCGACAAGAAACTGCGTAACGAGATGGACCTTAAGATTTTCGTTGATGCTGATGCCGACGACCGACTCATACGCGTCATTCAGCGCGATGTCATCGAACGCGGACGCACCAGTGAAGCAGTCATGGAACGATACTCGCGCATCGTCAAACCTATGCACTTGCAATTCATTGAGCCATGCAAACGCTATGCCGACATCATCATCCCGCAAGGAGGACACAACAAGGCAGCCATCAATATCCTGACGAAATTCGTCAAGCAACAAATCAGCGAACATCACGATTAGAATATGGATGTATCCATCGACAAAATACTGTTCTTCGACATCGAAACGGCACCCGTAGTGGAGACGATGGACGAACTGTCCGACGAGATGCAACATCTATGGGAGGATAAACACAAACAGTTGCAAATTCGCCAGCCTGAGCGTTATGCCGGCGATGCAGCAACCAACTGGCAACAAGCAGGCATCTATGCGGAATTCGCACGGGTCGTTTGCATATCCGTAGGCTTTTGCTATTTGGGTAAAGACACCGAGTGGCATCTGCGAACCAAGTCCTTTTGCGGCAGCGACGAAAAAGCCATCCTCGCCGATTTCATGGAGTTGTTGGGACGCTTCATGATTAGTCCCTATCACAACCTATGCGGACATAACATCAAAGAGTTCGACATTCCGTTTGTATGCCGCAGAGCATTGATAAACGGTGTCACTCTGCCCGACTGCCTGCAGATTGCCGGAAAGAAACCTTGGGAGTTGCATTTCTTGGACACAATGGACCTATGGAAATTCGGTGACAATAAGGCATATACTGCCTTGAAACTGCTAACCGCCATATTCGGAATACCCACACCCAAAGATGACATTGACGGCAGCCAAGTAGCCGGCGTATATTATCAAACGAAGGACCTCGCACGCATTTCCGTCTATTGTCAGAAAGATGTCGTTGCCACCACGCAAGTATTTCTCCGCCTCAACGGATTGCCCCTCATCGCAGAAAAGAACATCGAACACACTTAATCCCTCTTTTTGCCATGCGTAGTCCACAAAAGATTGTTACGGTCTTCCTATTACTTCTATTCTTCCTTGCCGTCTCAGCCATCGGTTTTCGCAAGGGACTGCGAATAGGATGGATAGAAGAATCTGAGGTCGAAGAAGAGACAGACTACACATCTATACCCTACGCCGCAATCTTTCAGGAATATGCGCCGAATATCGATTGGGACTGGAAGTTATTGGCTGCCTTGTGCTACGAAGAGTCCCACTTTAATCCTTTGGCGCAGTCCTCTTCCGGAGCCTTGGGACTGATGCAGTTGATGCCCAAAACCGCCTGTCGTTTTGGCTTAAACGACTCCACCGTCTTCATCCCCGAACACAATATCGCCGCAGGAACGCAGTATATAGCGTACTTGCAGAATATATTCTCTTTCATCTCGAATCGGGAGGAGCAAACAAAGTTCGTCTTGGCATCATACAATGCCGGACCTGCACACATCATGGATGCACGCCGACTTGCCAAACGCTATGGCAAAAGTGCATACATCTGGACGGATAACACCGAGTATTGGCTGACACAATTGCAAAACGATACCTACGCACAGGATAGCGTCGTGCTGTATGGCTCGTGCGATGCCAAAAGCGTCAATGCCTATGTGCGCAAGGTACTGCGAACCTATCGCCGGTTTGCAACTAAAGAAGAATAATGGAATCTCTGCGCAGCCCTGCTCATTTCGGCTCCATCATAATAAGCGGCACAAGCATTTCCTCCATGCTGATACCTCCGTGCTGGAAAGTATTCCGATAGTATTGAGCGTAGTAGTTGAAATTATTCGGATACGCAAAAAACTTATTCCCCGTCGCATAGATATAGGTGCTGGATAGGTTCGGCTCTGGAAGACCGCACATACGAGGTTTCTCCATAATAAATACATCCTTGTCTTTACAAGCCAACGATTTCCCCACCTTGTAGCGGAGATTCGTATTTGTGTTCTTATCCCCCAATATCTGAACTGGGTTGTTCACACATATCGTACCGTGGTCAGTGGTAAGCAACATCTTATACCCCAACTCGGCTATTCGCTGGAAGAGTTGCGCCGTGTTCGAATGTTTGAACCAACTCTGCGTAAGCGACAAATAGGCAGCATCGTCCCCCATCAGTTCCCGCATCATCTTACTGTCCGTCCGCGAATGAGACAGCATGTCTATAAAGTTAATGACGATTATATTCAGCGGCGAATTAAAACCCTTCAACCTGCCTATCAGTTTCTCGCAATAATCGGATTCGTTCACTTTGTTGTAGGTAAAACGATAGGGTTTCCTGTATCGGTTGAGCAGTGTTTGTACCAACTGTTCTTCATTCAGATTCTTTCCTTCTTCGTCTTCCTCCTCAACCCACAAGTCAGGAAACATCTCCTTAATCTGAAGGGGCATCAATCCCGAAAAAATGGCATTGCGTGCGTATTGTGTTGCAGTAGGCAAAATAGAGCAATAGAGTTTGTCTTCTGTCACATTGAACCACTCCGACAACATCGGCTGAAGTACCTTCCACTGGTCGTAGCGGAAGTTATCAATTACTATCATGAACAGTTTCTCGCCCTTATCTAAAACGGGGAACACCGATGTCTTGAATATATCAGGCGAGAGCAAGGGTCGTTTCTGTGAGTCTGCAAACCACTTCTCGTAACTGCGCGAGATGAACTTGGCAAAGGCATTGTTGGCTTGCTCCTTCTGAAGAAGAAGCATCTCACGCATCGACGAGTCTATACCTTGCAACTCAAGGTCCCAATGCACCAGCACTTTGTGTATGGCGAAGAACTCTTCCAAAGTCGTCGCGGTATCTATCATATAGGCAATGTCCGAGAACTCCTGTCTGTAGTTCGAGTTGGTGTGTTCCGACACAATATCCCGCTGGTGTATATGTTTCTTGAGTGTAAGAAGTATCTGGTTAGGATGCACAGGCTTTATCAGATAGTCTGCAATCTTTTCCCCTATCGCTAAATCCATCACATTCTCCTCTTCCGACTTCGTCACCATCACCACAGGCAAAGTAGGGTGACTGGCTTTTATCTCCGACAGGGTTTCCAAACCCGATAGACCCGGCATATTCTCGTCTAAAAAGACAATATCAAACACTTGGCTATTGCATAGTTCTATCGCCGTTGTGCCGTTGTTGGCGGTTACAACTTCATAGCCTTTCTGTTGCAGGAAAAGAACATAAGGGTGCAGTAACTCTATCTCATCATCTGCCCAAAGAATTCGTTGCTGTTTCATAGTTTCTCCATTTATTGATTAGGTTTGTCATATCTTGCGGCCATTCCGAGTCGAAGAGCATACGCTCTCCCGTAACAGGATGCGTGAAGCCTAAAGTCTTGGCGTGCAACACCTGTCTCGGACAAAGGTCAAAGCAATTCTGTATAAACTGCTTGTATTTCTGCGTAGGCAAGCCTTTGAGTATCTCTCTGCCTCCATAACGCTCATCGGCAAACAACGGATGACCTATATGGCGCAAATGGACGCGTATCTGATGCGTACGACCCGTCTCAAGTCTGCACTCGATAAGAGTCACGTATGGAAAGCGTTCCAGCACCCTCCAGTGTGTGATTGCTGGCTTTGCTGCAGGGTTCTCTTCTGTATCCCACACACGGAATATCTGCCTGTCTCGGTTGTCGCGCGCCAATGCACCTTCCACCGTACCCTCGTTCTCCGTAAAGGTCCCCCACACAAGAGCATTATAGGTGCGCTCTGTCGTATGCTCAAAAAATTGCAAGCCCAACGAGGTCTTCGCCTTAGGGGTCTTGGCTATCAGCAAAAGACCGCTCGTGTCTTTGTCTATACGATGCACAAGACCTATCGAAGGGTCGTTCATGTCTATCGTTCCCTGAAAGTAATAAGCAAGAGCGTTCAACAATGTCCCCGTCCAATTGCCGTGTCCGGGATGTACTACCAACCCCGCAGGCTTGTTAACCACCAGCACACTCTCGTCCTCATA
Organism: Firmicutes bacterium CAG:95; assembly: GCA_963615025.1. Taxonomy (GTDB): domain Bacteria; phylum Bacteroidota; class Bacteroidia; order Bacteroidales; family Paludibacteraceae; genus Colicola. The sequence goes on along the minus strand of CAVEFV010000112.1, from coordinate 1,244 downwards.
AACCACATCCAATGGTATATTCTCCGGCACGATGGTATAGTCCCGTCGTTCATGGTTGAGCAGCACCTGCACAATATCCCCTGCTTTCACCTTGTAGTTCGAGGCTACCGACTTCCCGTTCACCCACACATTCCCTGCCTCTGCCGCCGATTGAATACGGTTTCTCGATGTACCGCTCAAATGAAGAAACAAGTACTTGTCTATACGCAAAGGGGCTTGCCCTTTGTCCACTTCCTGACGGTAACGCTCAAAGGGTTCGACTTGTTCTATTATATCCAATTCATCATCCGTCATATCACCAACCTTAGAAGAAGTCTTCTTCGTCAGTAGCAGAGGTTGTCTTCACCCGCTTGGCAGGGTCCTCCGACAAGTATAAGTCCACATGGTCCCCTTCTCTTGCCCACACACCGGTTGCAGGGTCTTGATTGTAAACATAATACTCCTTCCCCTCTTCCTGCGGACTATCGCATATCGTTGCGCCTACTATCAGATGAATACCCAATAGTTCTTCGCGGGCAGCAGAAAGGGTCTTACCTGCAAGGTTCGGCACGGCCACCGTACTGCTTCCTCGTCCGCGCCCTACTACAAGCACCACCGAATCTCCCTCAGGCAATCGCATTCCGCTGTTCACCGAAACACCGTTGCGCCGTACATCCAACACCAAGTCTCTGTACTCCGATGCTTCGTAAACAACTCGGCTTACCTTCAACCCTAATGCTCTCAATGTCGTCTCTGCCTGACGGTAAGAAACATCACGCAAGTCAGGCACAGGCACCTGTCGCTTTGTACGCGCGTTCGCAATCACATAGATAGCACGACCCTTCTTCACCGAAGAGTTCTCCGATGGATTCTGCTCCACAATCGTACCCAACGGCACTTTGTTCGAGTAGGTCGAGTCTATCACCTGCAACACCAATCCCATCGACTGCAGTGTAACCTGCGCCTCTTCGATATACATCCCGCATACATCGGGTACTTGCAGTTCCTCCCCATGACGGGTATAATGCTTCAACCATAAATAGATGCCCAACAGCAGAACAACTCCGATCAGCAAAGCCACCAACAGGCTCTTGATAACGAAAGGGAACTTCCCTTCTTTCCAGTATCTCTTGAAATCCATAGTGCAACGGTTTTATTGGGCAAAGATAGACATCTTTTGGCAAATAAACAAATATACCACTTCCAAACCCGAAACAACCAACCTTATTCCCCCTTTCTCCCACCTCCCTCCCAATTCCTAATTC
>CAVEFV010000111.1:0-5936 GCA_963615025.1 Firmicutes bacterium CAG:95 | reverse complement strand
TACAACTGAATAGCGGTAATTTATCGCAACAGCAGTAGCGCAAATACAAAAATAGCGGGAATTTCTCAATCAGTACACTTCTAGAAACGACATGGATACTTTGGCTCGGCAAGACAATACAAAATTATAATGTATTTGATTATAATGATTTCATCAACATCGTTCTCAATACTTACAAAAAGATATTTGATATAGAGGAAACACATATTAGGGATTTCTTAACCACCTACCACGCTATTTTCGAAGTCATCTATCGTGACTTATACGATATCACAGAAAACACAATGCCTACCCGTACTAAACGCACCCTAACAAAAAAGGATATTGACAAAATAGGTGTTATAGACCCCATAGACACAGAAGGAAAAGAAAAGTTGAAAGAGGTGAGTGACACACTGAAACGAATTGCTCGTCAAGAGAGTCAATACCATTGTATTATGGAGGAATACTCCGGATGCAGATATTTCACATCAAAAGAGACTAAACAAAACTACTTAGAAGTACACCACTTAATACCACATGCCGTTGCTAATCGTTTTACAAACAGCATAGAAGTACTTGCTAATTATGTTCCATTATGTCCCACTTGCCATCGCAGAATTCATTTGGCTGTTGACCGAGAACGAGAAGATATGATACGAGTCATATACAATAAGCGAAAAAAGAACCTAGAAGACAAGGGAATTGTTATTGAACGGATTGACGAACTTTTCAATTTCTACGGAATAACCGACAAATAAGGTATTGTATTTCAAATGAGTATTTCGACACAAACTACTCAATAATCCCCCCACACACCCAAAACTTTTGAATAACGGCATTAACGCACACTAAGAGTTTATTTCTGATTTGTATTTGGAAATACCAATTATTTAGTGTATCTTTGTACGATGATATGGACATGATGATCATATCATCGTACAACATATTCATAACGAAAAACAATACAACTATGGCAAATCAATTGGATGAAATGACAGGGCCCGTGAACGAGAACGGGCGGGACATACATGTAATAGAGAAACAACTGCCCGTGAAGACCGGAGTTGGTTCGGTACTGTTCGAGATCGCGCTATGGGTAGCCATCCCCATCGCAGTGGGGCTATTCATGCTCTTGGGCGGCTGGGCAATGGTACCCTATCCGCTGCTCGTGACCGTAGGCGGCTGTCTGGTCGGCATACTGCCCGGCGTGGTATTCCTATTCATGAAAATCAAAGCACGCAACTACTTCCAACAACTCGAGCAACGCATACAAGCCGAAGCCTCGAACATAGACAACTACTTGGAACAGCGCGTACAGATACTGCAAAATGTAGTGGGACTGGTGAATCGCGCGGTGGATTTGGACAAGGAAGTGATGGAACAAGTGGCTGCCCTGAGAGGCGGAAAGATAACCGACGCCAACCGCAACGAAGTGGCACAACAAGTGAATACCGCCATGGGACGGCTGTTCCCGCAAGTAGAGGCTTACCCGGAACTGAAAGCGCACAACGCCATTGCTGACGCCATGCAGCAAAACAACTATCTGCAACGAGAGATTACCGCTGCCCGCACTGTATACAACAGCCGCGTGACACAATGGAACACGAGCCTGTTTGAATGGCCCACAAAAATGATTGTGGCGGCAAAGCAAGGCTACACGACACGCATTCCGTTCACGGTGTCGAACGATGTGCGTGAACAAGCACGGGCTAAATTCTTCTAAGGTACTGCCATGGCACAAGACATTCTCGACCCGTTGGAGGAATACAAAAGCGTGTATGCACCACGCTTTCGAGAGGTTTGCAGCCATACCTTTGACGAATTAGCCGCAGAGGCCCACATAGACACACAAGCCAACAAGGCTACCTGCACCAAACTATACAAGAAGGAATATGCACACAACGGCCTAACAGACAAACTGAAAGGGCTGAAAGTGCTGTTCTACGGGCTATGGGCGGTGGTGGCTGCCGGACTGATTGCACTCGCCGTAGGATGGAATGAGTGGGACATACGGGCAAAGATAGGCTGTGGGGCGGTGGCTATTGGAATCGCACTGCTCGACGGGCTGCTGGTGCATCCGAAAATGAAGCGCATAGAGGAAGAAAGCAAGGCACTGCAAGGAGAGATAGACGCATTGCGGGACAAGGCATGGCAACAGATGGCGGCGCTGAACCGGCTGTACAACTGGGATCTGTTTGCCCGCATGATGACGCAAACGGTGCCACGATTGGAATTTGACCCGTACTTTACGACCCAACGACTGGCTGACCTGAAACAAGTATACGGGTGGGACGATTCGTTCAACCGAGAACGGTCGGTGCTATACTCACACTCCGGGCTGATAAACGGCAACCCGTTCGTGCTCTGCCGCACCCGAAAAATGGAATGGGAAAGCAAAACCTACACGGGGACAAAGACCATCTTTTGGACTACAAGCGAGCGGGGCAGCGACGGGAAATACTACACACGGCAACACAGCGAGACACTGGTGGCAACCTATACTGCCCCCTACCCCGAATACTACGAGAAGGTTCGGCTTATCTTCGGGAACACGGCAGCACCCGACCTGATATTCAACCGAACACATAGCGGACTCGCCAACCAAGAAGGCAGTATCAGCTACTGGTGGACCAAACGAAAACTGAAGAAAAAAGCCGAAGACCTGAAAGGCTCAGATTTTGCGATGCTGACCAACGAGGATTTTGAGGTGGCATTTGACACACGCGACCGCAACAACAACCAACAATATGCGTTGCTATTCACGCCGCTGGCACAGCAAAACATGTTGGCGCTGCTCAAAGACCAAACAACCGGCTATGGAGATGATTTCGATTTTCTGAAACAAAACAAGATAAACACCATCATCCCGCAGCACTTGCAGAACCAGCAGTTGGATATGGACCCGGCGCAATTCCGGCACTACGACTACGAAAAAGCCGCCAAACACTTTCAGACCACCATGGCGGACTATTTTCGCTCGATCTATTTCAGTCTGGCGCCGCTGCTCTGCATCCCCATATACCAACAAATACGCCCGCAACACGACATATACGGGCGGGATATGATGCGTGAGAGCGCATTCTGGGAACACGAGTCGCTCGCCAACTTCTGGGGAGAAGATAAGTTCAAACATCCCAAATGCGCTACACACTGTATTCTGAAAACCGAACAAATACCGCTCGGAAACGGAAAATCGGTGATACAAGTGAATGCGCATGGCTATCAAGCCGTGGCAAGACGCACCTACATCAGCAAATGGGGCGGCGACGGGCGAATGCATCAGGTGCCGGTAGATTGGTACGAATATCTGCCCGTGACAGGAGAAGGCAAGATTTCCATACAGGAGGACAACGACACGACGAACGCAGAGGCTACACCCAAAGAACTACTGTCGCACATTGAATCGGTGCTGAGCCAAAGCAACATGGAACTATATCGCAAGCACATTGCTTCGCGAATAAGATAGCAGTATTTTTGGGGGAATATTCGGGTAAGGAAGAGATTTTCGATTTAGCTTTAGAATTATTTGGCCTAAGAACTGTCTATTTGGCGTTGGGAATAATTTTCTATTTGGCGTTGGATTAGTTTCCTCAGAGCAAAAAAGCAAACTACGCAAGCAAAAACTACTCGTGGTGGTACGGCTCGCCACGAAGGATGGTCATCGCACGATAGATTTGCTCCACAAACAAGAGGCGAATCATCTAGTGGCTGAAGGTCATACGGCTCAGCGAAATTTTGCCATTGGCACGCTGATAGACTGCCGGCGAGAAACCGTAAGGGGCACCCACCACGAACATCACATCACGGCCGGCAGACATCTTTTTCGACTTAATAGTCAAATTGCAGTCTGCAAAATGACTATTAAGTCTATTACTACCCCTATCGCTCTGTTTTAGGTACAAGAAATGTCTATTAGCCCAAAAAAAGTCTTTCTGCTTGTTTTTTATTGCAGAAAGACTTGGCTATGTCAAAGATTTTCAGTAACTTTGCAGTGTTAGAAACATAGTTGGAAACTCTAACATAACCGATGGCAAAGTTAGCAATAAAATCCGAGACTGCAAAACAAAAAGGTCTTTTCCCGATAGAAATAGACGATTTGATTCCTCAAACCCACATTGTTCGTGCGGTAAACACTCTCATCGACCGCTTGGATATTACGGAAGTATTAGGTACATACAAAGGCGGTGGCAACAGTGCATTTTCCCCGCGCACAATGGTGAAGATACTGGTCTATGCCTATCTGTGTAATATCTATTCCTCCCGAAAAATAGAACAAGCCCTAAAAGAGAATATCACTTTTATGTGGATAGCCGGTATGAGGCGTCCTAATTGGCGCACTATCAATCTTTTTCGTGGCAAACGCCTCAAGAATCACTTTGAGAACTTGTTTACGCAAGTAGTGCTTCTTCTATCCGAACAGGGTTTTGTTAGTTTGAATGTACAATATGTAGACGGTACGAAAGTGGAATCTTGTGCAAACAAGTACACTTTTGTATGGCGCAAGACTGTAGAGAAGAACCAGGCAAAACTCAAAAACCGTTTGGCTGCGTTGTTGCAAAAGATAGAACAAGAGAATGAGATTGAAAGCGGTGAACTTCCATCTCCTGATACAATGAGTGTAGCGGATTTCAGTAGTCGTATAGAGCGAATTAAATCGTCCATTGATGAAACGAAAATAGAAAAGAGTAAGCAGAAAGCACTGAAGGAAGCGGAGAAAAAGGATATTCCGAAACTACAAGAATATGATAATCACCTATCCATTATGGAGGAACGCAATTCCTACTCTAAAACGGATACGGATGCCACTTTTATGCGGATGAAAGAAGACCACATGCTGAATGGGCAATTAAAACCGGGATATAACATTCAGCAATCAACGGAGAATCAGTTTATTACTCATTATGAGGTCTATCAAAACCCGACGGATTACCTAACCCATATTCCGTATCAAGAGAGTTTTGCGCAGTGCTATGGTTTCTATAGCAGTATAGTAGTTGCAGACTCCGGCTATGGTAGTGAACAGAATTATCAGTACTTTGAGCAAAAAGGCATTACGGCGTATGTGAAATATCCCCTTTTCCACAAGGAGCAGCACAAGAAATATAGGGAAAACGCTTTTCTTCCTAACAACTTGTATTACAACGAAAAGGACGATTATTATGTTTGTCCGATGGGGCAACACATGAACCATGTACGGGACGAACAACGGATTAATGATGTTGGCTTTAAGAGTACAATTAGTATCTATAGAGCACAAAATTGTGATGGATGTCCGTTGCGAGGACAGTGTTACAAGGCACGAGGTAATAGGCAAATAGAAGTAAACCACCGGCTAAATGCTTATAAACGCCAAGCACGCGAATTGTTAACAAGCGAAGAGGGGTTGAGGCATCGGAGCAATCGTCCTATTGAACCGGAGGCAGTCTTCGGACAGTTGAAAGCCAATGGCGGGTTTCGCCGTATGCGTTTGCGTGGAAAAGCGGGCGTAAGTTTGGAGTTTGGGCTGAAAGCGATGGCACACAACATCAAAAAGATGCATGTAAAAAGGGCATAAACAGCCTTTTTTGTGTTTTGTAGGCTCCTTCTGCCCTTTTTTGAGCATTTATCCTCTATACTTGACAAAAACCGGAGGGAAAAATCATTCAATGATTTTTTCTCGTTTCAGTCTGTGGGTTATCCGCAAAAGCGGATAACACTCCTAGTGGTACCCCCATAACTGCGAAAGAACAAAGACTGCCTAACAACTTTGCATTGTTAGACAGCCTCTTTTGTTTGCTTTTTGGTTGCCGATTGATTCCTTCTTTATAGCCTATTTATAGTCTATTTATTGCTTATTGATTCCCATGTATATATACTTGACCTATGTGTCATATATGCATGGTTCTTGGATGTTACTTGTGGAGGGTGATGACTGTGATTTCACTCGGGCAGAACAAGCGGATAGGGAGCGTACA
>CAVEFV010000110.1:0-6048 GCA_963615025.1 Firmicutes bacterium CAG:95 | reverse complement strand
AGTTTTGCACAGCCTACTTATAACTATCTACTCTCCACTGCCCTCAACGCTCAACTCCTAATTAGAGTTTGGCGTACTCTTGGGCGAAGATGTAACCGTTGAGCGTGGCGTACTTGCCCGGATTGCTCTTGTAGGCGGCAACATAAGCGGCACGGTCGGCTGCGGACAGCGTCTGCACGGCATTCCACGCATTCTTGAACTTGGTACGATGCTCGGTTTGAGCGGTACTGAGGTCGCCGGTGTAGGGATTGCAGATTTGGGAAGTAAACTGCTTACCATACATCTTCTTAAAGATGATTTTCGAGTGCTTGCACACCTTGCCCTGAAACGAATTGAAAGGGACTTCGAGATTGATTTTGGACATTTCTTCTAATTTTTAATTTTTAATGTTTAATTTGTAATTGGGCGGCAGGCTTTTCTAATTTGTAATGTTTAATGTGTAATTTGTAATTCTAATTCTGCAGGTTCCTGCTCGCTACCACAGCCCACTGCGCAATGCCGGTGGATTCCCTTATCCGCTCACGAAAAATAGAGAAAAAGTTTTCTTTTTATTTTCTTCTGTTTTTCTTGCTGCGCAGCAGCATAGGAGATTTACATAATAAAAAAGCACCGCCTATCTTTCGACACGGGGTCCCCGCAAGCATGCATTGCGAAGTGGGGTGTCAAAAAGACGGTGCAAAGGTACAACGGCTGCTCTATGCAGTAAGGGGTTCTGCGGGCGTTTGCGGCGATTGGCTGCTATTTGCCACTATTTGCGGGGATTTGCGGCGGTATGGGGGGGTAGAGTGAAGGTAATGCCCTAAAACATTCTTTCGTTTTTGGATTTATACGCTTTTTTTCGTACCTTTGCAGTCGAAAAGAATGGTCAGTGGGATTTATTATGCTAACGAATGCATTGCAATATGAGGAAAACCGATTGTTTGAATCGGGTTTTATAGATGGTTGTTGCGATGAGGTAACATTGCAAAAACGCGTATATTCTGTACATTCTCAGGTTGTATTGGATTTTATTTACACCTATCTTGTTGGTCGTGGTATCCCCAATGCACAACAAGTCTTGTGTGATAGTTTTATTACAGACGGATATTCTGCTCAATATGTAGAAAATTTAGAATTAGAGGATATACCGCAAGCGTGTGAGAAATTGCACATTGCCTATTTAGGGAGTGGGTTCAGTTTTCAGCACGGGATAATAAAACGACTGCACTCCAAGGAAAATATGGTATCCGGGGGCAAAGTATATACCCAATCCGCCATTACACAAAAAATAGTACACACTACCCTTTCTCGTTTTACAACTTTAGACAATCTGCAAGTTTTGGATTTTGCTTGCGGGACGGGTAGGTTTTATGATGACATCATCGGGTATTTCCAACGAAATGGCATAGAAACGGAAAAAGCCGTTTTGTTTTATGTGGATGCAATAGATATAGATAAAATAGCCATTAACATTGTGCGGCTGAAAGCCTGCTCGTATATAGCCGAATTATCACCGAATAAAATACAAGTAATATCGCAACGCATACAACAACGCAACGCACTCGAGGGGGATGAGAAAGTCGGGTTGTTTTCCCAAGAAACAAGAGAAAAACAATATGATGCCATAGTTTCCAATCCACCCTATCTTGTGTTAAAGCCAAGCCATAAGACAAGCAAGGAATTGCGTGAGGATATGAAACGACAAACGGCATACTATCGGTCGTGTGGGCGATATCACTATTCATTGGAGGGAATGCTGAACCTGTATCAACTATCCATAGAGAGAATGGTGGATATGCTACGAAAGGGTGGCGAATTGGGCGTAATCTGTCCCTCTACTTTGTTTGCAGACAAGTCTGCCGGTTGTTTGCGTAAATATCTGCTGTGCCAAAATACAGTACGAGAGATTGTTTACTACCCTGAAAAAGCCGTTTTGTTTGAGAATAATGTTACCCAAGCCACAAATATATTCTATCTGCAAAAGGGGGGGGCAACAACCGATATTGTTATCTCAAACAATACGGAAGAATTTCAAGTTAATTTATCACTGATAAAAGAGTTATTTCCCATCCATATGGAAATACCTCTTATCTCGGTGCGCGATTGGGACTTTTTGAAAAGGATGTCAAAATTTCAAAAACTAAAGTCTATATCCGAAGTACGAAATAAGCGCGGAGAGTTGGACTTGACTTTGAACAACAAGCATATAACCCAACAGAAAACAGCACACAGATTGGTGCGAGGAAAAATGATTACAGAAACGGGGTTACAATATAGCGGTATGGAGTATGTGGATGATAGTTTTCTACAGAGTAAGTCTATGGAATATATGCGCTTCGATTATGGTAAGCCCCGCTTGATAGGACAAAATATATCCAACATAGACAGTACATACCGTTTGCGGTTCGTATTTTGTGCACCTACGGATATCTTGGGAAATTCGTGCAATTACTTATCTGCGTCGCTCCCGACACTGAAAAAACTGAAGATATTATTGTCAAGCAGTATTCTAAATTGGCGATTTAAGTTGACAAGTTCAAATAATCATATCAACAATTACGAATTGGATGAACTCCCTATTGTAGATTTGCAACTAATTGATGCGGACAGAATATTCTCAACGCAACAAGAATTGGATGAGTATGTGGGGGAACTGTACGGATTTAGTAAAGAAGAACTGAAGGCGATAGCCTATACAAAATGAAAATATACAATCACATTGCCTGCAAACTCAACGACCATGAGAAATTGTTGGCTCAATATATACCCCAAGGCGGAAACTGGAAAGATATCCCTCTGCAAATAACAGACCGTCGATTAGAAAGCATTCGTGCAACAGGTGGCAGAACGACTTATTATGGTCGCTTGGTATGGGACAAACCGAGTTATACCATAGCCACCTATTTCAATCGTGTGCCGAATGGTTGCAATCTACACCCTTCACAATCCCGGATATTGTCGAATAGAGAAGCGGCTCGTTTGCAGTCGTTTCCCGATGATTTTGTTTTTGCAGGTTCAAAGGCATCGCAGTTTAAGCAAATAGGAAACGCAGTACCTCCATTGTTGGCGCGTGCCATTGCCGCTCAGATAAAACCCCATTTGAATTCCTATAACTTTGTGGATTTGTTCGCAGGTTGCGGAGGGTTATCGGAAGGGTTTATTATGGAGGGTTTCAATTTGATAGCGGTCAACGAATTGGATAAGAACATTATGCAAACGAATATGCATAATCATTCCAAATATGCTCCGAAAGAGAATTTTATATTAGGCGATATTACACAAGAAACAGTAAAGCAGCAGTTGGTTGCATGCTGCGCAGGACACCCCATTGATGTAATTGTCGGCGGTCCTCCCTGTCAAGGCTTTTCGTATGCAGGTTGGCGCAATCCCGAAGACAAGCGTAATCAATTGTTTCGTGAGTTTGTTTCTATTGTTTGTACACTGAAACCGAAATTCTTTGTAATGGAGAATGTGCCGGGTATATTGACTATGCGCGGCGGAGAAACAATAAAAGAAATCATTCAGGCTTTTGCCGAAGTGGGGTACTTTGTGCAAAAGCCTTTCAAACTGAATGCAGAGGATTTTGGCGTTCCTCAAAAGCGTCGTCGTGTGATACTAATTGGTTCTTTGGATTTTATGACAACCATACCTGCTCCGCAGCCCTTATTTGCAGATACAGACAGCACGAAACCCCATTGCATAACGGTACGCGAGGCAATAGGAAACCTCCCTGCCTTAGAAGACGGCGGAGGCTTTGCGGAAATGGATTATACTTTCCCTGCCCTTTCGGCTTTCGACAGACTGATGCAGAAAGAAATAGATTTCAAGGAATTTTATACCCTATGCAAGAATGGAAAGCGTTAATGCTTCCATTCTTTTTTCTCTATCGCTATACTAATCTTTTGTATCAGGGCTTTGAGTTGTTCGTCCGCTTTGGGGTAGTTCTTTGCATGGATAGTATCAATCAAAGTCCGCATTTCCTTATCAAACATCCCAATGACAAAAGTGGTCTTTCGATTGTCTTTTTCTTGAAAATCGGCTAAACTCTCGAAAGCGACACGCACATATCGTTCTTGATTGCTTCGCTTGTTGGCACTGTCGAGAGGCGTTTTCTTGATTATAACCTGCTCCAAGTGCAGGGGATTAAAATTATCGAAACGATAGTCGAATTTAGCATATTCGGGATGTAAGTATCTTCGTAAGAACTCATCCCCCGTTTCGCTATATATTTGAGCGAATAGAAAAAGTACATTTTGGTGGCATTTGAGCATAACCGAACTCAACAGTTTGGCATCATCGTCGTTGTGAACCTGCGATTTGAGCCTATCCCAAATATATTTTGCATGCCAACTGATGACTTGTTCGTCCGCTATTTCTCTCGACAGCAATGTTTGCACATTTTGGTAGGTAATGCGATTGTTTTTAGCACTGTTGCAGTGCTTGCAGAGCGGCGTAAAGTTCTTGACACTATGCGCAAATCCGAGTGAGATGGGACCTATATGGTCGGCAGACATACGCTCCATATTGCCACATTGAGGACATTTGTATTTCCGGTCGCCCTTGGCAAATTCGCCCATAAGACGATTAGCAAGATTAAAATCCCCATCAGCCCACTCTTCGTATGCGCGTCTGTCCTGCGTATAAGTTTTCATATTGTCGGTGTGCCGTCCTTTGTCAGTTTTTTCCCGACAGCATAGTCCGTCGGAATGAAAGCCGTCGAAGCGGTCGGGAGAATTACTCATAGCACCCGGAGATAACAACCGGCTGTACTTGTCTACATAATGCGTGTAGATATGTTCGATGAGTTTCGATTTGCAGCATTCTATGTTTTGTGAGTTAACACCATATTGGAAATTGAATACGGTAGAAAAGAAAGCAATATCTTCCCGACTTTGGCAATAGGTTTCAATAATTTCACGAATTGTAAAATCAGCACATTGAATGTCAATGGAAAAGTGTTGATTGATTTTCTTGAGAAGACTTTTGTTCGGGTATTCGTAGTAAATACTCAATGATTTACCGCAACATTGGCAAACTTTTTTACCGGTAGGGTGTATGAGTCGTGCAATCGTAGCATAGCACCCTTTTTCGATAGGAATGCTATGACGGCGGCATTGCTCGTCCCACCATTGTTTCCGTTTCTTACCCTGCAAGGATTGTCCCGTAACGACCCATTTTACATTTCCGTTTTCTCCACGCTCATAGAAAAGTCCTTTATAGTTAGGGTACGCTACTATTTGTTCGGTGTAGTCTTTGAAATTGGGATGCCAACTTCTATCGATTGTATCATTCATGGCTTTGTTTTTTAAGTAATTCCGTAAGTGGGATTTCCAATGCATCGGCAATCTTCTCGGCGAAAATAAGCGAAACATTTCTTTCACAGCGCTCCACCATTCCAATATAGGTGCGGTGTACTCCCGCACGAAATGCCAAATCTTCTTGGGAAAGATTTTGTAGCGTTCTGTAGTGTCGTACATTCTCGGAAAACAGAGTGAGTATCGGGTCTGTATATATTTTCATTTGCCCAACAATATTAAAAACCGGCACAAAAGTACTGCTTTTGTGCCGACGCTTCAACATACAATTGTATGCATTATAGAGTTATAAGTGGATTACAACAGAAAAAAGCACCCAAAATATCATTTTTTCGGAATAGGACGGTTACGGGAGGTCGATACAGTAGTGGGCGGAAATATAAGCAACCACTTGAGGCGGGAGAAGTTTGGCGTTCTTCCGGATATTGTACTGACGGCAAAGACGAAGGTACTCCGCGTCCGTCTGCAACCATCGACGAAGCGTGTCCGGCGATACTCCTGCCGCCTGCGCTAACTCGGATTTGGTATAAGAATGCATAGTTAATTTGTAATGTTTAATGTGTAATTTGTAATGTGTAATTTGTAATGTGTAATTTTTAATTTTTGACAGGCGGGGGTTTGTAAGGAGTTCCTAAGGAGTTCCTAAGGAGTTCCTAAGGAGGTGGGAAGGAATAGGAATGTTTGTAATTTTTAAGAAATTAGGTTGGAGTTGTTTGTAGTAGCGGTGGAAATAGTAGCGCACATTGTCGAGGAA
>CAVEFV010000109.1:0-6078 GCA_963615025.1 Firmicutes bacterium CAG:95 | reverse complement strand
ATGCTTCGGTAATAGTTCATAGTTGAGACGGCGAAGGCACGGGGATTTTTCGAATTAGAAAGGGGCATTTTTCGGATTGGGGATGAGGAGTTAGGAGTGAGGAATGATGTTTAATCGGGAGTTGGAAGTAAGGAATTAGGAATTGGGAGGGGCGTTGAACGGGTTGTGTCGGTGGGGGTCGGCGGGGATAGTTCGAAAGAAAATGAGCAGATATTTGTGCGGGTGCGAATAAAGTTATACCTTTGCAGGCGAATTGAAGGACGAAGGGGCATTAGCTCATCTGGTAGAGCGCAACACTGGCAGTGTTGAGGTAAGGAGTTCGAGTCTCCTATGCTCCACTTTCGCACGAAACCTGCTGCTATGAAAGAGGGACTTTGTATCGTATCCCTGACATGAACCAACCCTATTTGCTTATATCAACTGCGTCGGACTTGCTGCGTGTGCAGGCAAGGCATGTGCTGTACATTCAGTCGGACGGTAACTACTCTATGCTCTACCTGACCAATGGCGAGGCACGGCTCATCACAGCGCAGTTGGGGCAGTTGGAACAGTTGATAGACCGTCAGTTTGCGGGGGAAGAGCCTACCTTCGTGCGGATAGGAAAGACCTTGATTATCAATATCCGATATGTATTTTACATCAACCCGACCAAACAGCAGTTGCAGATGTTGGACATACGGCAGACACGACACGACCTATCGGTCAGTCAGCGCGCCCTTAAGGAACTGAAGGAACGCTTGGAACAACAAGGAGAAGAAGTGATATGAAAGACGATATACGAGACGATGAGATACGCATCTTAGGAGGTACGGAGCGCAAGCCCACGCCCAAGCCGTCAGACCGGAAGCGCAACCTGCCGTGGTGGGCGATAGTGCCGTTGGCGGTAGTGATAGCGGGCGGTTTGATAGGACTTTGCGTGGTGCTGTGTATGCCTTCTGCAGAACAGGAGGAGGTGGGTGTGTTTGACCACGAGGCAGTAGTGGAGCAGCCTCATCCCTTGTGCGGTTGGTTGCAGCAGCAGGAAGCGTTGTGCGGATATGCAGACACGACCGACACGGCACGGCATCGTTATACGGCGACCAAAGACACGGTGGTGAACGACATACCGCTGCGCATTTATTTCCCGTTGAACGCTACACCGCATTTGGAGGTAGGCTATCGTTGCACCCGTGATACGGCACACGCCATACTGTTCTTTCAAGCCGCTGATGTGCGTGCCGACAACGGCAAGATTGTAGGGGCTTTTGTGCTGCAAGGAGTGCCGCTCAGTTGGGGCTTGAGCAAACGCGGATACTGCGCCATTATTGACCAAAAGGTCTCTGTTGGTGTGGCGGATAACTCGCCCTTGTTCGAAGAAGCGACAGAGCGCAACGGGGATTTCTTCCGCCAATACCCTTTGGTGGACAGAGGAATGTTGGTGGAAAATGTATTGAAAGCGAAGTTTGTGCGGCGCGGACTGTGTGAGTTGGAGGGGCGTATCGTCGTTGTTGAGACGGAGACGCAGGAGTCGATGCACGACTTTGCGCAAGCCTTGACGGACATAGGAGTATCCAATGCCATTTACCTGATTGGCGGTGATGCGATAAGTTGGCATAGAGACCGGAACAATACAGGACACCCGTCAGGTCTGTGGGAACCCAAGAAGTACAAAAATATCTCTTTCATCGTGTGGCAATAAGCCTCTCGAACCGATTCGCTTTCGATAGCGCAGCAGTTTGATTGTGTCGTCTGTACGAACTGCCGTCTATTTGGTTATTTCATACACACTATAGCCTATTTCATACAATAGTCCGCCAATCGCTTGCCGGTCTGCCGTTCACCCCATACCTTTGCAATAAAAACAGCAAAAGTATGATGAAAGCAAACAAGGAAAAGCGGGTGAAATACCTGCGTTGGGCGAAACAGCACCTCACGCTCAAGAAAGTAATTATCGGTGTTAATTGTCTGATACTATTAACAGCACTCGTCTTGGCGGTATATGGCACCGTAAACCGGCGGAACACGCGTATAAGAGCCGCACGCTACGGAGAGAGTATCGGCAGGGGCGGATTGCAGTACAAGTATGGCAAACATATCTACGACCCGAAGACCAACAAGATACTCTTGGACAGCATCGATTGGTTGTATGTGGGACGCGGAGATACGATTGGTATTGTTGCCAAGCGGGACAAACGCGCTTATATCAACCTCAACACCGCACAACTATTGACGGATTTAGCGTATGACAAGGCATGGATTTTCGGTTCTAACCGAGGCGTTATGGTCAAGAGCGACAGTGTCTATATCTTCCGCCGCGACGGCTCACAGGTGAACGAAACGCCATTCCCTTACTACCAAGAGGGCGAGTTGATATTCTACCGCAACCAACTTGTCTTAAGGCTTGCAGACGACAAAGTTGGCTTATTGGATACGGCTGCACAATGGGTACTGCCGCCTGTGTTCACCTTTATTGACAACAACTACCAACATCATTTCTACAATACCAAACAAGACGATATATGCACCGTCTATTCTTATGACTTGCAGCCTGTGTTGAGCGGGAACTATCGGTCGATTGACATCGATTGGACGGAAGGGATTATTGCTACCGAGTACAACGGGGAGCAGCACCTGTTTGATTACGAAGGTAAACTATTGTACGCCACGATTTTCAAGAATATTCGCGAACTGAAATACGACACGGGACGAAAAGACCCCAATGGGGAGTCCGTTTATGAAGACACGGATTGCTATGTGTATGCCTCCTATAACGGGAAGAAGGGACTGATGAACAAGCACTATCAAGTCTTGACGCCACCCTTGTTCTTTTCTATAGAAGCACAGACAAAGCATGTGTTCTTTGCAGCCTTTGGCGAGTGGCGCAAAGACTTCGGCACGCTGATAGACGATCATGGCAAACCGATTCGCTAAAATAGTTACCTCTCTACTGGCTATATTCCTTCTCGTATCGGTCAGTTGGGTGTTGCTGTGCCGTTTCGTGACGGTGCGTTGGACACCGCTGATGACCATTCGGCAGTATGAGGCAAAGCAGGCGGGGCATACCCTGCATACGCAACAGAAGTGGGTATCTTTGGAGGATATATCACCGACCCTCATTGATGCCGTCTTGCAGAGTGAAGACGCGTTCTTCTATGAGCATTCGGGCTTCGAGTGGGATGCGATAGTCGGTGCCTACCGCCGCAATCGGGCTATGGGCTATATTGTGGCGGGGGGCAGTACTATCTCGCAGCAGACGGCAAAGAATGTGTTCTGCACCTTGCACCGGACTTATACGCGCAAAGCCTTTGAGACTTACTATACGCTACTCATCGAGTTGCTGTGGGGCAAAGAGCGTATTCTTGAGGTCTATCTGAATGTAATAGAACTCGGAAAGGGTATCTATGGGGTGGAGGCAGCATGCCAAAACCGATATGGACATTCCGCTTGTTACACAACTACCAACGAAGCCTACACCATAGCCCATAGTATTCCGTGTCCCTTATGGGATAAGTAGTAGATTAGGTTAGAAATAGGGACCTATAGGTCAAAATAGGAGATGCCGAAAACCTCCAATAGAGTAGGCGATACTATTAATTGTTAAATATTATATTTATGCCAGGTTGGTTAATAATTTTGATAGTTTTTGTTGTTGGCGGTGCCATCTTTGGACTATTTGCAAGCGGTTCCAAGGAAGGCGACTTAAGCCCTGCACAAGGGTGTTTAACAGGAGCATTAACTGGTGGTGCTGGAGGATTAGGGTGCCTTACGATTATTTTGGAAGCAATCTTCCCATTTGTAATTGCTGTGTTAGTATTCTGTTGGTTATTTGATGGATGCTCTTAAGTGTATGATTTAAGATGTATTTGCCCGAATAGTACTACCTTTGCGGCGGAGTAACGCTTGAAAATGAAAATTTTTTACCTTATCACCCCGCTTGAAAATATAAAATCATTCAGAGTATGAAGCACAAGATTATACCCCCCCCCAAAAAAAAGACTTCTTGATGGAAAGCAGTTTAGGCAAGGGAAGAACAGATGCCCCTAATATCGCTAATATCGGGAGGCAAATAAGTACAGGGCGTATCTCGTCAGATGCTTATGGCAGGGCTGCTCTAAACCTCATCGCACTTTCGTCAATGCCCGCACACGCTCATTAAAGGTCGTCTTCTGCAACAAGTATTCCAAAGCAATGTGCATACGGTAGTTCCAGAAATGCTGCGGATTAGAAGGCACATTGATGCGCTCGGCGTGAGCATCAGACAGGCGTACATTCTCGTCAATGGCGAACCAGTCCTGCAAGGGCAGTATCACCCACATCGCAGGGCTATACAAGTGCTGATTGATGATAAACTCGGCTATCTCAGGCGTCATCGTTTGCGGGGCTTCACCCTGCCAACCCATCTGCTCGTTGTAGAAGCGTTGCGTGGTTTGTCTGTCTTCTTCCCACCATGCACGCAGCGGGTTCATATTGTGTGTGCGGGGCGATAGACGATAATATATTGATGGAACTAATGAAGTGTAAAAAGAATATGGCGATAGATTCACATTGTCTTGTTTAGTGTGCTATCTTGTTAGAGAATGCGTTCCCTTTCAGGTAGCGATTCAAAAAATTGCTTGATTGAAGTTATTTTTGTACTTTTGCCAACGATAATGATACGCACAAGAATAAACGAAAACAAGGAAGAAGTGTTCTGCCGTTGGCGGCGACGATATGTCCGTCTAACGCCCGAAGAATGGGTCCGTCAGCAGGTACTACAATCGTTGGAAGACAACTACGGTTACCCTCACTCGTTGATTGGCGTTGAGGTCTTTATCCGAGTAGGGGAAGTGCCTAAACGCTGCGATGCTATTGTTTACGACCGTGCGTACCACCCCATCGTACTGATAGAGTTCAAGGCTGAAACAGTACCTCTCTCGCAAACGGTGTTCGACCAAGCAGCCGTGTATAATCATACCTTGCATGTCCCTTATTTTATGCTTAGTAATGGTCAACAGACCATAATGGCGCGTGTCTTACCCAACCGATACGAATATCTAAACGATATACCCCAATGGAAACAATTATTGAGTTGAACGATGCTCTTGATACCGCCACATTCTATGGCGTCAACAACCAGAATATCCTATGTCTGAAGAACCAGCACCCCGATGTGCGTATCGTGGCGAGAGGCTATCAAATCAAGGTGGTAGGTGCAGAAACAGCCGTGCGGAAGTTCGAGGAACGACTAAGCCTATGCGAAGCCTTCTGCATTCAGCATAATGCCTTAAACGAAGAACAGATACTGAAATTGCTACACGGAGAACAACCACAGGAGGTGCAACTTGACAACCTTATTGTGCATGGCGTGAACGGCAAGTCGGTGATAGCACGCACTAAAAACCAGCAAGCCTTAGTCAAAGCCTTTGAAAAGAACGACCTGCTGTTTGCCATAGGTCCGGCAGGCACCGGTAAGACCTATACGGCGATAGCATTGGCGGTGAAGAGCCTGAAAAACAAAGAGGTAAAGAAAATCATCCTGTCCCGTCCCGCCGTCGAAGCAGGAGAGAAATTAGGTTTTCTGCCCGGAGATATGAAGGAGAAGATAGACCCTTATCTGCAGCCACTGTATGACGCCTTGGAGGATATGCTTCCAAAACAAAAACTCACGGAATACATTGAGAAAGGGGTCATACAGATAGCCCCTTTGGCATTCATGCGGGGTCGGACATTGGGCAATGCCGTTGTGGTCTTGGATGAGGCGCAGAACACGACCATTCCGCAGATAAAAATGTTCATGACGCGATTAGGACTGCAAGGCAAAATGATTATCACGGGTGATTTGACGCAAATAGACCTACCCGCCACGCAACGCTCCGGCTTGCGAGATGCTATTGAGGTTCTCAACGATACCAAAGGGGTGAGTATCATCCATTTCGACCGTTCCGATGTAGTCCGACACCCGCTCGTAGAACGCATTATCGCTGCCTACGAAAAGAAGGAAAATCATGCATTCTAAACCCCAATACTCTACACTATCCATTGCATTCAATACTCAATACCCTACGAACAAAGCCGCTACACTCTGAATAGACTCTAAAGTAATAGTCCCTTTCACACCCG
>CAVEFV010000108.1:0-6161 GCA_963615025.1 Firmicutes bacterium CAG:95 | reverse complement strand
AAGCGTTGAAGGAAACATCGGTGAGGGATTGAGAGCCATAGCACGCTATGGCTCTCATGTCACTATATAATCGCTAACACAAAAGTAATGATTAACAATTAGTGTGCGGGGAGGATTAGAATATGTATTGGAATAGGAGGGTATCTTCTCCGTTGTGCCACGAAAGGAGTGTGGCGGTGTGTTGGAAGTGGGCTTTCAGGAATAGGTTGATGCTTGGTTGGTTGCCGGCAGTTACAAGGGCATAGACCTGGCGGAGGTGCAGGATTGCATGGGCATAGTCAAGGACGAGTGCAACGGCTTGTTGCGCCACGCCTTTCTGCCGTGCCGACGGTTTGAGGTAGATGCCTATTTCCGCCTTTGCGTTGTGGATGTCGAAGTTAAAGAGGTCGAGTGCTCCGAGTGTCTCTTCGGAGCGGTTATGGATGATGAGTCGCAGTTGGCGGTCCTGATAGATGTCGCCGGTTGTGTTGGCGATATACGCCCGAAGGTCCTGGTGCGAGAGGGGGTTATGCACACAGGAGGAGTCCCATGCGTCGGGGTCGTTCTCCATCGCATAGAGGAAAGGCAGGTCGGAAGGTTCTACTTTCCGCAGCCATATATTGTCGTTCTGCAGTAGCACGCTTATTTGCCGAATAGTCGGGAAAGGAAAGACTTGCGGACGGGTTGTTCTGCGGCAAAGGGAGTGGATAGGTTGCCGGATTTAATCATCTGGTAGATGACCCCCCAGTCGGGTAATCCCCCGAGGTTACGGTCGTCGATATAGACATCGGCTACAATCTTGCGGGATGATTGGCGGTCCGCCTCCTCTTCGGGATAGTTGGCATTGACTGCATAGAACTCCAGCCCTTTGGCTTTACAATAGTTGACAGCCTCTTGCAGGAGTTCTCCTTCGCGCACTGACCACAGGATGATGTGGTGTTGTCCCTCTTGTTGCAGTTTGATGAGGGTCTCAACGGCGAACGGTATAGGTCTTCCTATCTTAGGATAGGCGTGGGTAACGATAGTACCGTCGAAATCTACAGCGATAGTCATAGTTGCAATGGTGTTATCAGGATTCATCAATGTACAGTTCCAGTTGTATCTTGCGAGGCGTAGGTTTGCAGAAAAAGAGTGCCACTGCCGAGACTGCGGCACACCACAGCATGGACTGGTATCCCCGCAGGATATAGAAAGCCGAGATGTTGATAAGGACACCTAAACCTATTACCAACATTCTTACGACAGCCCACTTGAAGTAGGCTCGGAATTTGGGTTCTTCTTCCCAATGCTTGATTCGGTTGCATACCCGTTTGAAGCCATATAGCCCTGCGGGTACGGAGAGCAGTGTGTAGGCGATGGCAATGTATTGCAGAACATTGCCGACGGTGGATTGGGGGTCGAATGATTGTATTTTCTCTTTGGTAACGAGGTACCAAAGAACGGTTGCGCCCACCACAGCCAGCACATAGCAGCCATAGTAGTACCAGTTGAGTCGTTTTGCTATTTTCTCTTCCATAGATATAGTATTTAGCAGTGTTTATCCTGCGAAGTTTATACGGTTGACAATGCTTCTGCCGAGCGTTATCTCGTCGGTGTATTCTATCTCTCCTCCGACGGCTACTCCTCGTGCGAGTTGCGAGATGAGGATGCCGAAAGGTTGGAGGCGTTTGTAGATATAGAAGTTGGTGGTGTCGCCTTCCATAGTGGTAGGCAAGGCGAGTATGACCTCATGTATATTCTCTTTGGGGACGCGTTCCACGAGTGAGTCGATTTCGATGTCGCGTGGTCCGATGCCGTCCATAGGTGAGATGATACCGCCGAGTACATGGTAGAGACCATTGTACTGCCCCGTATTTTCGATAGACATCACATCTTGCACATTCTCCACGACACAGACCAATTGCCTGTCGCGGTGATGCCCTGCACAGATGGGACAGATATCGGTGTCGGATATGTTGTGGCAGTAACGGCAATAATGCACCTCTTTTTTGAGTTGCAGAAGCGATTGGGCGAAGGTATTGACCTCCGTTTCCGGTCGTCGGAGGAGGTGAAGGACGAGCCTCAGTGCCGTCTTCTTGCCGATACCCGGCAGGGAGGCAAACTCGTAGACGGCTTTTTCTAACAATATGGATGGATATTCGTTCACGGGATGAGGGAGCGTGTCAAGGCACGCGTCTGTTGGTCGGTTTGCACATAATCGTCGTAGGTCGGGTTGGCGATGAACGATGCTTGTGCCATAACCTGTTCGATGATGTCGGACATTTGCAGGAAGCCGACTTGGTTATTCAGGAAAGCATTGACTACTACCTCGTTGGCGGCATTCAGTACACACGGCATGTTGCCACCCTGCTCGATTGCCTGATACGCCAGCGATAGATTACGGAAACGGGAAGTATCGGGTTGTTCGAAGGTAAGGTCGGCTATCCGGAACAGGTCGATACGAGGAAGGTTGTTCTTGAGTCGTTGCGGGTAGGCGAGAGCATATTGTATGGGAAGCCTCATATCGGGCATTCCCATTTGGGCTTTGACACTGCCGTCGATGAACTGCACAGCAGAGTGGATGATACTCTGGGGGTGTACCAAGACCTGTATTTTGCTTACGGGGACGCCAAAGAGCCACTTTGCTTCGATAATCTCGAAGCCTTTGTTCATGAGTGTCGCAGAATCGATGGTAACTTTTGCGCCCATGCTCCAGTTGGGGTGTTTGAGTGCTTGTTGGGCCGTTACATGACGCAACTGCTGTTTGGTGAAGGTGCGGAAAGGTCCGCCGGAGGCAGTGAGGAGTATTTTCTCAATATGGTCGGGGTTTTCTCCTACGATAGACTGGAAAATGGCGGAGTGTTCGGAGTCAACAGGGAGGATAGGGGCATGGTATTGTTGCGCCAAGCGGGATATGAGTTCGCCTGCCACTACAAGGGTTTCTTTGTTTGCCAAAGCGATTGTTTTCCCTGCCTTGATGGCTTGGATAGTAGGATAGAGTCCTGCATAACCCACCATGGCAGCGACCACTATATCGACGGAAGGCATTGTAACCATCTGTGCGATGGCGTCCGCCCCTGCAAAGACCTTGACAGGCAAGTGGGACAGGGCATCTTTGAGGACGGGATAGAGGGAGTCGTCTGCTATACAGACTATCTCTGGATGGAACTCAAGGGCTTGTTGGATGAGGGTATCGATATGCCGGTTCGCCGAGATGGCATAGACTGCAAACTCGTCGGGATGTTGCCGCACCACATCGAGTGTCTGCGTCCCGATAGAGCCCGTACTGCCTAATATTGCGAGTTGTTTCATAATGTTTTTGTCAGCCTAAAAGGCAATCACTTCTTCGGGGTCGATGGGTGTTCCGTTCTGCCACAGTTCGAAAGTGAAAGGATGTTGCACATCGGTTATAAGGGCAATGGTTTCGCCGGGTTGAACAAAATCACCCTGTTTCTTAAGTACTTGCTGTATATCTTTGTAGATAGAGACATAATCGCCGTCGTGCTGCAGCATCATGACCCAATCGTGGTCGATGGTGTAGGCACAACAGATGACAGTACCCGACAAGACCGCCATAATGTTTTCGTTCTTTCGGGTGTTAAGAGCGATAGCGTACTGCTTCTGTTGGCGGTTGAACGGTTGGATGACAGTGCCGTGTACCGGAGGGAACAGCACGACCTTGCGCGTAGCACTTGAGGGCGAAAGGAATGCGGTGAGGTTATCTCGTTCTTTTTCCTCATACTGCGACAAGAAATCGAGCATGACAGGCGACTGGTCTTCAAGCAACAGTTCGCGCTTCTGTATGACCAGCGAGTCGAGAGGTTTGACCGAGTCGGACACCACCTCTCCTGCCACGACTGCCCGTATGGTAGCGAGGTAGGCTGTTTGCAGTTGGAGTTGCCGATTGAGCGAATCGACCCGTTCCATCTGGACAATCAGTTCGTGGCGTATGTCTTCGTTGTAGCCCGGCAGGTAGTTCTTGATAGGGGTGAACCAAATCAGTGCTGCGAACAGGGCAAAAGAGAGCAAGAACAAGAACAGCACCCAGAAAAACAGGCTACGGCGCGAGAGATGCGTGTGCCATGCCTCGTTGAGTGTGTTCTCGTTGAGGACCGATACACGATACTTGAAACGCAGTCGCTGCAGAAAGCCTTTGTTCTTCATTGACGGATAGGTTATGAGTTGTTATTTCAAGATAGTACAGCCGGTGCAGGGTTGCAGTTGCTTAAAGAAGTCATTGCCCTTGTCATCTACCAAGATGAATGCAGGGAAGTCTTCGACCTCTATCTGCCAAATAGCCTCCATGCCGAGTTCGGGATACTCGAGGCATCGGATTGACTTGATGTTCTCTTGCGCCAAGATAGCAGCAGGTCCGCCGATAGAGCCGAGATAGAAACCTCCATACTTCTTGCAAGCGTCGGTAACGGCTTGCGAACGGTTGCCTTTAGCGAGCATTATCAGACTGCCGCCCTTGCTCTGAAACTCGTCCACATAAGGGTCCATACGCCCGGCAGTGGTGGGTCCCATAGAGCCACACGCCATACCTGCTGGGGTCTTGGCAGGACCTGCGTAGTAGATAGGATGGTTCTTGAGATAGTCAGGGATATCCTCTCCTGCATCCAAGCGTGCTTTGATTTTGGCATGAGCAATGTCGCGTCCGACGATGATGGTGCCGTTCAGAGAGAGGCGTGTTGCCACAGGGTACTTGGAGAGTTCTTTCAAGATATTGGGCATGGGCTGGTTAAGGTCGATGCGTACGGCATCTCCCTCGCCTGCATTGCGCAACTCGGCAGGGATAAGGCTACCGGGATTGTCGTCCATGCGCTCGATCCATATACCGTCTTTATTGATTTTGCATTTGATATTGCGGTCGGCAGAACAACTCACGCCCAAGCCGATGGGGCAACTTGCACCATGACGAGGCAGGCGGACGACACGGATATCGTGTGCCATATACTTGCCCCCGAACTGAGCACCCAAACCAATCTTATAGGCTTCCTTCAGGAGTTTTTCCTCCAAGTCTATATCACGGAAGGCGCGTCCTGCAGGCGAGCCGGTGGTAGGCAGACTGTCGTAGTAGTGGGCAGAAGCCAACTTGACCGTGAGCAGGTTCTTCTCGGCACTTGTACCGCCGATGACAATGGCAATGTGGTAAGGCGGACAGGCTGCCGTGCCGAGACTCTTCATCTTCTCCACCAAGAAAGGAACAAGCGTGCCTTCGTTCTGTATGCGAGCCTTTGTTTCCTGGTAGAGATAGGTCTTGTTCGCCGAACCTCCACCTTTGGTAACACACAGGAAATGGTATTCCATGCCTTCGGTGGCTTCAATATCAATCTGTGCGGGGAGGTTGCATTTGGTATTGACCTCTTCGTACATCGACAAAGGAGCATTCTGCGAATAGCGCAGGTTCTCTTGCGTATAAGTGAGGAACACGCCTTTGGAAAGGGCTTCCTCGTCGGAGTAACCTGTCCATACCTGCTGCCCTTTCTCGCCGTGGATGATGGCAGTACCCGTATCTTGGCACAATGGCAGTTGTCCTTTTGCAGCCACCTCCGCATTGCGCAGGAAAGTGAGAGCCACATACTTGTCGTTGGCACTGGCTTCAGGGTCGCGCAAGATCTTCGCCACTTGTTCGTTGTGGGAACGGCGTAACAGGAACGACACATCACGGAAAGCGGCATTTGCCATGCGGGTAAGACCTTCTTTTTCTATCTTTAAGACGGGCTTGCCTTCAAACTCGCTCACAGAGACATAATCTTTGGTAAGCAGGTAATACTCGGTGGTGTCGGCACCAAGTTGAAACATTGGTTCATAGTTAAATTCCATAGTTCCTTTGTCTGTTGAAGTTATTGTTTATTATGCATCACAACAAGTGTACCGGACAGCCGGTGCTGCCGCACACAAATCCTTGCGGCAAAGTTACGATAATTTACCGAGAACGACAAGAGGACGGAAAAATATCTTTGGAAACAGAAAGGAAACTGTAACCTTGGCAGGAAGATGCCGCACTTGAATAGGTATCGCACTTAATGGGACTGTCTAACAACTTTCGACGGCATCTTCTTGTCAAATTGTCAAATCTACAATGCCTCATTGTGTGGAAATTTGTCAATCTGTAACGAATTTTCTATTCAGTTTTTTCCTGTTCATATAAGACTGATATAAGGACGATCGCCCTACTGCTACCCTACCACTATCCTACC
>CAVEFV010000107.1:4593-6187 GCA_963615025.1 Firmicutes bacterium CAG:95 | reverse complement strand
ACGAGTCACCTACGAGTTACCTACGAGAGACCAAATATGGGGTTGTACATCGCCATAATGGAGCAGAAAATGCTGCTTCCGCCCAAAAACCAACTAAATTCTACACAAAAACGCACTTTTTCGAAGAAAAATCACGGAAAAATTTGGTGGTGTCAAAAAGAAGCAGTACTTTTGCAGCGTTCAAACTAAATAGCATTGGCGGAGTATAAGGATACCGCCCCACAAGGTGGTTTTTTTATACTCCGTAGCATAGTAAGCATTATGCCGTCTTGCCCCGTGGTGTAGCCGTAATAGCGCACCAAACCAATGCTAAAGGTTTGAACAACGGGTAGTAAGGCGGCTTTTTGTTTATTGTTCAAAATTTTAGCATTATGGCAGCAAGATGTAATGCCAAACTCCAAGTGGAGTTAGAGAGTGCGCAAGGCGCACAGTTCACCCAAGTTCCAAACCACGCCAAGATGCAGCGTCCTCTCTTTCTGTGCGACAGCAGCGCAAAAGAGTTAGAGGCGATGCGTCAGATGTTCCCGCCCCTCGTGCAAGAGGCGGCGAAGTTGTTGATTGAGTGTTATCGGTTCGAAGACCGTCTGATGGATGTCGCACGCCTTGTGTTCGACCGATTGGAAGACGCTAATCCCGAAGAGGGACCGGACGAGTACACCATGAGGTACTACAACGAGAGTCTCCGTCCGCACATTGACGCTATCCACAAGGAGATTGTCCGTGTGCTCGAGAACAAATTGGAAGACAACGCAATGAATGTAGCATACTAACAGGAGGACGGGACTATGACAACAAGTGAAGAATTTGAGAAAGTATTTGCAGCACGCAAAGCGAACTATACCGCTACTCGCAACGAGATAGTAGAACAGCAACGCGAACTTTCTATCCAATTGGAGACATTGGCAAAAGAGTATCACGGCGGCAACATCGAACTGGAAAAGAAACGCTGCGAGATACTCCGCAACCAGAACCCGAAGAAAGCCATCAAGCAGGCGTGCTACAGACTGCAGCACCACTTTGGCGGTTTCCTCAACGACTATTCCAGCAAGAACCTCGACACCACGCAGGCGATAGTCCATTTCGACTGTTGCGGCGACGAGGCAGCCGTATTCACGATAACCATTCCCTACGGGGCAACCGGAAACGAAAGGAAGGAGGAGTGATTATGGCAAGTATTCAGTATCGCCTGTCGTCGCGTGTGTCGATGGGAATGTCGGAAGTGCTGGTTCGTTTCTACGACAACGACCGTTGTGCCCAGCGTGCCAAGAGCCACGTTTACACGCCTGTGGTGCTTTGGGACAACAAGGAGGGTCTTCCCGCCTTGAGCAAGAAATGTACGAAAGAGAGCGTTGCTGCCTGTGCCGCACGCATGAAGTTGGAGCAGATACGCAGCGTGGTATTCGCGCGTTATCTTGCGGAAAAGGATTATGCGGATGACGGCTGGTTGCAGCGCGTCATTGACGAGGTAATGATTAACAAACTCATACGGAAGGAGGCATAACATGACGACGAACGAAATCCAAGTGTTCTCCAACAGCCAGTTCGGAGACATTCGCACTATCATTGCCGAAGACGGCGAACCGAGATTCTGCCT
>CAVEFV010000107.1:0-4379 GCA_963615025.1 Firmicutes bacterium CAG:95 | reverse complement strand
GAGGTACTCCCCTCTATTCGCAAGACAGGCGGCTACATCGCCACCAAGCACGACGACACCCCCGAGGAGATAATGGCACGCGCGTTGGTAGTGGCGCAAAGCACCCTCGAGCGTCAGCAGAAGCGCCTGCAAGAGCAGACGATGACCATCGAGCGTCAGGAACAGCAGATACAGGAGCAGCACAAAGAACTGCAAGCCGCCGCCCCGAAAGTTTCCTACTACGACGAGACGCTGATGTCCACCAACACGCTGACGATGACGCAGGCAGCCAACGCCATAGGGTTGAGCGTCTATGCGCTGACCGACAGACTGCAGAAAGCGGGTATCATCTACCGCCAGAGCGGACAGATAATGCTCCGTGTGCCGTTCTGCCAATGGGGGTTGCACAAGACGCGCACCAACACCTACACACGCTCCAACGGCGAGATTGGCACCAGTATCTACATGGTGTGGACGCAGAAAGGCTTGCGTTTCATCAACGAACTGCAAGTCCATAACTTCAACGCTACGGAAACGGTGGCAGCCCTCCGCAAAGCCAAGGCGGAAGTCACCATAGCCATAGCCGAGTAGCCACAGAAAGCGTCGGAAACTTTTTTGCAATCACCTCTCTTACAAAGGGAGGTGGTTGTTTTTATGCAATTATCTCGATAAGCACAAAGAGAAAAGAAACAGGACAATGAACAACAAAGGCATAGAAATAGTGGATATAGGGTTGCACGACCTTGTCCCCAACGAGGGACAGATAGAGGGAGTGCCCGCCAATCCTCGTGATATTAAGCGGACTGCTTTCGACAAACTGAAGAAGTCTGTCGAGGAAGACCCGGAGTTGCTTTCGATGAAGCCCTTGTTGGTCTATCCGCTTGCGGACAAATATGTGGTGATAGGAGGGAATATGCGTCTGAAAGCGTGCAAGCAGTTGAAACATACCACTATACCTGCCATCATCCTGCCAGAGCAGACCACGGCAGACAAACTGCGGCGTTACGCTCTCAAAGACAACTCTTCGTATGGTGATTGGAACTTTGATATGTTGTCATCCGAGTGGGGAGAAATGGAAGTGGCAGACGCCAACATTATTCCGACGGAATGGGCTGCAATGCCGGAAGAAGGACTGCAAAAAGATATACACGAAAGCGACCAAGACGAAATGATGAGCGTACCGGATGTCATCTACCCGTCCGACAATGTCTATGAGATACCTTGCCTGCGGTTGGACAAACAGCCCGAATCGGGACTACTGATGCCATTCCAAGCGTGGGGAGTGAACACACGGCTGAAGAAAGTCATCGGAACCTACCATTTCTATGTGGACGATTACCGATTCGACGCAATATGGAAAGACCCTGCGAAAATCATTGCAAGCGGTTGCCAGTCTGTTGTAGAGCCGAACTTCTCGCTGTTTGACACCACCCCTATTGCGTACGGGTTGTATCTCATCTACAAGAAGCGTTGGTTGTCCCGATGGTTGCAAGAGCAGGGGATTACGATATGGGTGGATTTGAATGTATCGAAGAAGTTCTACGATTACAATCTTCTCGGCATTCCCGCCGGTTACAATGCTTTCTGCACACGAGGCTATGCAGACAGAGTAGCGGATTTGTCGGCAGAAATAGCCATTGCACGCCGGATTAGCGGCAAGGATAAGCCGAGTATGCTTGTTTACGGAGGAGGTCAAGAGGTACAGCGTATCTGCGAAGAAAAGGGTTTGATATATTGCTCACAGTATATGGCACAAGTCAAAGCGGCAAAAGACGATGAGTAAAGCATCGGGAGGTGTACGAAATGTTTCGAGCGGCAGTGTTGCTTACGACAACCGCCTGAAAGAGGTAACCGCCATGCGACTGAGCGGAGCCTATTCATCTGTCGAAATGGCACCGGGCGGAACGGGATGGGTAGCAGTGGAGAAAAGCCCTAAACGGCATGGCAGCGAAGAGACGGAAGCAGCGCAGATTTTGGCACGCAAGGGGTATAAGGTAACGCTGACTGACGAAGCAGGACAAATACGAGTGGAAGATGGTCGGCTGTTCCGAGCCTCATTCGAACAACGGACACCGACCAAAGGAGGAGCGAGAGTGGTAGTGAAAGCATTAGAACACGCCAAGTACAAACCGGGCATTCAAGTGGCGGTTATTTATGACAGGAATGGTCTGTTCCGTCGCAGAGATATAGAAACAGGGATAAGAGAGTATGAGCGTTTCAACAAATACCGATTTGAGCGGATTATCGTAATCGGGAAAAGCGGACGAGTACATGTGCACAAGCATGGTACATAAAAAAAACGCATACGCGGCAGTTCGAGTATGCACCGGGGTAGCAGAGGAACACACCTCCTGATCAAGCGGGTGGTACCCCTCTCCAGACCCGCGCATCCTGCGACTGCAAAGGTACGGCAAATTTTGGAAACCACAAAATAAAAAACGATGTACAACAAAAAAAAGATATACGAACAGGCTTTACAGGACGCCGAGAAGTACCATTTCTTCTTCGTTGACGACTTGGTTGCATGGATCGGCATATCCCGTACTACATTCTACAATTTCTTTCCGCCCGATTCGGACAAACTGAACAATATAAAACAGAAACTCGAAAAGAACAAACTCTCCACCAAGCACGAGATACGCAAACGGTGGCGGGAATCCAATAACCCCAGCGAACAGATTGCATTGTACAAACTCATCGCCACGCCGGAAGAACGGAAAAAGTTGTCGTCCAACTATGTAGAACTCACCGGCAACGATGGCAAAGCCATAGAAATATCCGCCAGCAAGGGTATGTCTATCCAAGAGGCGCAAACATTCCTACACGAACTCGAACAGCAGATATGACTCGCACGGATATTATACGCAGCAAGTGCATAGCGGACACTCTTTGGGCGACCCGCTATTTCTTCTATGCCGAGAACGCCCGCCGCTTCAATGTAGGCGAACACCACAAACGCATAGCGGAGGCACTCGACCGTGTGTTTTCGGGCGAATGCACCCGCCTTATCATCAACTGCCCGCCGCGTTATTCCAAGACGGAGATGCTCAAAGCCTTTGTCAAGAAAGGTCTTGCTATCAACCCCGCCAGCAAGTACATCATGCTCTCCTACTCCGCCAATCTCGCCCTCGACAATTCGGAGCGGATAAAAGACGCGGTTGCTTCGGAATGGTATCAGAAACTCTTCCCGTGGGTGCATATCAAGCGCGACAGTCACGCCAAGCAGAAATGGTACACCACCGACGGCGGCGGGGTCTATGCCACCTCTTCCGACGGGCAGGTCACGGGTTTTGGCGCAGGTTTGGTGCGTGAGGAGACCCCCGACGACCTTATGCCCACCCCTCAACTCCCAACTATCAACTCTCCACTGCCCTCAACGCTCAACGCTCAACACTCAACGGAAGACCAACTCTCAACACTCAACAGGGCGAAGCCCGCTCAACGCTCCACCAACCCATGGGGCGGTGCAATCATCATCGACGACCCGCTCAAGCCGCTCGATGCCTCTTCGCCCGTGCGCAGGCAAAAAGTCAACGACCAGTTCGAGAACACTATCCGCAGCCGTGTCAACGACCGCTCCACGCCGATTATCATCATCATGCAGCGGTTGCACAAGCAAGATCTCTGCGGCTATCTGCTCGACCTCGAACCCACCGAATGGGAGGTGCTGTCCCTCCCCGCCCTCTCAGTCGATAGCGAGGGGCGCGAGACGGCACTCTACCCATTCAAACATACGGTGGATGAACTGCACAAGATAAAAGCCGCCAACCGCTTCACTTTCGAGACGCAGTACCAGCAGAACCCGCAGGCAATCAACGAACGCCTGTGGCTCTTTGCTTTCGACCGAACCAAGCACACGGGGCATGTCGCCTACGACCCCGCCGCCCCGCTCGTTCTCTCGTTCGATTTCAACCGCAACCCGATGACCTGCACGCTCTTTCAGCATATCAATGGGCAGGTGCGAGGTATCGACTGCATACGCCTCGAAAACGCCACTACGCGTATGGTCTGCGAGGAAATAGACCGCCGCTATGGGCAGCACCAGCCGCTCTACCTCGTTACAGGCGACTGCGCAGGGCGCAATGCCACCACGCTCTCGCTGCTCAACAACTACGATGTGGTCAAGGCGTACTTTGGTCTTTCTCGTTCGCAGATGCAGTACAGCGGCGCGAACCCCCGCCTCGCCGACAGCCGTTACTTTATCAACTCGTTGTTCGAGCAGTACGATATCGTCTTCGACGCCGAGCGTTGCCGACCTGCTATTTTCGATTTCGAGAATGTCCTCTCCGACGACGAGAACCGCCCCGTCAAGTCTTCGCGCGACAACATTGCGCAGCAAGCCGACTTCCTCGACAATGTGCGCTACTATTTCCACCGCTACTACAAACAACTCCAACCTA
>CAVEFV010000106.1:0-6506 GCA_963615025.1 Firmicutes bacterium CAG:95 | reverse complement strand
CGGGCATTGTTAGCCCCAGGGTATGCTCCGATTTGAGCCTACTTATTGTTTGGCGCCAACTTTTTTTTTGATTTCAATACCATACATCTTTTCGGCTACATCTACCATCGTTTCCCAAGCGTGTGCACAGGCACGAGCCTTTTGACACTCTTGGGTCGCCTGTACCAATTCGCGCTTTAATTGGGCTACCTCTTCTTCCAAAGCGCGAGTCTTTTCATCTTTTGTCATGGCACTGTTTGCAATTGTGGGATGAGCCGCCTTAAACGCCTCTACCCAATCATTCAATGTGGTCAGCGGGATACCCGCTTTTTGACTGAATGCCGCAATTCCCATGCCGGACTGAAAATACTCGCACACTTTCGCACGCTTAAATTCTGCTGCGTAATGCGTCTTTTTTCGAGATTTTGACCCAGAGACTCTCGATAACTCTTCGCTTTCTTGACTCATTTTTTTTACTCTTTTGAGTCAACTTTTTCCGTACCAAGACATATCTAACTTCTATCTTCTATCCATTAGTGTGCTGCATTGCAGTAAGGAGTGTATGTAAATCATTATATACTATTTCTGTACTAAAATTTGCTTGAATAAAAAAAAGTTGTATCTTTGCACCTGAATCTACGCAGGAGGGGAATATGTCCTTGTATTTGGGTAGATTTAGACATATTGAATAGCGTTTATTGACGCTTTGTATTTGACAACTCGAAAACTTCGCAACTTTTCAAATAACAGTCAAAAGCAAAGTAACGATAGATGCCTATGGGTATGACATACCGTACTACGCATTCAAGCGTAGTATATCGTCATATCAGCGTAGGTTTCCTGTTGTTTATTTGACTGTTAAGGTAATGCGAAGACCTCGAGTTGTGAATAAGCAACACGAGGTCTACGCTTTTTATGTGTCTATATATCAACAAACAGAAAAACAATGCGGAGTTGCCGAAAATCCGATAAAGAGTAGGCGCAAAAAAAAAAATATGACATACGCAGAAGCAAAAGATGAGTTTGACAAATTGAACAAACTTGGCGGGCCACTAACATTAAAACGGTGTATTTGTACTCCCCATTTGATTGTAGTTGATTTTGAGAGGTTTTATGTAAAACCTGATGGATTCGATCATTTTGTATTAGGAGTTCCCCCATTTAAAAGGAGTGATTTGGGATTTGATATTACACCCGAGGTGAGTCAAATATTAGAGTTTGAAAGTCTTATACGACGAGCAAAACAAATTTCAAATGGTGATTGGGCGACTTCTACATCACGAGGTGGTCTATTCTTTATGGAAATATCATCCCATTTTCCTTCTGCTAACATTGATCTAAGAGATTATATCAAATTTAAGTCTTGTGATAGCAGTGATTTTCAAAGTAGAGATTTAACAATCAATCCCATGTCGGATCGCCCAGAGCCTACTGATGAGTATGCTCCGGAACCGGATTTTGAATATCCTGATTGGATTTGTACAGGGATGCAGCGTATTTACTATTTGCATGATACGCTTATCCCACAAATTATAGAGGAAGAGAAAAAAGAACAACAAAGAAAGCTTCGTCAACGCATACTTGATGCTATGACAGAAGAAGAAAGAAATAATTTCTTGGAGGAGGAAAGAAGACAAGAGGAAGAAAAACATCGCAAAGAAGAGGCTAAAAAGGCAGAGCAGAAACGCATTGCCACTGAAAAGAAAAAAGAGAAAGAAAAACGTCGTTTAGAAGAGGCTAAAAAGGAAGAAAAAAGGAAGGCTGCCGAAAAAGCTGCCGAGGAAGTCAGGAAAAAGAAACAGAAAAAGACAAATATGATTCTTTGGCTTTCGTGGCTTGGACTAAGCATATTCTTCCTATTTAGTGGTGATACTTTTGATTATGAATGGTGGCATTACATTTTGATTGTTCTTGCAATCATTGTTGCGGCTGTCATACTCTTGTACAAAAAACTAATGTTTGACGATTAATTTGCCAACTCATGATTAATGTCTTGTATTACGGCGAAGGACGCCATTCCGGTGGGTATGTCATTTCTACCTACGAATTAACACATGGCTGTCCGATGTCATTAATTATTGACTCGGAGAGATGGTTTAGGTTGGATAACGAGGGACGGAAGACAGTTCTTATGAACCAACTGCGTATACAATACCCCGAAGTTACTTGGACCTATGTCAGTCCACTCGAAATTAAAAAGTGTTGAATCTTTAATATTTATCAAGTATGGAAACATTTAAAAAAGTAATGAGCATTATTTGGAAGATTATTTGCTTCCCGTTTAAGCTTTTGTGGAAAATCTTTGATATCTGCTGCAAAATCGGAGACTCAATGAAGTAACAATGCTACTTGTTGCTAGATGTAGCGTATGGTAGATACTTTACTTCGTGTGGTTTCTGCCATACGCTCGATTACCCCTATTGGGCATTTTTAATGTGAACTTAATTTACATAACTATTAGAAACGATTTTATGAAGAAGTTTATGAATACTTTGTTACAAATATATGAGATAAAATTTCGTGTCCGTTGTAAGATGAAATTTGAAAATGGAGAGGAGGTTTGTTTTGATGATATAGAAAAAAATGTCTATAAAGCGACCAATAATAAATTGGCGCAATATGTAGGTTTTGATAGTGAAAAGAAAGCGATTATTGGAAAACCAGTAGAATTCATAAAAAAGTTAGTTGCAATTAGTCCACTATATAGTACAAATCATAGCCCTTTTCTAATGGGGTCAACAGATTCCCAAGCAAGAAAATTGATCAAATATGAAATTACGGAAATTAATATAGAGATTGAAGATGGTATAAATAATTCATGTTACAAACAAGCATATCCAGATAGTGAAGTATTTCAACAACTCCCCAATGTCCCTTATTTTGAGAGGAAGTAGTGTCAATTGTGTTGTAATTTATTCTCTTTAAATTTACATCTTATGGTAAAAATATGAATAGAGTAGAGCTCTGTGCATTGGCAAACAGTTAATTAAAGAGTCGATAGGCATATAATATAAGTATGATGATGAAGAAACTACATAGGAGAGGAAACAATTGTTCATACGCTGCTGTATGCAGTTATAGCAAATCTGTAGAGTGCCCGCACTTGCCGAATGGTTGCCTTCTCTCAAAGCAAAGCAAGAAACTATAACCTATCACACATTGTGTGCGGATGTGTGTATTTTTATCAATAACGTGCAAGCGCACATAGCACAATCAAATTTTTAGTTTTATGAAAAGTTACAAAAATGTAGAACTGTTCGCAAAGAACGCTCCAACTGGCTCTTATGCCGCAGGTTGCCCAACTCACACCCGCACTGGCAATGACACTACAAGACGCCAAGAAGGTAATAATATTTATTTTGCTCATTGTGCTGATTGCGAAGTAGCAGCTTAAAAATGCATCTTAAATGCCACCTCACATAAGGTTGCGACGTAATTTCATAGCCCCTTTTGAGTGAGGCAAAAGGGGCTTTTAAAAATACAAAGAGTATACGATTATGATTATAAAAATAGAGACGGAGTTAAAGCATACATTTGATTATGATATCGATTGGCAAAGTTTTGAAGGCGAATTAGTCGATAGTAGAAAAATGGGAGGCGAATATGTACACCATTGTGATGTTTCGATTACTTGTCCTCATTGTCATAAAATAATTGATAGAGTGGATGTTTACGAATATCCACAAGGTGTATATAATTATGCAGAAGGATTCTATGCACAAAAATAGATGATATTGGCGAGATTGGATTTTAATTCAATCTCGCCAATAAATGCTACATAATTTAATGTCTATGTTACTACGCCAAACGAAGAACACTTTTATCCGCTTCTGGGATGGGTGCGGATATATTATTAACCAGATGACGCGGCACGACCGCATATACAATGAAACGGGTGCGGATTTCCTGCACGAGATTAGCCGTCAGCCGCAGTCCGTGGACGAGATTGTCGCACGCTTGCAAGTACTTTATGGAAACAGTGTACCAGCCGAGAAACTGCGTCAAGACTTTACGGACTTTGTGGAAGACTTGGCAGCGCACCTCTTTCTCGTAACGGGTGATAGCGAAGCCGAACTGAACGAGAAAGATACGGATTTCTCCTACGCGATGGAGAATCCGAAAACCTTAGTGGATGATTTTACGCAAGAGGACACCCCGACGGTTCTCAATTATACCCAAGACTATGTATTGGAAGCCACGCAGCGACACCCTCGGCTGAATGCCATTCAGTTCGAACTGACCAGCCGCTGCAATGAGCGGTGTATTCACTGCTATATCCCGAACGAGAAAAAGAACGATGGCGCAGATATGCCCATTGAGAAAGTCAAGAGCATTATCGATGAGTTTGCAGCCTTGGGCGGATTGCATATTACTTTGTCTGGCGGCGAAGTTTTTATGCATAAGGACATTATCCGCATTATGCAATACTGCCGTGAGAAGGATATGCAGATTTCTATCCTCTCAAACCTTATTGCCCTCAAGGATGTGCAGATACCATTTATCAAGGCAGCCAATGTATCGTTGATACAGACTTCGCTCTATAGTATGGATCCTGCTATCCACGATTTTATCACCACTGTCCCCGGTTCGTGTGAGAAGACCAAAGCCGCTATCGAGAAACTCGTGGCAGCAGATATACCCGTACAGATTTCCTGTCCGGTGATGAAAGCCAACTACAAGGGCTATGCCGATGTCTTGCAGTATGCACAGTCGCTTCGTTGTAAGGCGCAGACTGACTATATTATGATGGCGGAAGCCAACTTCGATACTTCTAATCTCGCCAATCGCCTTTCGCTCGAAGAGACAGAGTACCTGCTGCGGGATATTATAACTTGGGATAGAGACTACAAAGAGCATACTCTCAAGCAACATCCTATCTCAGAGGCGATCACGGTCAGCGAAGAGCGTTTTGCTCAACAACCTCTCTGCGGGGCAGGCATCAACGACTGCTGTATCACGGAGAGTGGTGATGTCTATCCCTGTGCAGGTTGGCAGTCCATGGTGGTCGGCAATGTGTACAAGCAGTCGCTTCAAGAGATATGGGAGCATTCCGAACAGTTGGAGAAAGTGCGTGCCGTTACGCAAGGTGATTTTCCGCAGTGTCTGCATTGCGAAGCCCGCAACTTTTGTGCAATGTGTTTGGTTCGCAACTACAACGAGAGCAATGGCGATATGTTCAAGATTAACAAGCATTTCTGCGATGTAGCGTTCCTCAACAAGAAAATAGTCGAGGAGTACATGGCAGCCAACAACCAATAACGATGTTATTTGATTCGCATGTTCATATCGGGCTATTCTACAATAATGTGTATTTCAGCCCGCAGATGGTACTCGATGCCTGTAAGCAATCCGGCGTTACGGGCATTGCTGTATCGTCTACCACGATAGCCGAAGAGAACTACCCCAAGGTGTTGGCGGAGTTTGGGCAACTACTCTCGCAGACGGATATTCCTATCGTTCCCGTCTTGTGGGTAACGCCTCGTATGTTGCAGACGGGTGGTATTCGGCAGTTTCGAGATAGTGGTATCCGTTGGCAGTGTATTAAGGTGCATAACTATCTTCAGCGTGGCGCCTGGGGAGAGGCAACGGGTGCGTTAATGCAACAAGTGGTGGACTTGGCGCAAGAGATGCGCCTGCCTATTCTCTTCCATACGGGCAATGAAAAGTGCTATCCCGATGACTATGCGCCGCTGATACAATCCCACCCCGAGCAGGTATTTATCTTAGCGCACAGTCGCCCCGTAAACCAAACTATTCGTATCATGCAATCATGTCCCAATGCGTGGGCAGATACGGCATTTACGCCGCTTGAGGATATTGTGCAAATGGTCAATGCAGGGCTGATAGACAGAATGTTATGGGGCACAGATTTGCCCCTAATGGGTTACTATTACGGCGTGCTGCAAGGTCATGATATAGCCCACTACGATTTCGAGGGCTATTATGCTGCTCTGTTATCTCAACTGCAAACAGCACTCTCTGCCACGGACTACCTCAAACTAACCTACCAAAACGCTTCGAGGTTCTATTCTCTGCAAAAGTAGAGTATGCAGAATAAGAACAAGGCTGCCCGACCCATTGTCTGGCAGCCTTTCTTATTATTTGCTATGCACTTTTAGTTCTTGAAGTGCAGTTCTCCGTCGCGGAGTTCCACTATTACGGGGCGCTTGTTGTCCACACGACCGGCAATGATTTGCTTGCTCAGTTCGTTGAGTACCAACCGCTGCAACGCACGTTTGACAGGACGCGCACCTTATCCGCCAACGGCTCATAGAGAACGACAAGGTGGAGGCGATTATTATCCTGCCGCGGGAGATGTTCTATGTCACCGATATATCGGTTACACTATGGATTCTCAACCAAAACAAGCGTGGCGGAGAGTAGCACGGGCGCAAGCAACGCAACCGCGAAGGGGAGATACTCTTTATGGACTTGCGCACGTGGAACGACCATGTAGCCACCTACAAGAAAGGGGCTAATAGACATTTCTTGTACCTAAAATTGCTGTAACGGAATGATTTTCATAT
>CAVEFV010000105.1:0-6766 GCA_963615025.1 Firmicutes bacterium CAG:95 | reverse complement strand
TAAACCCAACTAACCCTTTCAACCCATTAAACCACGCATAAACACATAAACTCCTCAACTCATCAACTAAAAAACTGCCCTCAACGCTCAACTCTAAACACTCAACTTCTCTCAAATATCTGCTTTCAACCATAAACCCACAAACGCTTCTGCTTGCCAACCCGAAGCCCATACAAACCAAAAAACAACATTTTGCAATAAAAAAACGCATTTTTCTTTCCAAATGCTTGGAAGTAAAAAAAAAGTATTCTATTTTTGCAAACAGTTTCCTATAAATTGGCTAACTGCAACACGAAATCAACGAAAAAACAACAAAATAAGAGTTAATAAAATTTTGGTTTATGAAGAAATTGTTTACATTAATCACTCTTTGTGCTTTGAGCATGAGTATTTTCGCTCAAAGTCAAAAGATTAGTGGTATTGTCGTAGACGAAAAAGGAGAACCTGTCATCGGAGCAAGTGTCTTGGTTACAGGCTCTACTTTGGGTACGATCTCTGACTATGATGGGAATTTTGAACTGACAGTACCGGCATCAGCAAAAACGCTTACTGTATCATACATGGGTATGAGAACACAAGAGGTACCAATCCGTACGAATATGCGTATTGTCATGCACGAATCGACAGAGATGCTGCAAGAGGTCATTGCAGTAGCCTATGGCAATACACCTAAGGGGAGTTTCGCAGGGTCGGCACAAGCAGTAAATGCTGAGAATATTGAAAAGAAAAACCCTTCTGAAATATCCAAAGCACTCGCAGGAGAAGTTGCAGGTGTGCAGGTAATCAACACTTCGGGCCAACCGGGTACCAACGCCACAATCCGCATTCGTGGATTAGGCTCTATCAACGCTTCTTCTACACCGCTATATGTGGTCGACGGTGTTCCTTACGATGGCGATATATCGGCTATCGATCCGGGAGACATTGCTTCTACTACCATCCTCAAAGATGCTACGGCCACATCTCTATACGGCTCTCGTGGTGCAAACGGTGTCGTTCTTATCACCACCAAGAAAGGTACATCAGGCGACGAAGCCAAAATCGATGTCGATGTCAAGTATGGTGCAAACATGCACCTGCTGCCTCTCTACGATGTTATCACCAGCCCCGAAGAATATATGGTATTAGGATGGACCGGACTCTATAACTTTAACCGTGCAAATGGAGGCAACGAGAAAGGTGCAGTCACCTATGCAAACAATAACTTGGTGGGAAGCAATGGTATTCCTGCATACTACAACCTGTGGTCGTTAGACGGTTCAAGTTCTGCAGCCAAAGGAAACCTGCTTATCAATCCTTATGCAGGCGATGGATCTGTTAATCCGTCATTCTCGCAAGAGGTAACACGCCGCCAGGGATATACTGACTTGGAGTCATGGGAAGACGCCATATTTCGTGTGGGACAGAAAGCAGAAGCCACAGTTAAAATTAGAGGCGGTAACGAGAAAACCAACTACTATACTTCTTTCGGCTATCTGAAAGACGAAGGATACTATAGGTCGTCCGATTATAATCGCTTCTCTGTTCGTTCCAACATCGAACATGAAGCCAAAAAATGGTTAAAGGGCAAACTCAATATCGCCTATGCCTATTCCGAGATGAACAATCCTACACAGGAGACTGGTTCTGGCAGCGGTGTAACAATGAACAACGGTTTCTATTATGTCAATGTTATTCCGCCTATCTATCCTGTTTATTTGCGTAATGCTGATGGCTCACTGGCAACAAGCCCGTACCATTCCGGCTATGCCTACGACTATGCAACCGCCGTCAATGGGACATCCACTGAACGCGCATTCGGTCTTGGTATCAACCCCGCAGGTGCATTGAGCCTCGATAAAAAGCAAACAAAACAACATCAGGTATCCACTACGGGGTCTTTGGAGTTCAAACTCTACAAAGGACTTAAATTCACAGTCAATGTAGGCGCACAGTATTTAGGCTCACGCTCAAATGATCTGACCAATAAGTATTATGGCGACGGAGCAGGTACGGGATATATCTCTACCACACAATACAACTATTTGAGCGTTACTGCAAACGAACTGTTGGAGTATAACAACACCTTTGGTGAACACTCCATCCGTGCTTTGGCAGGTCATGAGACCAACTACTACACCGTAAACTATCTTTACGCTGCACAGAAAGGTCTTGCCGACAACAGTGTACCGGAACTCAACAACGCTATCATCATGAATGGTATTTCCGGCGGCTCTCAAGCAGCAACCCTCGAGAGTTATTTGGCTACAGTAAGTTATGGCTACGATGAACGCTACTTGATCACTGCTAACTACCGTGCTGATGGATCGAGCAAATTTGCTAAGGGACACCGTTGGGGACACTTCGGATCAGTAGGTGCAGCCTGGAATTTTACTAACGAATCGTTTATGCAAGATATTGATATCCTTAAGAACGGTAAATTGCGCATCAGTTGGGGTATACTCGGTAATCAGGAGATCGGTAGTTATCTGTATAGCGACCAATATTCCATCATCAATGTTGATAACACCACCGGTTATCTTTGGGGCTTCCGTGGCACACCCAATCTAACATGGGAGCGCGCACAAATGGTTGATGTGGGACTTGAATTCGACATATCCAAATACTTGTCTGCTGAAATCGATTATTTCTATAAGAAAACCGACAATATGATCTTCAGTAGATATGTAGCGACCTCATTAGGTTACGCAGGCTACTATACCAACGATGCTAAAATGGCGAACCAAGGTATAGAATTCCAGTTCAATATACACGCAGTCGATACGCGTAATGTCAAATTGGATATCCGACTCAATGGTTCACACTATGCCAATAAGATGCTCGAGATGCCTATCGACAAGGTAAATGCCGATGGTACAGTAGAACGAATGGTAATGAGTGGTGGTATGAGTGTCGGACACTCTATCTACGACAATTATATGCCCCACTATGCAGGCATCGACGATAATGGTAATGCGCTATATGATGTGTACTACGATGCAAGCAAAGGCGAATTTGATCCTAAGGCTTCAGATTTCCAGGAGGCTACTATCGCTACGGGTGCTAACTACATCGCCTCACTATATGAATACACACTTAAAAACCCCGACGCAGATATACAGAAGGTAACGGTTAGCGGAACCGAAGCACAATACGCGACAAGTCTTTATGTAACCGACAAACGCGGCAAGATTAAATCGGGTATCCCCGATTTGAGTGGCGGCTTCGGATTTGACCTCGAAGTATATGGCGTAACACTGTCTGCTTCTTGCTCCTATGGTATTGGCGGCTGGGGATATGACTATGTTTATCATACATTGATGACTCCAGATCAGGTGGGTAAAACCAATTGGCATGTAGATATGAGGAACGCCTGGACTGAATGGGGCGGAGGTATATACCCGAAGTTGGATAACAACTACGATACATATTCGGCGATGTATTCTGACCGTTTCCTTACAAGCAATTCGTATCTGTCGCTAAACAATATCAGTCTTGGCTATCGCTTCCCGAAGAAGTTGATTGAAAAAATCAAGTTGGAAAGTCTGCAGTTGTGGGTAGCAGGCGACAACCTGTGTATTGCTACTGCAAGACGAGGCTACAACCCTATGGTTAGTGCCGACGGTTCATCCAACACCCACCAATATACACCACTATCCACTATAATGGGCGGTGTTCGGTTTACATTCTAAGGATTGAGAGTATTATATTAGAAAACTATTAAAACGAAGATATTATGAAATGGAATAATATAGCATATATGGTAGGTCTTACCCTGCTGCTGACTTCATGCGCCGATAGTTTCTTGAACAAGGAACCTCAAAACGGTACAATACTTGATGACCAGTATAATAGACTTGAAGATAAAATAGAGGGGTCCGCCCGTGCAATCTATTCTATACTTTATGAGTACAGTGATCATGATAGTTTTGGTCAACGCTCGCTCGATATGTATGGCGACTTTACAAGTGGGGACATGGCTATGAGTACGCAGTACTATGGTTGGTTCTCCACAGATGATCAGGGGCTGTCTTATGCGTATCGCGCTTCAAGTACTTGGTACTATTATTACCGTATCATTAGATTGTGTAATACGGTAATTACTTCTATCGAACAATTAGAGGGTGGAGAAGGTGAGCCGAAGGCACCTGCGTTGCCTGTAGAAAAGAGCAGCAATGTTACCAATGGTTTCTATTATGGTGAGATGCTCGCTATGCGTGGTTGGGCTTATGCAGGCTTGATGCGTTATTTTGCAAACCCATCTGATTTGATTGACTTTGAAACAGAATTGACTGTTCCTATCTACACGGAAACAGAGTTCTTGGACAAAGATTTATTGGGCGCACCTCGTGCTACGGCTGCTGCTGTGTATGCCCGTATAGAAGAAGACCTACTTGCGGGTATCGACTATATGGATGCCTATAATAAAGCAGGTGCTGACCGTCAATCGAAGTTAGAGATGAATGCGGATGTCGCTCGTGCCACATTGGCTTATGCCTATATCAATATGGGTGATACCGCCTCTTATCGTAAGGCATATCAACTTGCAAAGACCGTGATAGAAGGCAACGGCTTTACTATTCTGCCTAATGAAAAATTGCTCACCACAGGATTTTCGGATGTATCAGAATCTTCGTGGATGTGGGGACAGAATGTAATTGTAGAGACGAGTACAGCATTAGGCTCGTTCTTCGGGCAGTGCGATGTACATACTTACTCTTATGCTGCTGCGGGCGACATTAAAGGTTGCGACGATGCTCTCTATTCGTTGATTGAAAAGATGGGCTGGGATGGTCGTGTGAATTGGTTTAATAAGAGCAAGAGTTATGCTCCGGAGGGTAAGTTTTATAATGTCGCCACTAAAGATGTTTATAATTTGAATTTATTGGACCGTAATTGGCTTAACGATAATGTATTTATGCGTATAGAGTTTGTTTACCTGATTGCTGCGGAGGCTGCTCTTAAACAGACTACTCCCGACTTGACTGCATCTTTATCGTATTTGGATGCTATCATGTCGGAGCGACTATTAGATGACCCTGATGCGGCTACGCTGTATGGTGACTATAAGGCAACTCTAACCACTGCCGATGCATTGTTGGATGCTATAATATACAACTGGCGTGTTGAGTTGTGGGGAGAAGGTTATGGTATGCAGACAGTGAAGCGGCTATCTCATACGCAGACCTTAGGTAACAACCATTGGACTACACGAAAGGGGGCTACTGTGGATTATAGTACTATTGCCTTTAACTGGCGAATACCTTCCAGTGAGACTCGGTATAATCCTTATATCACTAATACGGAAGAATTGCAGCAGGCTCCAAGACACTAACAGAACAGTATTTAACTAACAAATTAAAATAATAAGATTATGAAAAAGATTCTTTATTGTGCTGCTATTGCTTTAGCAGTTGTGTTGGTAGGGTGTAATCCTCCTGTAGAAGACAACAAGTACACCTCTATTTCTTTGAAACCGAACAGCCTTACTATGATTAGTGGTGATACAACACAGATCTCTCTGTTGTATCAGCCTGCAAGTGCTGCTCATCCTGATGCAACATGGACTTCTTCTGATACCAATATAGTAAAGGTTATCGGAAAGGGTATAATTGCTGCTAAGGATACTATTGGTCATGCTACTATTACTGCTCAGGTGGATGAACTTACTGCTACTTGTGAAGTAACTGTAGATGCATACGAAAACTTGATATATTTTGCAGATATTTTGTATTTTCCAGCAACCAAAACTCCTATAGGAGATGTAATGGATACTACCATAAATGGTACAACTTATAAGGTTCAATTGAATAGTGTTACTTGTCTTATTCCCGCTATGTTGCCTGATAATTTAAGTTTTGATAGCGAGACATTGTATGGTGAAGGATATGCTATCTTTGCAGATGTAGCACTCTATTTTATAAACGACAAATCTAGTGAATACGATGGTCAAATGTTCTCGGATCGTTTTGCCATATTCCGTAATGATTCATTAGATACAGAGTGGGCTAGTCAAGCAGGTTACTTTGATCCTGCTATAGTAGGTGCAGTATTCGACGACGAGACTATTGTTACACAGGATGCCTTTGTTGCTGCTTATACCAAAGGTGCTTATGGTGCGCATTGGGGCGAGTGTACTATAGATGCTGACGGAGTAAATTATTATAATGTATTTGATGGTATCATTCCAGATGGTTACATTGGTTATACTTTTGATGACGAAGGAAAGTATGCCGGTACTGTATATGACCTTACTCTCGAGTGGTTCGGCGATTACTATGGTATTGCTATTGACTGGGAAAATGCTTACTTAAATGAAGAAGGAAAGATCGTGGCAGATCTCAAACAGCCTTATGAGAAGGTTTCTTATGTATTGCATTACGCTTCAGGCAGCAGCGTCAAGTCTGCTCCTTCCTTTATTAAGACAAGGAATGACCTTAATAGAGTTATGAAAGGTGAGAAGGTTAATCTTGGTAAGGCTGAAAAACTGCAAGTTATGCCTCGTACAGCAATGCGTTGATTGATATAATCCATAAATAAAGGGATGCCGGTAAGTAGTTGCCGGCATCTTTTGTTTTATAGTCTTTTGTGGGAGTAGCGGGCAGTTCATAAGCATTTAGGAATTTGGAATTAGGAATGAGGGATTGAAAGTTGATAGTTTGGAGTTGAAAGTTGATAGATGTTGAGTGTTTAGAGTTGAGAGTTGAGGGAAGTTGTTTTGTTGATAAGTTTAGGAGTTTATGTGTTTATGCGTGGTTTAATTGGTTGAAAGGGTTAATTGGGTTTA
>CAVEFV010000104.1:0-6822 GCA_963615025.1 Firmicutes bacterium CAG:95 | reverse complement strand
CGTGGGCGCACTTGCCGGAAGGTCTCTGCCGACCAGTTGCTCAACCCGTAGAGGCGATAGCCTTTATGTCGTAGTTCCTCGAGCAGTTCCTGCATACCCTCTATTTGGTTGCCCATCATCTTGTCCCATTCGTCCCAATAGAGGCGTATCTCTTTCTC
Organism: Firmicutes bacterium CAG:95; assembly: GCA_963615025.1. GTDB lineage: Bacteria > Bacteroidota > Bacteroidia > Bacteroidales > Paludibacteraceae > Colicola. Next base: position 6,664 of record CAVEFV010000104.1, on the reverse strand, counting down.
GTATTTGGGGTGTTCGGCTATTTTCTCGGCAATGCCCTCTGCAAAGGGCTTCCCGGCATCCATCTGCGCATTCCATTCCGGTGTACAGATGTGGGCAATAAACCAATCTGTCTTCTCCTTATCGCCGAAATACGGGTCGTACAGATAGTGCGGATTCCAATCCACCAGCACACTGCCAAAGTCAAGGATAATTGTATTCAGCATTGCTGTGTATTTATAGTTTCAAACGTGCAATAATTTTCTAATATGCGCAATGGCGTTGAGTGTTTTTGTTGTATTCTGTTGAGTGTTTTTGTGATAGTTCGTGTTGCGATTCTAATGTGAACTTATGTATCAATTCTCTAATCTTCAGTCGTTTTTACAGCAACCCTTTCACCTGCTTATACACATTCTCCGCCGTAAATCCGAGTTTCTCGTCGAGAACTTTGTATGGCGCAGAGAACCCGAATGAGGACAATCCCCATACGCTGCCGTTTTCGCCTACCAATCCTTCGAGTGTGCAGGGCAATCCTGCGGTCAGCCCGAAGCGTACTACACCCTTCGGCAATATTTCCTCTTGATATTCTTTGGGTTGCTGACGGAATAGTCCCTCGCTTGGAACACTCACTATCTGCAGGCGAATGCCCTCTTGGCGCAGCAGTTCTGCTCCCGCCATCAGTGTGCTGACCTCGCTACCTGACGCCAACAGCACGGCTTGCGGGTTCTCATCCTTGCTTACGATGTATGCCCCTTTGCGGAAGCCTTCTAAGCAGGTGTTCGGCACGGGCGCAATGTCCTGTCGTGAGAGTATCAGTGCAGTAGGCGTAGCCGTGTTCTCTATCGCCAGTCGCCATGCCATAGTTGTCTCTTCGGCGTCTGCGGGACGCAGTACCAACATCGAGGGTTTGCCCGAGTGGTTGTGCAGTTTCTCCATCAGCCGTATCTGTGCTTCTTGCTCTACAGGTTCGTGTGTCGGCCCGTCTTCGCCCACACGGAATGCATCGTGGCTCCATACGAATACCACAGGCACTTCCATGAGTGCAGCCAAGCGTACAGCAGGCTTCATATAATCGCTGAATACGAAGAATGTACCGCAGGCGGGAATGATACCTCCGTGCAGCGACATTCCGATACATACACACGCCATGGTCAGTTCGCTTACGCCTGCTTGCAAGAACTGCCCCGTGTAGTCGCCTCGGCGTATGGTATGGGTCTTTTTGAGGAAGCCGTCTGTCTTGTCCGAGTTGCTCAGGTCGGCAGACGATACAATCATATTGCCAACATGCTCTGCCAGATACGACAGCACAGTTGCCGATGCATTGCGGGTCGCAGCACCTTGTTTTTGTACTATCTCGCTCCAATCGATACAGGGCACTTCGCCGCTCATGAAGGTTTCGTATTCTTTGGCTGCCAGCGGATTCTGCTCTGCCCATGCATGGTATTCTGCATACTTGCGGTTGGTCAGTTCGCGCAGCGCAATGGCACGCTCGTCGTAGAGTGCTTGCACTTCGGGGAATATGCAGAACGCATTCTCCGGGTCGCCACCAAGGTGTTTGATGGTCGCCTCAAACGAAGCCCCCGATTTGCTCAGCGGTTGCCCGTGTGTCGAGCATTTGCCTTCCCAGTTCTCTCCGTCAGCGGTTACGCAACCTTTGCCCATTGCCGTATGCCCGATGATAAGGCTCGGACGCTGTTTCTCGCCTTTGGCACGGTGTAATGCTTCTCGTATGGCGTCGGGGTCGTTGCCCGGTATCTCTTGTACAAACCAGCCCCATGCCTCGTATTTGGCAGCCACATCCTCGCTCGTTACCTCTTCGCAACCCGTCGAGAGTTGGATGCGGTTCGAGTCGTAGAACATGATGAGGTTGTCCAGCCCGAGGTGTCCTGCTATGCGTCCAGCGCCTTGCGAAATCTCTTCTTGTATGCCTCCGTCGGAGATAAAGGCGTATATGGTAGGATTATGAACTGCACCATATCGTGCATGGAACCATTTGGCAGCGATGGCGGCACCGACGGCAAAGGTATGTCCTTGTCCCAGCGGCCCCGAAGTATTCTCTATGCCTCGTGCCACACAGCGTTCGGGGTGTCCGGGCGTTACGCTGCCCCATTGACGCAGGTTCTTTAGGTCTTCTATTGTGTATTTGCCTATCAGACACAACTGTGCGTAGAGCATCGGCGCCATGTGTCCGGGGTCGAGAAAGAAGCGGTCGCGTGCTTCCCATTCGGGGTTCTCTGGGTCATATTCGAGAAATTCGGAGTAGAGCACATTGATAAAGTCTGCTCCGCCCATTGCACCACCGGGGTGTCCGCTTTTGGCTTTTTCTACTGCTGCTGCTGCGAGAATGCGGATGTTGTCCGCAGCTCGGTTCATGAGTTGTGTGCTGTTCATATCTATTATTAGTATTAGTATATTTGTATTTGTATTAGAATGTCCATCCCAAGTAATAGTTCAGACCGAAATTTGTATCTTGCCGGTAACCAAAACCGGGAATATAATATGCTGTCAACTTGTTTTCTTTGCGGGTCATCAATATCTTCAATCGTACGCTCCACCCCATATGAAAATGCTTATACACCTTCACTTGCACGCCTGCAACAACCTCTCCCCATACATCGCACCGCACTTGCGCAGGATAGTCAATAGTAACATCTTTCCCCCAATAATCGTTGGGCAAATAAAGCCCGCTGTAACTGTGTTGCTGCACGGCAGTACCAACCCTCAGTCCTACAAGTAACTTATTATCAGACTCCCTGTGCTTCTTAAGCGCACTAATATCAAGTCCTATCCTCCCAAAACCACCCAACCCTCGAAACTGTCCCCTTTCGGTCGAAGCACGGGCTTGTGCGTAACCCATCTCTATTGTAGGGAAAAACCGATGGCACAGGTTCGCATTGAGCATCATCTCATAACTCTGCACCTTACCCCTGCTCATCGCCGCTTCTAAGATGGGCGTACCCAAATCTATCCTCAGATTAAGACCGTTCCATATACTATCCTTTGCCGCCTCTCCGTATGCGAAAAGAGATAGACACAACAATAAATATATCAACAACGACCTCTTCTTCATGGTTTCAGGGTGATATGGAATCGCGCGTTATCTTGTCCCACATTCTCCACTTGCGCATTCAGTATCTCTATCTTGTCAATCCACCGCCCGTCGCAAGTAATGCTGTCAATCGTATAATAAACAAAGCACCCGCAGGCAAGAGACACAAAGGTCGGATTATTCTGATGATAAATATAGAAATGTTCCTCTCCCGAATCGCCAAGCGCAAAAACATACTCCGTGCAGGTTGTATCAACACGCAATGGCAAACTCAACGACGATACATTCTTCTGATTATTAAGCCACAACGAGTCTTTCCCTGCGCCCCACAGACGGATGCTGTCAAGTCCTTCTTGACGGATAGTATCATTGCTCAATGTAACAGAATCAACCTGAAGAACAACCTGTAGCCTGGCTGTATAATCCTGCCGACACTCACTCTCAACGGTGCAGTTAGTCAACAGACAACACACGCCAACAAGCCCAAGCAGACAATTCCGTACCAACTTCATAACATGCCTCATAGCAATGTTCTCACCTCTTCTTTCAGTTTCTCTAATGCACGCTGAGTAGGAGTCTCCCCGTTCATCGCATAACTGGAAATCAACAATTTCGCCATCATCATCGCATCATCCGTCGCAGCAAACTGTTGCGAACAGGTGTTTACAAAACGAAGCATCTCCTCTTTTGCCATAACGATACCGCTCCACGCCTCATCGCTGATGTATATCTGTTGCGATAAGTTATGGTCGAATTCCGTGTGGATAATCTCAAGTAGTTGCTGCTGAAGTTGTTGGCAGGTCAGCGCACTCACATCCAAACGGAGCAGCATCCGACTCGGCTCCATCCGCTCTAAATATAGCGTAAACCGTTCGTAGGCCTGCAGACGAACCGAAGAGATAATCTTTTGCGACTGCTTACGGAGTTCAAAATTTCTACGAGCAGCCTCGTTCTTCATCTGCTTCTCAGTGGCAAGCCAACTCGCCAAGAGTACCACCAAAGCAGGAATCGTGTATTTTAGTACTTCTAACATATCCTATTCATTTTGCAATGCCCCATAAACAGCCTGCCGTTCATGGAACAATTCGGGCATATTCCATCGATACAAAGATACGACATACTTTTCATATACTAAAACAAAAGGGCTCATTTCTTGTAAATGGGCCCTTTTTCAGAGTATATATCCTATACTATTTTATCCACTCAAAACCTGTATAAGGCTGAAGAGCCGCCGGAATATGTATTCCCTCCTCCGTCTGATTGTTCTCCAATAGAGCCGCAACAATACGGGGTAACGCCAACGCCGAACCGTTCAAGGTGTGACAAAGCATCACCTTTTTGTCCTCCGTTCGGCGATAACGGCAATGCAAACGGTTGGCCTGATAGGTATCAAAGTTCGAGGTCGAAGAAACCTCCAACCAACGATGCTGTGCCTCTGAATATACCTCAAAGTCATAGCACAGTGCCGCAGTAAACGACATATCTCCCCCACACAGGCGCAATACACGATAAGGCAACTCCAATTTCTTGAGCAATCCCTCTACATGATTCAACATCTCCTTGTGGCTCGCGTCGCTATGTTCAGGAGTATCAACACGCACTATCTCTATCTTGCTGAACTCATGCAGACGGTTCAGACCTCGCACATCCCTACCGTATGAACCCGCTTCACGACGGAAACACTCCGTATAAGCGCAGTTCTTGATCGGCAAGTCCTTTTCATCAAGTATCTCATCACGATACAGATTGGTTACTGGCACCTCCGCTGTAGGTATCAAGTACAAATCATCCACCTCGCAATGATACATCTGCCCCTCTTTATCCGGCAATTGTCCCGTTCCGTAACCCGAAGCCGCATTCACCACTGTAGGTGGCATCACTTCCGTATAACCGGCCTTATTGGCTTCAGCCAAGAAAAAGTTAATCAACGCACGCTGTAGTTGCGCCCCTTTACCTATATAGACAGGAAAACCGGCACCCGATATTTTCACGCCCAAATCAAAATCAATTAAGTTATATTTCTTTGCCAATTCCCAGTGAGGCAATCTCTCACTCTTCGCAATACGCTCTGCGGCAATCTCTTCATCCACATCCCCGCGCCAATCCTTCAGCAGTACACCCTCTCCCCTGCTGATAACATCTATCATAGGTTGGTTGGGCCAATTGCCTATACGTACAGCCAAGTTGTCTTCCGCAGAAACTCCCTCCGGCACAATATCGTACGGCACATTAGGTATAGTCAGCAACAACTGCGTCATCTCTTCACTCACCGACGACATCTGTGCCTCATACTGTGCAATACGCTCCTTCAAAGCACCAGTCGTCTTCTTGGCTTCCTCTGCCTCTTCTTTCTTACCCTGACCAATCAATACACCAATCGATTTAGATATCTTATTCATCTCTGAGGCTGCATTGTCTTTCTGCTGTTGAGCCTCTTTGCGCTGTGTATCAAGCGCAATAACTTTCTCAATTACCTCTGCCGCATCCGAGAAATGTTTCTTGTTCAAGCCTGCTATAACGCCCGGCTTGTTATCATAAATCTGTTTAAGTGTGAGCATATAATTCTGTTTCTTAATCCCTCAATTGTCTAATCGTCAATCGTACAATTGTCTAATAAAAATTTTCTCCCGTTGCTCGAAGGATTAGTCCTGAAGCGACGGGAGATAATAATATACTGACATCGCAGTCAGTCCAACCCTATTCTTAAGCCTCTGCTTGAGCAATAGGCTCTATTGATACATAAGACTTGTCGTTCTTACGCCTACGGAATGTTACGATACCATCTACAAGGGCATACAATGTGTGGTCACTACCCATACCCATGTTCGCACCTGGGTTGTGTACCGTACCACGCTGACGAACGATAATGTTGCCCGCTTTAGCAAACTGTCCGCCCCAAATCTTTACGCCTAAGCGTTTACTTTCTGATTCACGGCCGTTCTTTGAACTACCGACACCTTTCTTATGAGCCATAATGTCACTATTTTTTTAAGGACGATGAAGGTTTCTATAACCTGCCTTCCTTAAGCATTAACAATTTCTTTAACTAACACTTTTGTGAAATCTTGTCTATGACCGTTCAACTTACGGAATCCTTTGCGGCGTTTCTTGTGGAAAACCAACACTTTCTCCCCGCGAACTTCATTGTCCAATACTTCACATACCACTTTTGCTCCCGATACTACTGGTGCGCCTACTTCTATTGCACCGTCATTGTCTATCAAAAGCACCTTGTCAAACTCCAAAGTAGAACCTACTTCGGCTTGCTCAACTCGATGAATGAACAACCATCTGCCGGCCTCTGCCTTGAACTGTTGTCCCTGCATTTCTACAATTGCGTACATATTCTATAATTTAATAGTTATATCGGGTAGGCGAGCCAAACTTCTGTCTGTCTGCAAACAGAGTGCTTCTTCTATGAGCCTATTCCGAAAAGGCTTGCAAAATTACGACATTTCTTTGAACCTCGCAATACTTGTGCTTAAAAAAATAGTCTTTTTCTTTTCTGATTTAATCACCAAATCATACCCCTTCCCTCAAAACTGCCATTCGCCAAGCCAAGTATTTACTACTAATCCCAAAGGATTTATATAGGACGAATATAGGATGAATATAGGAAGAATATAGGAAGAATATAG
>CAVEFV010000103.1:0-6895 GCA_963615025.1 Firmicutes bacterium CAG:95 | reverse complement strand
GGTAGGGTAGTGGTAGGATAGTGGTAGGGTAGCAGTAGGGCGATCGTCCTTATATTAGTCTTATATAAACAGGGGAAAACTGAATAGAACATTCGTTATAGATTGACGATGTACCGCATAATGTGGCATAGTAGATTTGACAATTTAATAAGAAGAGGCTGTCTAAAGTTGTTAGACAGCCTCTTTGTTGGTAGATTGGTATTCCATTTTTATCGGGGACCTCCACCCGGGTTACCGCCCGGATTGCCGCCGGGATTACCGCCTTGTCCGCCATTGGTGCCGATTTGCGTTACGACGCTCGTCGGGGTGAACGAGGTGACAGAGGTGGTCGTGCCGCTCAGTGTGCCGCCGATACTCAGCCCGTGGAAAGTGGTTGCACCGCTCAGCGTACCGCCCGAAACGAGCGCGTAGGTCGTACCTGTGGCGAGTTCGGGGGTGGTGAGCAGGAGCGTCATCTGCGTGAGGGTCTTCTCGGGGGTGTAGGACAGCACAGGCGCATCGTTCTGCGTGAGCGTGATGAGTGCCCCTTGTGCGCAACTGCCCTTGTAGAGTACGGAGTTCTGCGTGCAACTGTTGGCAGTCGGCGTACTGCTGTCGCCGCCGATACCTACGGCTATGCCGCCCGTAATGGCGAAAGTGTTCTCGTCGCAATCGAAGCCGCCCTCGGGCGTGCTTGTGCCCGATGCGATAACCACGCCGCCCCCGATATGCAGCGTGCCGTTGGAGTCGATACCGTCGTTGTCCGAGCCGTAGGCATAGACATAGCCGCCGTCAATCGTGATGTCGTTGGTCGCATTGATCGCATCATCGGTGGTATACACTTCCACTACGCCGCCGTGGATGGCAAGCGTGTTCTTCGATTCTATACCCTCGCTGCCCTCTTTCGCACCTGTGGCACGCACCTTGATGTTGCCGCCGTTGATAACGAGACTGCTGTCGGCTTTGATGCCTTTGGGCTTGGTGTCGAGGCTACCGTATTGATAGACACCGCCAGAGGTGATAATCTGCACTGTACCCGCATTGATAGCGAGGTCGCCGTCTACGGAGATACCCTTGCCGCCTGCGCCCGTGGATTTGAGATAGAGTTCGCCACCCGCAATGGTCAGCCCGTCGGCTTTGACACCTGCGCACGCCGATACATCCGCATCATCGCTGTCGTACTCGCCCGTCCCCGAAGTAAGCACCGTCGTCTTGCCGCCTGCAATATAAATAGAGTCGGCTTTCAGACCTTTGCCCGACGGGGAAGTAACTTCGATATTCGTCAGTCCGCCGCCTACGATGATGTAGTCGCTGCCGTGAATACCGTTGCCCGCCGAGGTGGTGAGGTTCAGTTGTACGCCCGGGCGGATACGCACATAGTCGTTGCTGCAGATGGCGTGCTTGTAGTTGCCCGTGATGTTGAGCGTGCCTGCGCCGGAGAAGACGAGTTGTCCCTCGCTGAAGAGGCAGGCTTTGGGCTTTTCGCCATCGGTGGTGGTATAAGTCGTGCCGTCTACGAGGGTGTTCGTTGTGCCGTCCGTGAGTTGGATATACACCGTCTTGTGCGGGTACGAGCCGTCCTCTTCCGCCGTCGTGCCTTTCTCAATGTCAATAGCAGGTCCTGTCGGATTGGTCAGCGTCAAACCGTTGAGCGTGAGCAGGAACTTGTAGTCTGAGTAAATCTTGATACTGCCGTCTGCGCACGCCCCCGAGAGGATATACTGTATCTTCTTTTTGGTGCTTACGATGACTACATCCGTGCCGTCAATCGTGACCGTCACATTCTTCGCCGTACCGGTTTGCGTAACGCCGCTCTCGCTCCATTCGAGGGAAATAGCAGTCAGTTCGCCGTCGTTGTATGCGTCCCAGTTCTCGAGGAAATCGCCGCCGTCATCGGGCAGAACGGCGAGGTCGGAGGGTTCGTTGGTGAGGGGTACGCTGCTCCATGCAATGTCAAAATCGGCAAGGTCGGTGCTGCCGATGACGCTGTCGCTGCTTACTTCACCGCCACTGGGGAAAGTGCCTCCCGAGTCGTTGTTGTCTTCTTCAGGAGTGTTGGTCTTGCACCCTACGAGTGCTACGGCAAGAGCCGTAATAAATAATACCTTTTTCATACCGTAATCGTTTTGATGGGTCCTAATAATATCATAGTTTGTTACGGATTGCTACACGGCAATAAATGTACCATAATGCTATTTTATTATGATACAATCTTACAATTAGTAATTATTGTACTGTTTTTAGTAACAAAATGCTATTGCAACAAGCCTGCGTAGCATTAGCAAGTATGTTCACAGGAAGAGTATTATGGCATTCTAAGACCCTTATACAAAGACTGCAGCGGATTGCAGACCGTGCAGATGGCTTGGTACAAAGCAAGGAGAGAGGCCTCCTCGTTGTAACAGAGAATAAGTGTAGAAATAAGGGACATAAACGAACCTATTTACCGACAAAGATACGGCTATTGTTATATCTACGCAATATCTTTTCCTTTTCATAACAAACAAGCCTCCCCACCCCTCTCAACATTTATTGCACTCTGTTTGCCAATATCAGAACAGGCTGCGCACCCAGTCTTGTGCCAATCAAGTATTGCTCTCCCCCGTCCCGCAATTGCAGACTCCGATGCAATGCGTTGGTCGTCTCAGGGTAGTTCCGTGTGATAAGATTCAATTGCCTACCTCGAATCGCACTTTTCTGCACCAAACCAACCACCTCAAAAATACGCCCTGCGAAACCCGTAGCCAACTCATCAGATGTATAAAGATGCGTATTCCTTGCCAACTTCGCAACGCCATACCTCGCACTAACTGTCTTAAAGGCACCCGCTTTCAATATCGAAGGAGAAGGCTCATAGAGATAACGCTCTAATCGGGAAGCCATTATGCAAGCACTCTCTTTCTCCTCGTCAAGCGTGAAGCAGAATGTACTACTCGCCGTTCCCGTCAGTTGCACAGCCTTTATAGATAGTGGATTATGCCCGTCAAATCGGCATAGCATCAACAACTCTTTCACCTCCCCATTCACTTCCACGATATGTACTTCCTCCATCGCAGGCAATGCACGCAAAGCCATTCCTAAATCCAACATAGGAGACAACTTCAACAAAAGCACCCGACAACGCTCCCGCAGTAACGGGTAAACACTTGCAACATCCGGTTGGCACTCTTCCAAACGAACCACCTTCTCGCCCTTTTTCCCGCGCCTTGCAGGGTCTATATAGATACAATCCACCGGCATCATCGTCTGCAGATAATCCAAACCATCCGTGTTATGCACAGCAATCGCACGAGCCGTCAGGCGGAAATTATGTTCGGCTATCCCACACAACTCCGACTGCTGTTCTACATAGTCTGTATGCCTGAATTTCTCAGAAAGATAATAACTGTCAATACCGTATCCGCCCGTCAAGTCAACCAAACTATCTCCCTCCACCAAAGATGCCTTGTAACGAGCCGCCACCTCCGACGAACATTGTTCTATGTTCAATCGTGCAGGAAACCACCAGCCTTCCGTCTCCGCAAGGGTCGGCAACTTTTCTTTGGCACGCTGATATCCTTCTATCTGCCGTAATGCAAAATCGATATCCACTTCGGGATATCGACCACGCTGCAAAGCCAATGCATACACATCGGCATCTCGATGCTCTCTGATAAATTCTTCCGTCACCAAACCATCATCAGTCTGAAATGCATGGCACCTGGGGCAATCTTTGGATCTAATTCGTATGCAAAGTCGCTGGCCGTATAAATGATAGTCATCCAGCCTATTCCATACTCATAATCTATAGTCTCTGTATAGAAACTCCAGGTATTGGTCGCCTCATCGGAAACATACTCTTTGTGACGGACTGCAGGCAACAGTGTCTGCGTCGCATTCACGGTTCCGCTATCATATTCACGATATACGGATATCTGACCGTTATTATATTTCTCCGCATTCAAATCAGGTATGGTAAATGTCGCATAGTAATAGTTGTTGTCTGCGGCATTGCTATATTGCCACTCATTCGCATCTACCTGCAAATCAAGGACAATCTTGCTCATCTCTTTGTAGGAATCGCAATCACAATGAGAACAACTGCTCAAACCAATAGCAAAAATGCACAACGCAAGATAAAACAATTTCGTTTTCATATAGATACCGTTTTGATAAGAACAAAATACGCAACTGCGAACATATCCATGTTTATACAACTGCGTATCTCTTTGTAGTGCTACCGGGACTCGAACCCGAGTTTACGGCGTGAGAGGCCGTTGTCCTGGACCACTAGACGATAGCACCATAATTGTCCGAAACGACGACGCAAAGGTACGACAAGTTTTTCAAACCCGCAAGCCTTGCGATAAATTATTCATAAAATAATCAGCCTGCCGACCTTCGTACCTTCGCAACACCATTCACGATCAATCATTTATACAAGAAGCGCTTGATGCTCTTCTTCGGAGTTTTCTCGAACTCTTTATCCATTATCTCTATATTCGACACCTTGCTATACGACGGCAACATCTCATTGAGTTTCTTCAGATTATCTTTCATCATCTCAAGAATGCTCTTCTCACCCTTGTCAGGATTGCCGTCTTTCGAGTAGTCAGGAAATACCAGACCATACAAACGACCGTCGCGCTCGACAACAATCGACTCCACTACACCCTCCAAATTGTTCAGTTTGTCCTCTATCTCCTCCGGGTATATATTCTGACCCGAAGCACCTAATATCATGTTCTTGTTGCGACCCTTCAGAAAAATGTAATGCTTGTCATCTATTATACCCAAATCACCCGTCTTCATCCAACCGTCATCCATCATCACTTCACGGGTCGCTGCATCATTCTTATAGTAACCCAACATCACATTGGCACCCCGCACATAGATCTCTCCACACGGGTTTCCTTCTTCCAATGGAACCACTTTCGCCTCCATATTCGGCAGGATCTGACCACTTGACCGTGCCACAAACTTCTTAGGAGGCGTACCACTCACCAACGGACCACATTCCGTCATACCATATCCTATCGTAAGAGGAAAATGAATATCCATCAAACAACGCTCCACTTCGGGATTGATAGCCGCACCTCCGCATAAGAAATAACGGACATTACCCCCAAAAGCCTTCATCAGTTTCTTGCACACAGTCCTCCGTATAAATGGCGCAGTCAATGGCAAGTTCCATAGTTTCCGCATCACAGGCTTCTGAATAATCGGTTGGATGCTCTTCTTATAGAGTTTCTCTATAACCAATGGCACCGTAACAATCATATAAGGATGCACCGCTTGGAATGCCTTCATCAGAGTAGTAGGAGTAGGCGACTTGCGCAGATAATAAACATGACAACCCGATGCCAACTGCAGAAGAAAATCCGACAACTGTCCGTAGGCATGCGCAAGCGGAAGCATCGACACCACTTCTTCACCGCATTTGTTGGGCAATACATACATACCCTGCTCCACATTGCTGCTTAAACTCCTGTAGGTCAGCATCACGCCCTTCGGCATTCCCGTCGAACCGGAAGTGTAATTGATGAGTGCCAAATCATCCATGTTATCCGTCGGAAAAGCCAGATCTTCCCGATGGAAACCCTTGGGGTATCGCTCCGCAAAAGCAGCCTCAGCCCGCTCAACCACATCCGAATAAGACGGGTCGTTCGTGTACAGAATACTGAAATCGGTCAGCGAAATAATAACCCGCAGATTCGGCATCTTTTCCGGTTGGAGAGTCTTCCAAATGTATGGACCAACCAAGAGTATCTGTGCGTCAGAATGATTGATTAGCCCTTGTATATCCTCACCCTTAAAGTCCTGCAAAATAGAAACAACAACGCCCTTAAACGCTGCTATCGAAATATAACCCAATGCCCAATGAGAGGAGTTCCGTCCGCAAATAGCAATCTTGTCACCCGCATGCAAACCCAATAGTTCGTACAATACCCCCAATCGGGCAACCCTTTCCGCCAACTCACCGTAAGTATAACTGATATCTCCGTCAAAGTCCGAGATAGCAGGCTTTTCCCATTGCGAGTGAAATACCTCATTAAAATATGAAAAATAATGTCTCATTCGTCTTTATATACCTTTATGTGTCGGCAAAAGTAAGGGTTATTTCCCAATTATACAAATTTGTATCAAAGGAAATTACAATATCACCCAAAATTCACATCACCATCACCGCCCGAGACATCCCTCAACACCCTACTTCCCTCACCCTTCCCTGCGCAATCCGTTAAACACCCGTTCCAATTTGTTAAACAATACAAACATCTTCCCTTCCCCAAAGAGTCCCCCTTCCTACCCCGATCGAAAAAACAACCCTCCACCAAGCCCAATAAATACTATAAATTACAAAGGTTCTATAAAGATGAATATAAGATGAATATAGGACGAATATAGGAAGAATATAGGAAGAATATACAAACTACCTACTACCCCCCTTCAAAATTGCCCTCTCAATATATTAATTGTTATTTGTTAATTGTTAATTTATGTATACTGTAGAGCCATACCATGCCATGACTCTCATATCATCTACGCCTGTTAATTGTTATTTGTTATTTGTTAATTGTATGTTTATTGCCCACTGTAGAGCCATAGCGTGCTATGGCTCTCAACTCCTAATAGATGTTTCATCCAACGCTTATGCCCGCTGTAGAGCCATAGCGTGCTATGGCTCTCGACTCCACTTTGCAGGAAAAACAATATGTTACCCTCACACCTATATAATCCCCACAAATACACAACATTCAACGGTGTAACCATCATGCCCGCTGTAGAGCCATAGCGTGCTATGGCTCTCGACTCCACTTCAAAGAACAAACAACATATTCCCATTAAACCCAATTAACCCCTTCAACCAATTAAACCACACATAAACACATAAACTCCTCAACTCATCAACTAAAAAACTGCTCTCAACGCTCAA
>CAVEFV010000102.1:0-6965 GCA_963615025.1 Firmicutes bacterium CAG:95 | reverse complement strand
TGCTATGGATGTGCTATGGATGTGGTATGGATATAAGTGGCTAATTAGTGGCTAAATATTCCCTGTTCTTTTTCCATTCTCTTCTGTTTCGTTCCTCTCTTCTATTTTCCTTTCCGCACCCCTCTCCGTATCCTCTCCCTTGTAACCAATATATCACTATATGTTATTCTTATGAGATTCTTATGTGATTCTTATGTGATTCCCGAATGAGAACCGAGCCTATTCCGAACCATTGGGGTATAGATTCCTTGCCAATTTCGTCTGCTTTTTGCGTATGTGCGATAAAAGTAGTACTTTTGTAGTCGAGTTCGCTCAACGGTGACGATATATACACCAACGGACATTAGTCTGCTTTAGGACACCGCACAGCATCACCTTAAAAAAGATAACAATTAAATATTGTATATGGCAAATAGTACCCATATATCTCATATCACGGAATTAGACTTGTTTAGTGTGCAAGGAGAGTACCCGATAGAGATTGTAAATAATCAAGATGCTGAAGGGCATTTTGACAACTTGGATTTGTCGAAGAATGTTCTTATCTGCAATATAAAGAATGACAATGTACAACATTTTCTTGATGGTTCTGCCCAAATTTACTACACCGGGAGAAAATTTCCGTCAACTATTGCCCTAAATAAGTTGTTCTATTTTATACCCTATTTCGGGAAACAATGTAACCTTGGATTTACGGGTATTCGTGACTTGTATCTCATTAAAATTGCACGAGTAGGAACACGCAAAGAAGGTACGCAGGAAAACGACCCTAACGATTTACGCATCGTTTTTGAGTTGCAATTTGTACAACATCTATACGAACAATATCAATCGCATCGGTTACAGATATGGGATACATTCACTGATACAACACTAAAAAAGTTATATAAGCAGATTAAAAGTCAACCTAAAAATGCCTGTCCTTTGGAACAAGTACTGGAGAATATCCATCCTCATATACAATATGATGGCAATGCGCTTACATCTATTGATTTGTTCTCGGGATGCGGTGGGTTGACAAAAGGCTTCAGTATGGTTGGTGTTCGTTCTATCTTTGCTTCTGATATTGATGAAAATGCAGCAAAGACATTCTGCAGAAACTTTCCAGACACACCTTTCTTATGCAAGAGTATTACGGATATTGAGAAAAATGAAGTGGATGACTTACTGGCGGGTAAGGTACCAGATATTATAATTGGAGGTCCCCCATGCCAAGGATTTAGCCTGGCGAACAAACGCCGTAATAAAATCAAAGATGACCCTCGGAATAAACTCTTCTACGGTTTTGTTAAGTTTATCAATTGGTACTCTCCAAAAGCCTTCGTTATGGAAAATGTCAAAGGTTTGCTCTCTATGCAGAATGGAGAAGTAATTAAAACCATTGTAGAAGAATTTACTAATGCCGGTGAATACGGGTATAATGTAGCATATAAAGTACTCGTTGCGTCGGACTATGGCGTTCCTCAAAATCGTGAACGCGTTATCCTCATTGGCTATCGAAAAGATTTGAATATTCAACCACAACATCCTAAACCATATGAGTTAGACCATTTAGTAACTATAGATGAAGCGATAAGTGATTTGCCACAAATTGGAGCGGGGCAAGGGACAGAGGTACAAGAATATCCAATAGAGCCACAGAATGACTATCAACGACTAATGCGTACTCATTCGACTTATGTATTAAACCATATAGCGATGAAACACACTCCTCGATTGATTGCACGGTTTGAAGCAATTAAACCTGGACAAGATTTATTGGATGTTTGGGAAACTCACGGTGCCTTAAAACGAGGAGCACCAACCGAAAAATCAACGATTAAATTCCACCAAAACAATCAGCGTTTATTTGGCGACAAACCAGCTCCTACTATTGCTGCAAGTTTTCAGAGTAATTTCATACATCCTCATCTTAATCGTAACTTTACTGCGCGAGAAGGTGCGCGTTTACAATCGTTCCCTGATGATTTTTTCTTTGAAGGAATGCGTACAAAAATGTCATGGGAGAAAGGATTAAGCCAATACCAACAAATCGGAAATGCCGTACCGGTATTGCTTGCGAAAGCAATAGCTGAAAGTGTTGTCGAACAATTAAACTCTATAAAACAATGAACAAAAGTAGTTTTGATATAATCCGTGAGTATCACGAGAGGTATCCTCAACTTTGCCATGCGTCTAATATATTAAGGAAGCATGAGGACGCAAAAGAAATAGATCGATTAATGCAAATCGCCAATAAGTATGTGACATATTTAGAGGAAAACCTTAAATTAGAGGGGTTTGCTGATGATACTATAATCAAAAGGGTACACTTATTGAATGATTATTACAACTTCATTCATAATAACAACTTGGATAATCTGTATAGTTCACAAGGGAAATTCCGTCCTACAATATTAGAGGAGTTCCTGTATCTGTTGTTCAAAGATTTTGTAAAGCACTATCAAAAGAAACTCAACGCACAAGACCAACTGGAAAGTGGCAGTGTTAAAGCATATTCCAATCTTTACTTTAAGGCGAAATCTTTTGATGAATTTGTTACAAATCCAGATATGGCAGTAAACGAAAAAGACCAAGATTTTGCCATATATAGAAAGTTTGTTCTTTCAGTTAATGGTACTAAAACCATAAATTTGCAAGTTCCTGCCATAGCAATTGAGGCAAAAACATTTATTGACAAGACCATGCTTGACGGAATTATAGCTACGGCTGAGAAAGTGAAAAGTGGTAATCCTTATTCAATGTTTGTGTCAGTAACTGAAACTTATGATGTTGCATTTGGAGTTGACCCTGCTTATTCTCGAATTGACCAAATATATGTATTGCGCAAAACAACACGCAAAGCAGTATGGGCTGATATTGATGCTGGTGTAGTATTGCGTATGTTCCATGAGATAAAGGCACACCTCGAGCGTCCATGGTCAGATGTCCGTACACGCCTTAATCAAGAAGGAGTTATTATCTAACACGGCAACATTATCGGTGTAATAGTTTGGGCGATGCGATAATAGGGGTTATTAAAGATTTATGCCGCGTAGGCAGAAAAAACATGAAAAAGTTGACCTTTTCACAAAAAGGCAGTTTGCACTATGGCCAGCTTTCTCCTATCTAACCTCGCCCCAAAGACCATTTCAGTCTTAAGAATCCTATTCAGAACCGCTCAACAGTAGCGCGTTCCAATTCTTCTTTTACGGATGGGTCTGCAATGCTGATGAGTGCTTTGGTGCGTGCTGCGAGTGGTAAATTGCGTAGATAAACAATACCATGTTCGGTGGCTATATACTATGCATGGAAGCGTATAGTAACTACGCCTGCACTAACGGCGGATTTGGTGGCGTGGTTCAATGAGGCGGAACACAACTGCTCAAACCAGACAAATCTGTAGATACAAAATTTCTATATTATTATCTGCAACAAATCAAAATAAAAAATGCAGACAGATACGAACGGCACTACAAATATCTAAAAGACATCCTTATTCCGGTTATAGATATCAAGCAACGACACCAAATTGTAGCCCAAATAGAGGAATACGAAAAGGCAATAGCAGCCGCCCGCTCCACAATGGACACTTGTGCCGCCCGCAAAGCCCAAATCCTGCAAAAGTATTTATAGTCCACTACCGAATAAGTATGTACTAATGTACTAAAGGTAATTTTATATAAAGGTGGTAGAAACAGGCTAAAAAAACAAAGGCTGCCCGACCAATCGTCAGGCAGCCTTTCTTGTTACTTGCTATGCACTTTTAGTTCTTGAAGTGCAGTTCTCCGTCGCGGAGTTCCACTATTACCGGGCGTTTGTTGTCTACCCGACCGGCTATGATTTGCTTGCTCAGTTCGTTGAGTACCAACCGCTGCAACGCACGCTTGACAGGACGCGCGCCAAACTGCGGGTCGTACCCCTCGCGGGCGATATAGTCGATAGCGTCATCCGTTACCCGCAGATCGACACCGTTCTCCAACAACATCTTGTGGATAGAGGCAATCTGCAAGCCCACGATGTCGCGTATCTGCTTCTCGTCGAGCGGGCGGAACATGATTATCTCATCGATACGGTTCAAGAACTCGGGGCGAATGGTCTGCCGGAGCATCTCCATCACCTGCGTACGGGTTGTCTCTTGGTCTACGCCCTTCTCCTCGTTCTCCCGAATCAGTTGCGAGCCGAGGTTAGAGGTGAAGATAATCAGCGTATTCTTGAAGTTGACCGTACGCCCCTTGTTGTCGGTCAGACGCCCGTCGTCCAGTACCTGCAACAGGACATTGAATACATCAGGGTGCGCTTTCTCTATCTCATCGAACAGTACGACGCTGTACGGTTTGCGGCGAATTGCCTCCGTCAACTGACCGCCCTCATCGTAGCCCACATATCCCGGAGGTGCACCGATGAGTCGAGTGGCACTGAATTTCTCTTGGTACTCGGACATATCGATACGGGTCATCATATTCTCATCGTCGAACAGATAGTCGGCGAGGGCTTTTGCCAACTCGGTCTTACCGACACCCGTCGTACCGAGGAATATAAACGAACCGATCGGTCGCTTCGGGTCTTGGAGTCCTGCACGGCTACGGCGAATCGCATCACTGACTGCCTCGATGGCTTCGTCCTGACCAACTACCCGTTTGTGCAACTCCTCCTCCAGATGGAGCAGTTTGTCCCGCTCGGATTGCATCATCTTCGTTACGGGTATTCCTGTCCAGCGGGCTACTACCTCGGCAATATCGTCCTCGTCTACCTCCTCCTTTATCATGCTGTCGCCCGACATAGCGTGCAGGGCATCTTGGGCGGCTTTGATGTTTGCTTCCGCCTGCTGAATCTTCCCGTACCGTATCTCGGCCACTTTGCCGTAGTTGCCTTCCCGCTCAGCCACTTCCGCCTCGTGTTTCATCTCCTCGATATGGGCTTTCTCGTTTTGGATCGTGGCTACATAGCCTTTCTCCTTGTTCCAACGGGCTTCCATCTCGGCAGACTGTGCTTTGAGGGTCTTCAGTTGCTCCTCGATGCCTTTCAGTTTGTCGGCATCGTTCTCCCGCTTAATGGCCTCCCGCTCAATCTCCAACTGCTTGATTTGGCGGTCGAGATTGTCGAGTTCATCGGGTTTGGAATCCACCTCCAGACGCAGTTTGGCAGCGGCTTCATCGACAAGGTCTATCGCCTTATCGGGCAAGTAACGGTCTGTGATATACCGTGTCGAGAGGGTCACGGCGGCGATAAGGGCATCATCCTTGATACGCACCTTATGGTGGGTCTCGTACCGCTCTTTCAGACCACGCAGAATCGAGATGGTGGCAGCCTCGTCCGGCTCATCGACCATAACGACTTGGAAACGACGCTCCAGTGCCTTATCTTCCTCAAAATACTTTTGGTACTCATCAAGTGTGGTGGCACCTATGGCACGCAGTTCGCCACGCGCAAGGGCAGGCTTCAAGATGTTGGCGGCATCCATCGCACCGCTCGACTTACCCGCACCGACCAGGGTGTGTATCTCATCGATGAACAAGATAATCTCGCCCGCAGCGGCAACGACCTCATTGATAACGCCTTTCAGACGCTCCTCAAACTCACCTTGGTACTTCGCACCCGCAATCAAGGCACCCATATCGAGGGAGTAGATTTGTTTCTTTTTCAGGTTCTCAGGGACATCGCCACGCACAATACGGTGGGCAAGTCCTTCGACAATCGCCGTCTTACCGACACCCGGTTCACCAATGAGTATAGGGTTGTTTTTAGTTCGTCGGCTTAATATCTGCAGTACCCGTCGTATTTCGTCGTCTCTTCCGATAACGGGATCAAGTTTACCTTGTTTGGCTTGTTCGCACAGGTTAATTGCGAATTTGGATAGACTTTCGTTATTCATAGTTTTGTGCTTTATTTAGGTTTGTTTCATAGTTTGGTTGCGGTTTATGGCAACTGGTTTTTTCGTATAGGGTTAAGGCAATAGATATACCAAATACAAAAGGACTGCCATATTGGCAGCCCCTTTGTTCATCATAGTTAAGGTGTTCAATGCTTATATCGTCTCTGCTTCTACATCTTCTATGATGTTGTTTTTGATATACTTATGCAAACTTTTCAGTCGGATACCTGTAGCGATTAGGCTAATACCTGCTATAATCAGACCACAGCCCACCATTGCAACGACTACCGGAATACCTAAACCGAACGGATGGAATATAATCATCAGGGCAAGCAACAAGAGCAATACACCTGAGGCTATTTGCCAACCTGCATTAGGTACATTGAAGATACGCATTTTACTCCAGAAATCAATCATCTGGATACTGCGTATCAATAGCCATATACCCAGAAATACGGGTAGGAATGCCAAGGTTACTTCCACATTGCAGCATAAGAGAATTCCCAATAATACATCGAGAATACCTCCGACTAAACTTATACCAGAACGGATAAAATAACTATTAGTTGAGCAATAGAGTACAATCTCTAATATACCACTCAACAACATTAGTACCCCGAATAGAATACTTAATGTCAGGTATGCTTCGCCAGGATAGCAGAATACTACAATACCTACAGCGATACAGGCAATACCAACTACCAATAGTAGCCACCAGTTCTTAATGGCTTGTGTGGCACGGTTAGTTAATCTTCGTAAAGGATTTTCCATAATGATAAGTGTTTAATGTTTATTTTAGCGGGATTATTCCGATCCCGTTTATTGAATAGTCAAAAGGTGTGCCAAGTTCGTTCTGTTGCGTATGTCATTTTGGTCAGTTTTGCCACAAAAATTGTTATTTGGCTATATAGGGAATATAGTTATTGGGGTGGGGATATGAGAGGCATAGCACGGTATGGCTTTACAGTTATTATAAATTAATAATTAACAATTAACAATTAATATACCGAGAGGGCAATTTTGTGGAGGGTTGGTAGGTAGTTTGTAGGTTCTTCCTATATTCATCCTATATTCGTCCTATATTCATCCTATATTAAACCTTCGAAATACA
>CAVEFV010000101.1:0-7098 GCA_963615025.1 Firmicutes bacterium CAG:95 | reverse complement strand
ATATAGGATGAATATAGGATGAATATAGGATGAATATAGGATGAATATAGGATGAATATAGGAATGCTATAGGAACACTATAGGAACACTATAAGAACACTATACCAACCCCCTACAAAATTGCCCTCTCGGTATATTAATTGTTAATTTTTAATTCTTAATTGATAATAACTGCAGAGCCATAGCACGCTATGGCTCTCGACTCCTCTTCAAAAGAAAAACAATATATTCCCGTTAAACCCAACTAACCCTTTCAACCCATTAAACTTCTCTACTCCTCAACTCATCAACTAAAAAACCTGCCTGACAAAAAATCACAAAAAAAAATCTCTATTCCTATTGCATTCTTACCAAAAATATACTACCTTTGCACCGCATTTGAAACAGAGGAAACTATCGAAATGAGCAGCACGAAAATGTAAGAGGAATACAGGGGAGGCATAGCGCAGAAAGAACAAAAAGGGTTATCGCTATGCTATGAGAGTCAATACGGACATTCTCATAAATAAATGATATATACAGTATTACAAAGGCTATATACGGGGGATAATTCTACCCCCCCCCCTATATAGCCTCTCTTTTTGTCATATATACTCTATTCAACCCATAATAACCAACGAATAAACAAACATACAATATAGTCATTTCTAACCGATTACAGTTATGAAGAAAACATACTTTTTCGCTCTCTTGCTTATACTGCTTGCTACTTCAATAGGTAAAGTCTATTCAGAAACAGTAACCATATCGGCTGCTTCTGATAAATGGACTGCAACGGGAACATCTGGAACAGGGAGTGCTACTTCTGTAACAAAAGAGGGTATTACGGTATCTTCAACTAAAGGTTACAAAGATGGTACAGCACATATTCGTGAGTACTTCAATTATGATAGTGGTAGTATTATAACTATATCTGCAGATAACACTAAGTATATCACAAGCGTTGCATTTACAAGTACTGTATCCGGAACTAATGATAATGGCCCAAGCAAAGTATCTGCAAACGAAAATTGTACATATAATTATAGTGGTAGTACTGGTACTGCAGTAGCGACATCTACCACAACTACATCCCTCTCTCTGAAATGCACTGCACAATTTCGATGGAAAAGTGTTACAATTACCTATACACTTGCTCCGACTTGTACATCTCCGACATTTACTATTGATGACAAAACAATTACGCTGACAGAGGCTGAGGGTATATATGATTTGACAAATAACTTGACAATAAATAAGGGCGGTTCTGCGGGGACAATAACTTATTCATGTGATGATGAAGATAATGTCATAATTGAAGGTTCTACCTTTCTGACATACTCTGCAGGAACCTATACTATCAATGCCACAATGGCAGCAGATGAAACTTATTGCGGGGCAACAACATCCTTCCTAATAAAAGTAACAGACCCATCAGCACCGAAATATACAATCACTTGGAGTGTACCCAATAGCACCGAAACAACAACCGTAACACAAGGCGACGCACTCGATCTACCAACAACCGACCCAACATCGTGCAGCGAAACCTATACCCACTTCGTCGGATGGTTCACCCAACCCGCAGGCACCGAAGATAATCCAACCACCCTACCTGCTACACAAGTAACAGCATCCACCATCCCTACAGCAAACACCACCTATTATGCCGTCTTCAGTGAAGAGGAGAGTAAAACTACAACTGCATTAGAGTATGATACTTGGACTTATTCCGGCACAACATACAATAAAAACGGCTATCGTTTGTTTAATAGCGGTGCTTATGTTGAAACTGAAGAATTTGACTTGAGTACATTAACTGCCGTTAAGGTTACGATTGGTACTTATGGAGGCACAGGTTATAAGGATATTTCAGTAGAAGATACTACTGGTAATGTATGGGGAACTGCAGCAGCAACGGGTACTACACTAACTGAGATAGATGTAACAAAAACGGGAGATTTGACAGGAACAGGAAAACTGCGAATTAAATCTAAATCAGGCACTACAAAAGAGCAGGGGGTAAGAATGAGCAAAATCATTTATACTGCTTCGAGCGGTACTCCTGCTACAGGCTATATATCCTCTTGTATCATTACTCCTGAAATCAAAGGTACGAAGAATATCTATGCCACATCGGGCAAAGATATTTGGGTAGAGGCTGTAACACCATTCGTAGTATCAGCCAAGAACCTCGATAAAAACACCGATGCCGCAGCGGTTACCGTTATAGCAACCTCACTCACTCCAACCACCTTTACTCTCAAAGGGAAAGGCGTACAAGATACAGGAGATGCAACTGTTACTCTGAAAACAAATTATACCCAATCTGCTTTGGACTCCGTTCTAACGATTGTCTATAAACCCACCCAAGACAATACAATGGATACAGGTAAAATAGTCTTGCGAGTATATCGCACGGATGCAGCAACCACCTACGCTACCGATACCGTAAAGGTATATGGACGCTCACTACCGGCTCAGTTCGTCGTTGCAGCAAAGACCGCCGAAGGATGGGTAGCCCTGCCTGCTGACTTGGACTCAACAGTAAACTTCAGTGTAAAATCGCCGTACGCAATCTCTGTGAACGATGCAGCCAACCCAACCAAAGCAACACAAGCCCCTGCTACTACAATCTATCAAACTGCAGCACGCTATGCAGCCAATACCTGTGCTAATGGAATCCGACTAAGAAGTCTGATAAATAATACCCAATACCTGCAAGGCAGTAAGAGTAAGTCTGCACCCAATAACACTAAAGTATGGCTCGCTAAACGAAATAGCGCAGATGCACAGTCGTGGGTACTCAATAGTACGAATCTGACAGACTACTTGGTGCGGCTTGATTCGGCACAAGAAGGTCGCTACCTCAATTATTATAGCACCGAAAATCGTATAGGCAATTACAAACAAACCAATACCCTGCGGTTCTTGCCCGTAGAAACTTTCTGCACCCGATATGACGCACCTATTATATCTTCCAACACTCCTGCTTCCACACAAGTAACACTATCGTGGAATGCTGTTACGGGGGCTACAGAATACGAGTACAGCAAAGATAACACCAATTGGACTGCTATCACAAACATCTCTACTACCAACAATGTAACCACCGCCGTCATAGCAGGGCTTACAAATAATCAATCCTATACACTATATTTGAGAGTGAAAGCAGCAGAGCCTAACTGTTCTGCCGTAACTACAGTAACATTCACAACACCTGATTGCGACGATGTACCGACAGCCTTACACGCATATCCCAATACCAATTCAGTTACCATACAGTGGACTGCAACCGCTTCTACTGCAACGGTGCGTATCTATTCCGACGCCGATGCTACTACAGAGGTCATAAGCACTACTGATGCAACATCGCCGTGCGTACTATCAGGATTGACACAGAATACCACCTACTACTATCGTGTATTCGCCGATGGTACTTGCGGCTCCGCTACTGAATCGTTTACTACCGAGACCAACGACATAAGTGTGGTAGAGTGGAATCAAAACGAGATGATAGTTAATGTGAACGCCGAAGGCGACGATGTCAGTGTAGTTATACAGGGTAAAGTGGCACACGGCGATGAAACGAAAAATGTAGCAGACGACTTGTTCTTCTCCAAATACTACGAAGCAACCGGTACAGTAAAATTACTCGCTATCTATAACGGAACAAAAGACACATTGTCGTTAAGTAATGTTACAATAAAAATAGATACAGGTAAAGGGTGGAGTTCCGGTATAAGTGTCGCAATGAATACTTATGGTGCAAAGAAAAAAGGATATATTGCTCCTAATGAAGAGATAATAATTTGGACAAAGGGAAGCTCTTATTACTATAAAGACAGTAATACGGGTACTGCTGTAGATATCGTTGAATGTATTTCAAGTAAGATGGATGATGTCTCTATTCTACAAACTTCAACAAAAGATTTGTTATTTGGCGGACAAAGTTCAATCGGTCTATTCCGTGAAGATAATCTGATAGATATCATAGGTGCAGTTAATTCATCAGGAGTTCCACAAAAAGGTACAGAAAAGCCAACTTGGGGGGACGACCCAGGATGGTCTGGAAAAGGATATAACATCGAAAATCAAACCGAAGTGATTGATTTGTCCACGAATCGTTGTTTGTTAGTTCGTAGTAATTCAGTGAAGTCAGGAGAAAATGCTGTCGCAAAGAATAGTAACTCTAAATTTGACTCCTTCACAGAGGAAGAGTGGTTAGGACGGCAAGTCTCAAATGAAAATACTGATGGTACTAATCCTAAAGGTGCTCAATCTTCTTGCGATGGTTTTGCGTATGTGGCTGATTTCAACTACAACAACTACTACATCTCTTATGATTCTATTGGTGGATTAAAAGAGATACAAGGAAATCGAAATGCAGATGGTACTTATACAATTCCTGTAAATAGATTAGATACTTTTGCTTGCACAAACATTCGCATGCAGGTAAAGAACAATGGCGCAGTAGTGGCAACCAAAGAACAGCGTGTACCTATTATGGTTTTGAAGAGTACCGATACTCAAAACGACACACTCTTTATCACGAAGCATACAGAGGATGAGTGTAAGACTTGCGATGTAGTAGTCCGAAACAACGCTACTCTGACTCATGTAACAGACGGACGCAAAGAGTTTCGGAATATGTATATCTATGCAGGCAGTAATCTTAATATCCCCGAAACGGAAACCTTCACGCTGCAAACAGTACACATGCATGCCTTGAACGACAATGTATCGTATGCCATTATCAATAATAGTGACGCTTCTACTCCTTCTATCTCAGTCAATCAACTCGTGCATGTAAAGCGTATTGACGGTAAGTACTGGTATCCATTCTCATTGCCATATAATTGCCGCATATCCGCTATACGAGAACTATGTGGATTAGACTTGGGTACTTATGGTACTGATTGGGGAATTAAGTACTACGACGGACAAGCACGCCAACAATCTGCCACCTCTGCCGATTTAGGGCAAGTGGGACTACATTGGAAAATGATGTCTTCGGACGCCGTACTACAAGCCAATACCGGTTATATAATCGGTCTGTTCTATCCCGGCGAGAATCTGATGAGATCAATCTATTTTACGCCCGACGGTAGTAGTGCCTACACAGAAAGTGCGGAGAGTAAAGAAACCTCTATTTATAGTTGGGCAGACAACCTGACAGCAGATGCCCGTCATCACGGCTGGAACTTTGTAGGCTCTCCTTATATATCACTCTTCGGCGAAACAACCGCCGGACAAGGACTGTACAATGGTAATGTGAAGATGGGCTATACCGATACGGAAACAGGTGAACAGATAGACAAAGAGCATGTGTATGTATCTATACCGAACGGAGCCAATAGCAACACCTATACACAAGCCCTTGCTTCTGCTACAACATTACGCCCATTTACGGCATACTTTGTACAAGCCATTGACCCGACCGACGGCAACAATAATACCCTTACACTTACTTACAACAAGAGTAATCGTAGTCTGCAAGCCGCACCTGCACGCACACAGGCTACAGATAGGTCAGTACTGGCAGAGTTGCGTGTTACTAACGACGACCATACTTTATGTGACAACACGGGTATATTGGTAGGCGGTCGGTACACCTCCGATTATGAGATAGGCGACGACCTCTTGAAGATGTATGCAGCAGAAGACAAACCACAACTCTATACCAACGATGCCACCTACGGCAAAATGGCGTACCTCGCTATTCCTGACGCAGTAGCACACAACATCAGTTTGGGTCTGTATGTGCCACAAGCAGGTAACTACACCTTTTCGCTCAACGAAGCAGTAAGCGATATTAGTGGTGCGGAGGCAGTCTATCTGCTTTATCATGGTGCAGTGGTAGCGAACCTGCTCTACAGCGATTACACTATCTCTGTTACCGATAAAGGGACAGTAGAAGGATATGGCTTGGATATACGCCGTACGCCTCAAGTGGTTACAGAGGATATATCTGCCTATGGCGATGGACCTCAAATACTCTACCGAGACGGCATACTCTATTTGGATAACCTGACAGCAGGAGCAGAGGTGTATGTATATGATGTATTGGGACGCCTCTTGCTGAATACTACGGCTACAGGCAGTATCATTGAGATACCTGCCGTACAGACGGGAGTATATACCATTCTGATGCGTACAGCAGAGGGTCAGTGTGTGCTTAAAACGCTATTACGCTAAAAATCATCAATAGATAACGACAAAACACAATATAACACAACATAAACAAAGCGAATATGTTTCAACAACTAATGCACTCTTGGGCGTTCCGCCCGATACTCTTGATGATTGTATGTCTGTTGTCGGTTGCTGCACAGGCTAACAACAATACAAGCGGTTTATACACCATCTCCTCGCATCGAGTGCAGAATAGTAAGTCTGTATATAATGGTGCTTCGACAGCGGGAGTATATTCTTTCGGGAATACAGTTACGATGGAGGGTATGCAGACGCCTTATGTATCGGAGAGTTTCAGTCGGTCGAACTATAGTAGTAAGATTACGGCAGTAGGTGCAGATAATCCTTATACGGAGGATGTGGCAGCAAGTACTATTCGTCGTGTTGCACCCGGTGGAGGAATTGGCGACCCGGGTGCTATCAAGCCCAATCCTATAGGCGATATACCTTGGATGTTGATGGGTGTTATGGTGTTGTTGTTTGTATGGCGTAGTAGTAAGATGAAGCGTGTATAAGGCGTCATAGTCAAATGCAATACAAAAAAAAGGAGAGGATTTGCACCTCTCTCGGAAATCTGTCAATTTTGTAGGGGAATTCTATAAATTCGTATTTTGTATTACACAAGCCCCTTCATCTTTTTTCGACGAAAGATGAGTACCCCTTGATTGGGAATTTCTATAATAATACTTGATGCCTATCCACTCATTGGGGCATATTCTCTTTTAGGGGACTTCGATCAATTCTCCCACGATGCCCACACTCTCACCCTTACAATCAAAGATTTGAAGAGAACTCGAATGGCTCCTTCGCTCAAAGTATGCGAACAGGATATAGAGTCCTGTTGGTGGGAGTATGGGCATACTAAGAGGTATATAAAACCCATATAAAAGTCATAGGTGGTAAGGTAGTGCTATGGATGTGCTA
>CAVEFV010000100.1:0-7207 GCA_963615025.1 Firmicutes bacterium CAG:95 | reverse complement strand
GCCTGGCAACGACAAAGGTTACGATAGTGGTCATCACACTGACTATCCAACCGCCTAATGCTATAATTTGTTCAATCATTCTCCTAAAAGTTCTTTCAGTTTGACTAATTTGTCCTCATCCATATAAATGAGCGTGTCGCCTATGGCTATGGTAAACGCCTCTTTGCTATACAACACTTGTTGCTTATCCGGGTACATGTCGTACTTTTCCCATTCTGACCAACTGCCATCCATGTATGTGCGCATGATAAATTTCCGGGTATTTATCCCAAGGAATCCCCCCACCATAATATATTGCACCACGATGCTATCATTCAAGTACTCCACACTCATGATAGAATCCGCTTTCTTATCTTCGTGCAGCACATATAAGCCGGGAGTGAGCACATCATCCACATGGCTAATACTCTTAATATAGTTGGTATTGGTATCTTCGTTGTGTTCAATACCAAAAACCACATCTATTTCGCCTTTCAAACCTATACCATTCGTGCCGGTATTACCTGTATTGCCGGTATCACCTTTGTCACCTTTATCTCCTTTTTCCCCTTTTTCTCCCTGAGGACCGGGAGTTAATTCTATGGCATTCATCATGTCGTCGATAGAACTCTTGGTATATGAATCCGTGATACCATACCCTGCAAGTGTAGTCGAACGATCTGCCTTGCAGGTAAGCAAAGCCAGAACGAATACTCGAATGCGTTGCCAGAGTATGCCTAAATTTGTTTTATCTATTTGATGTATCTCTTCCATATCAAGTGGTTGTTCGGTAAGTTATTTCTATATTGGTTATACGCAGTTGTACGGTGGTTTCTGTACTGCTATTTTGAATGTATAATTGTGTCAGTCCTTGTTCATTGTTGGCTTGTATCACATGTTCTCCATCGTTCTCACTTTCCCATGTTGCTTGGACAAGATCCGTATTCTGCACTACATTATCACTCGTATCCGTCTCCACACCTGCCACCATCGTATTGCCCTTGTATTGCCCACTATACTTAATCTTTACCGTTAGTATATAAGCACCAAGCACTAAAGTCTCCAAAAACAATATATGTCCTTTGTATACTCTTGGAGCCGCAATGTACGATTCACTTACAGCAGTCGTTCCGTATCCCTTTCTTTGTGTCATACGAATGACGCCATTTCCTGCATACCACTTGATATCTTTGGTATCCGAGAAATAAGTACCATACGACAAAGGAATATTCTCGGTCTTGATCGTTGTATCAACAGACGGAATATCAATCTCCTCAAAAGGAGTGAGTTGTTCTATCTCATCAGCAGTCAAGGGTATATGCTTCAGCGGAGTGATTTGTATCCCATCCGGAAGTATCACATCGTCCGACTCAATCGGGCATAGTGCTTCAATCTCCGATTCCGTCATCGGGACTACCGATGAACCTGCTATGTCCAAGTTCCTCGTAAAAGGATTATATTGTAAATCGTTCAATGCCATTGGTTACTTCTTGTATGAGTATTCGTAGGTACCGTATTGTGCAGCAACGAAACAAAATGCAGCAGATCCTTGTGGATAGAGCCGTTTGTAGGTTACCAACCCATCGGATTCTACCTTTGCCAACTTCTCGATGCGCCAACATGCCAACGATTCCACTTCCGCATTGCCCTCGTTATTCACTCCGGGCATCAGATAGCAGTTATATACATCATCGCCCTCGATAATTACGAGGTCGGCATCGGATCCGGTCATTGTATTGTAGGTGCTTTTCAACATCGCCTCTATTGCCTTAAAGCGCATTAAACATCTCTTCGGTTACCTCTTCTTGCCCATCGCAGAAGTATTTCACAACCGTCAAAGTCTTGTCACCAAAGTAGCCATCTTCCTTCAAAGATTTAATGTAAACGCCACTATTGTCTTTGGGAAAGTTTGGCTCTAAGGAAGCGACTAACTTATTGTTCAGTTTTACCTGCAATTCTTTGTTTTTATCTGTTTGCAAAAAGAGGTTGTATTTCAATGGGAAGTCCGAAGAGGAGTTCCCGTTAGTTGTTGTCTCCTCTGCATTGGTTTCTTGCTTCTTTTTCATCACCAAATAAATGATGAGTACCACAATGGCAATCGAACTGATTACCGATAAAGCGATTAAACTCTTCTTCATATTTCTAGAATTGATAGTTTATGTTGTTGTTAGCCAATATGGTGTTTATCTTGTCTATCTCTTTGGATGACAGATCGCCATTCATCCACTCGGTGAGTGTCTCGCCATCTTTCACCCCAAAGGTTTTGATGAGTTGCAGCACATCCGAACGCGTACCCATAGCGCGGAACACATTGTATATTTTGTCCTCATCCGTTCCAAGACCATCCATAGCCGCATAGAGAGAGGATGCGTAGGTGTTGAGTTGCATCTGGGTGAGTGTTATGTCGCTTTGGTTTATTTCCTCGTCTAAGGATTCTGCCAACTCCCGATTCTTGATAGTATCTGTCAGTTTGTCTTTGTACTTGACAACTATCAAAATAGCAATCGCCACAATCAGCATGACGATGGCAGATATAGCCACCACTTTGACGGTTTTAGTATTATTGCCGAGTAATGATATTATGTCCTCGTTGTTCATGACTATAGTTTTTTGAATGTTTGTGTGGTGATGATAAGCACAATTCCCGGAATAAGCACCGCTATCCCTAAGGAGAACCATGTCTTCGTAGGGATGTTGATGTTTACACTTATCCCATCTTGTATCAGTTTGTTCAGACTGTCTTGCATATTGTTTATTTTCTGTTTTGTCTTGCTATATAGATTGCGGTGCAACTGACTGCGGTAATGATTGCCGTCATAACATATCCTCTCAATGTGGGACTTTGTTTCCGTCCCATGGCGCATTCGTAGACAAAATGTTCGCAGTTGTAGTAGAGCATATTGTATTGACTACTGCGGTGTGCTTGGTAGTACTGCTCTACCTCTTCGTCACTTTTCGTTGCCTCAATCTCGTGGATTAGTTTCCGTTGTGCCATAAATTCCGTTTCTGTCTGGCAATGAGCACCACTCTCGTTGAAATGATAGACCTTGCCATTAGCCCAAACGGAATAATGCCTGTAGAGGCACGAGCCTGATAATGGTGTTACAATACATAATTTTGCCATACTACCATAGCGAATCACCGGCACCACCTTCGGCTGCTGCCGACTGGAACGCACCCACAAGCGAGTTCATGGCATCCGCATCATAAGCGGTACTGCCCCAAATGGACTGTTGCCCTTGGATTTTGGTTCCGTTCATTACGCAGACCACGACGGTGATACACACCACAACCACGCATATACCAATCAATATAGCCGTGTTATTATTCATATCTATTTTCGTTTAACGAGGGTTATTATTGCCAACACAATAGCCAAGATGTTCAACACCATGTTGATGGTTGCCACATCGCTCTCCGTAAAATCATGATTAAAGAGCGTAAAGGCTATTTTGTCCTCACTTGATTCCCGTATCGCCTCCTTGATAATCTGTTTGAGTTGTGCATTACTGCTGATGTTCACGCCACCGTTTTCATCGTCTCCGATGGTAGAAAGGTAACTCTTGACATCATCGTACGACACACTCATGCCATCGGCACGCGAGTAATCAGTTCCATATAATTCAAATGCCTTTCTTACCATGGCTTACCTCCATAGATCAACTTGTTCTTGTCAAATAGATAGATGACTACCAATCCACAAACAAGCACAATGGCACAAATCAAAATGGTTTTCTTATGCTGTGTGAAGAACGACTTTTTGATGGCATAGTCTTCCGGATTGACATTCGTCAGCCCTTCATCTTTTCTTGCTTCCTCATAGGTTCGGTAGTATTTACCGCTCTTACTAACCCAAAAGGTAGAAGGATTGCCCGGTGCTGCATCGATATTGATGTAGCGCAAGTCTTTACTCTTTCCGTTATAGGTACTACTCGTTGTCATCATAACTTATCAATCAGTGTTTGTAGAAATAGTATGCCGTTATTGCAAGGAAAGCAATAGTTCCCAACACGATCAACCATGTGTAGTTTTTCTTGGCTGAGCCCGATATGTATGTCTGTTCCTCTGCCGTTGATTGCAACAAGGCTACATTATGTTTTTCTTCTGCAGATAAAGCCATCTTACTTGTCTTTTTTGTTGTTTGAATAGATGATATATACCACAATAGCAATCAGTGCCACCAAACCAATAATCAACACCACATTGCCATTCTTTCCACTATTGGCTAAGGTAGAGAAGTTGGCTATCTTGCGTTGTTCTTCGTATTTGGTTTGTTCGGAATTGTAAAAGGCACGCGCTCCAAGAATATCTGTCAGTCCGCTCATCAGAGCCGACCAAGTATATCCAACGGCTTGGGTGGCCTCTTGCCACAATGTTCCGAAGGAATATGCGTCCATGCTTGAATTTGCTTCCATATCAGTCTATTTCTTTAGAACCATTATTACTGCCAAAGCCATCATCATATACATCAAGGTTTTGGTATTGTCCCCCGTGTTTTCGGTTTGCTTTTGCGATATGTTGCCTTGATATATGATAGTAGCCAATTCGTTCATCTTATCGCCTGCGGTATTTACAGCCTGCACTGTTTGGGTATTCTTACCATCAGCACGCGACATGTTTTTCATTATACGCTCCAACTCTTGCGCAGCAGCCACATTGCCATGCTCGGCATCCCATTTGAGTGCCAACTCATACATGTGTTCTATGCGTTTGGCATGTTCAGCATCATCACCATCGAGTATTGCTTCCAATGTGCCTATACTTTGTTTGAGTGAACATTTGTATTTGCCTACCAACTTATTGAAAGCATACTTGTCCGCTTCAAACTCATCGTGAGTCTGTTTGCGGCAGTGTCCTATCTCATGCTGTTTGACAAACTCCTTTTGAAATGGGGTCAGTTTGTCGTATAGTTCATCGTTGATGTACAGAATACCCGTTTGATGAGACACCGCTGCCGGCGTACCATACATAAATCCCGTATTTGTTGTGTGTTCTATTTGCATAGTTTATTGCTCCTCTTAGCCAATAATGGCTCGCCCGCAAAGGTTACGAGCGAGCCACACTGAAAAAGAAAACGAGTGATTACTATTATTTGCGCATCGAGATTATGATAGCAAGTACAACAATGACTACCAGTATCACACCTCCTCCGATAATGATCCATTTTGTCATGTTTTGTTGCGCTTGCGCTTCCAGTGCCGCGGCTTTCGCCTCCGATTCTGCTTTGATAGCGGCTGCATTTGCATCGTTCTGTGCTTGAGAGTAAGTCTTGTAACCACTCTCACACATCCCAAAGAGATAACCTAATACCGATTGTGCATTCTCCCATTTCTGTTGATCGAACTTTCCCGATGTATTATTCTCTTCGCTCTTGCCATCGGCTCGTGACAGAAAAAGATTACTGTTTTGCAACGACTTGCGCACGGCTTTCATTTTGTCCGCATCTTCCAATTGGTCGTTTGCTAAGGAAAAGAACGGCTTGGTAAACTCTTCGCCGAACTTATCCCATGCTTCTATACACAACTCCAATGTTACATCATCGGTATCATAGCCAAGCGATGCAAATAGTTTCTGCAACTCATCTTCAGGAATAGTAGAAAGCGCGAACTTGATGGCACTGTCTAGTATTTGTTTGCCTGTTGGATATGACATAATCTACTCAGATTGTTTTAATGATTAACCGATGAGAGCCTCTGCCATATCTTGCAATGCTGCAGCACTATCGAACGAAGATCCGAGCATCAAGGTCATATCCAAGGTGCGTCCTGCACCGATGGTTACGATGAACACATGTGCATGATCGAGAGAGAAATGTTTGATGTTCGAGATCTCCACCATCGTGCGATTGAATTGCTCAGGCGTGAGGTAGGTCTTGGGAGTGATACTATCGCTTACAGGACCACCAAATGGAGAATACTCCACCAACTTGAGTGTGTTGGCAAACTGCAACTCGTTGTCGGTGGTCAATTGGAATGCATCGATACGCGTCGGGTTGCGTTGCAGGTAGCGACGGATATACTCCAATTTAGGGCAGTCGCATACCAGCAATGGTGCATCGGCGTCGCTCTTGAGAACGGTGCCATGTGCAACGATGGCATCGACGCTTTCGCCGGCAATGTTTTTGATTTCGTCCACATCTTGCAAATCGCCTGCGAACACAGCCACAGTGTGCGACACGGTATCTAAGTTTTGCAATCCTATTTGCACCGGACGACCTGCTTTGCTCTCGTCAATGAGGCATGCCATATTGAATGCATCGCCGGTTGCCTTGCTGACACGACGCGCACGATTCTTCAATGATACTTTTTCTTTTCCCGTAAAACGGTCTGATAAAATTTCCTTACGCATTTTTCTATTGGGTTATAATCGTTTGTGATGTTGTGTTTAACGCTTCCCTTTGAAAGCAGATGTCTCTTTACTTTCTGAAGTGTTTGTTTGGGTTGTTTTAGTAGTGGTTTCAATACTTTTCATGCCATTTCGTACACCGAACAATACGATCAGTGCAATGACGATGAGGAGCAATATGCTCACGGTTGATACTTTGTTTAGCATGTTTGTTGTATTTTTGATTAGTAATTTTCCTGTTACCGCTTCTACCCGTTTCCCTGTGCCGATCAACACACATCGTGTCATCAGCACAAACGAGCAAAAGCGTTGCCCTGACTACTTTCTTCTTTGTATCCGCTTTCGAAAAATATAGGTCATTCCTGTTCCTCTCTCTATTCACTTCGTTTCCGATTTCGTACTCACTGTGATTATTTTTGTTTTATTCTTTGTTATTCTTGTGCCGATAAATGACATAGATCACTACCGCAATGATGCCGATAGCAATAATCCATTTCGTCATTCCGCCTTTTTGAAAGAAGTCTAACATAGTCTCTTTTTTTATTATGGGTTTCGTATTGGCTTATTTTGCGCAAGTATAGTCACAAAAAAAGCAGTCAATCTTGAGGTGTGTCTCAAAATCGACTGCAAAGATAGTACGACGGGAAATTGTAGTGTCTATTTATGGCAGGTTGTGGCTATATATGCCGAGATTTGGCGGGGAAAGGCGGGTTCTATTGGGATTATATTATTTCATATTCACTCATTTTGCACGAATTCACACACTTCGGAATTTGTGCAAATGGAGTGAATTTTCGTGTCGTTTGCCGGTGGCTACCGGTTTATGGCACATCGATGCAATACTTGTCGCATACCCATTTGACGACATTGGGCGGGATGAGTT
>CAVEFV010000099.1:0-7282 GCA_963615025.1 Firmicutes bacterium CAG:95 | reverse complement strand
AACATCTATGAGGAATTGAGAGCCATAGCACGCTATGGCTCTACAGCGGGCATAACGCCAGCAAGTAACAATTAACAATTAACAATTAACATACGAAGATGATATGAGAGCCATAGCACGCTATGGCTCTATAGTTATTATAAATTAGTAATTAACAATTAACAATTAATATACCAAGAGGGCAATTTTGTAGGTTGTTAGTATAGTGTTCCTATAGTGTTCCTATAGTGTTCCTATAGTGTTCCTATGGCATTCCTATATTCGTCCTATATTCGTCTTATATTCATCCTATATTCATCCTTTGGAATTGGTAGTAAACAGTAGAGAAAGCAAAGGGGAGTTGGTAGGACGGGGAAATCGGGGGAGATTTATACTTACAGGGGAATGTAAACGAAATTTTACAGAGTTAGTTCTTTTGTCCTAAGACGGTGTATTCGTTGTTGTTGTGTTGGACATAGACCACGCCGTTGCGCAGTACTTTTTGTCCTTTGGCAGCGGGTTCGGCAGGGACAGCAGGCGTGCTTTCGGGTGCAGGCAAGCCGCTGACCATTACTTCGTTGGAGGAACGATTATCGGTGGTGGTGAGTTGGTAGAAGACATCGGAATGCTTCAGGTCGGCAGGCAGGGAGATATAGTGCCGGCAGAACGGTTTTGTGGCATCGGTGCCTTCGATGGAGAGAGGATAGCCCTCGAGCGGCAGGATGTCTTCGCAGAGATTGCCTTGCACGATATACAACTCGTGCAGGCATGCCCGCTTGGTGGTGGAGCCGCCTACGGACAAGAGCAGGAGCGAGTCTGTTCCGTTGGGGATAGGTATATGGTAGAAGGCTTCGTCGCGTGATGCAGGCAGTGTGATGACGGTGTCGGGGGTGTTGCTGTCGTTAAAGAAGATGTGCAGTTCGCCTTTGGAGGCAGTCTGGTAGGTATTGGCACGGAAGTGGAGGGAGGCATTCTGGCAGGCATGGAGGTCGGAGATGAGGACTCCTCCGTCGGTATTGCCAACGCCTAAGACCGTGGCGGAAGTGCTGGCGGAATTGAGTCTTCCGACCGTACGAACCCCTACGGTAGCGTTAAGGATGTTGGGTGTTACGGTAGGCAGATTGAGAAGGGTGTCGTTGGTGCCTTCGTAGTGCTTGGTATAGACCTGCAACTGATAGCCGGTGTGGAAGTTAAGCCATCGGGCAGTGAATCCGTCCTCTGTTCTGTCGTCGGGTGAGTAGGCCGCGAAGTTGGTGTAGTCTTCTTGCGGCGTATAGGCAGCGGCGTTGGTGGCTCGGGTGAGTTGGACGAGCATGACGGCTTGTCCGCGTTTGTTGCCCCAGATATACTCGACCAATTCGGGATAGTCGATAAAGGGATTCCGATTGCCTTGTATGGTGCTAATGGCATCGAGGCGTTCGATTTCTTTCCGACTAACAGGGTCAGCCCTATGCCAATCGAGCAGTACTTGGACGAGCCAGTCTCGGAAGACGAGGTAGGTGCTGTCGGAGAGGTATTGCAGATACTCTTTGTTACCTACGCCCCATGGCAGGTCTTGGTAGGCGGTGACGGCATAGAAATAGGTACGCGCGAAATCGCCCCGATACTCTTCCGCAGGCTCGAAGCAGTTCCATCCGTAGGCGGAGGAAGCGGCTTTGTCCATGCGAAAGGAGCCGTTGTTGAATTTATCGGCTTTGGTAACATGACCCGGCGGATAGTTACTCTTCTGTCCATTGGCTTGTGCGTCGGACGGATTGAGGATGTAGAGGTCCTGGTATGCGCGTTTTGCGGAGCCGGTGGATGTCTTGCTCCATCCCCACCATGACTTGGGAATACAGTGTTCTATCTGGATTCCGCCAGCAGAACCACTGTCGTTGGGAAAGTAACGCACGGTGTTGGAGTACATGTCCCATATTGTGGCGTCTGCTTTCCGATCGGTCAGTGGAAAGAAGTTCCAAGAGCCGGGGTAGTAGATGCCTTCGGGATAGGTGTAGCCATAGGTGCCATAGGACACGCGTGTGCCTCCGCTGCAAATCTCGAACAGTTTGGCTTTGAGGAGGGAGTCGGCTTGGTTGTTGATAGCCGAATAGTAGCCAACGGGCAGTTCTGCCGCCTTGAGGGACAGGGCAGCCAAGAGTATGGCGGTGAGTGTGAGGGTGGTGCGTAGGTTTTGGATGGTGGTGAGCATAAGGAAAAGGTTTTTATCGCTTGCGCGAAAGGTGAATGATTATATTGAACAGTACATACCACAGAATCGCCCCTGCACTTCCTGCGAAGACGAGGCGTGGATTGTGGCAGAGTGCAGCCAAGATGACGGCGCACAGCAAGAGAACTGCCGCGACAATGAGAAAGATGTAGGCACGGCTGTTATCGTTCCACGACAGGCTATGGAACTTGAAGGAGAAGAAGGGTATTTCCGCCAACAAGAGATAGCAACTGAAGAGGGACAGGAGCAGCAGGACGACGGCTACGAAGGTGGGTTGCGCGAGTTCCAACAACTGCGGCAGACAACAAACGGATCCCCAGAAGATGGCATTGCCGGGCGTAGCCAATCCGATGAAGCCTGTACGCTGACGCTCATCGATATTGAACTTCGCCAGACGCAAGGCAGAAAATGCAGCCATGAGGAGTGCGATGAGACTCCATAGTCCGAGTACGGGTTGGAGAAAGAAGTAGAGCATCAGTGCCGGTGCAAGTCCGAAGGTGATGTCGTCTGCCAGAGAGTCCAGTTGCAGTCCGAGCGGACTTGAGACTTTGAGCAGTCGTGCGACCATGCCATCGAAGAGGTCGAAAACGGCTCCCAAGATGATACAGAGGAAGGCATAGACAAAGAGGTGCCGAGCAGAAAGGATGATAGACGCACTTCCGCAGAGCAGATTGCAACAGGTGATAGTGTTAGGGATATGCTTTTGAATCTTCATATTGAGACGGATGTTGTTGCGATGTATTACTTTTTGCCGTATTCTTCATCCAACCTGCGATAGGCAAGGAAGGTGACCAAGAGTGTTGCGAAACTGCAAGCCATGACCATCCAGAAGAATGCGGTATAGCCTATTGCCATCTCGATAGTTCCTGCGATGAAGCCCGGCAGCATCATGCTGAGTGCCATGAAGGCGGTACAGATGGCATAGTGAGATGTTTTGAATTCGCCTTCGGAGAAGTACATCATATACATCATGTAGGCCGTGAAACCGAAGCCATAGCCGAACTGCTCGATAGAGATGGACAAGCCAATGAGTGTGGGGCTTGTGGGAAGGCAGGAACTGAGATAGACGAAGGTAAGACAGGGGAGGGTCATACATGCCGCCATAAGCCAGAGGGAGCGTTTCAGTCCTCGTTTAGAGATGTAGATTCCTCCGAAGATACCTCCTGCCAAGAGGAAAATGACTCCTATTGTTCCATAGAGCAAGCCGACCATTCCGGTGTTCAGACCTAATCCGCCACCGATAATTTTGCCTGCCTCGTTGACTATGACTTCGCGTTGGTCAACCAAGAAAGGTTGGCACAACTTGATAAGGAAGCCTTCGGGAAGACGATAGAGCAACATAAAGAGGATGGCTAACCACACTCCTTTCTTGGTAAAGAAAGTGGAGAACGAACTACCCAACTCGCGAAATGAATGGGCACTGTCGGTCAGGTTGCGGGGTGCATCGTCTTTTGCTTTGGGGAGCATGAAGATATGGTAGAGTGTGATGAGGAACATGACAACGGCTGTTACGCCCAATGTGATCTGCCATGACAGGGGTATGTCGCCGGTTTTTGTTTCGATGATACCTGCAATCAGCACGAGAACTCCTTGTCCGAACACTGATGCGATACGGTAAAATGTGGAGCGAATACCTATAAAGCGCGCCTGACTACTGTGGCTATGTGCGAGCATGTAGAAGCCATCGGCTGCGATGTCGTGTGTAGCGGAGGCAAAGGCTGCAATGATGAACAGCAGGAGGGTCAGCCAAAAGATGCTTACGGAAGTTCCTTTGGTAGCGATGAGAGCGGCATCGGGATGCGGTAGGGTGATGGTAAGAAGGACGCAAAGGGCAGTGAGCAAGATTTGCGTACAGATTATCCACCAGCGTTTGGTTTTGACCACATCGACTATGGGACTCCACAGGCCTTTGAGAAACCAAGGGAAGTAGAGCAGTGTGGTGAAGAAAGCGAGTTGGTCGTTGGGTACGCCCATCTTGGCAAACATCATCACGGAGATATTATTGACCAGGAAATAAGGGACCCCTTCCGCAAAATACAAAGTGGGTACCCAGAACCATGGATTTTCTTTTAACGAGGCAAGTTGTTTGCCGGAAGACTGTTTGGTTGTGTCTGTCATCTCTTTATCAGTTTAGTTGTGGTATTATTGATTTTCAACAGATATTGCCCTGCAGACAGTGTCTGAATGCTGAGAATGTCGTTGTTGCCTTGCAGGGTGGTTTGTGCAACGACTTGCCCTTGCAGGTTGTACAAGGTGGCTATGTCGCCTTGTTTTGCCCCGCAGATGACGAGTGCATCACGGGCAGGATTGGGGTAGATGCTCCAGTCGGGTGTGGTGGCAGGGTTGAAGCCCAAAGAGAGTTCGCCATAGTGCAGATAGAGCCCGTCAAGGAGCATGGTGTAGTCTTTCTGCTCAGCGTTTACATCGAGCAAGAAACTGATATAGCCCAACCTGACGGGATAGACGGCAATGTCATCGGGGTTGCCAAGAAGGCTGTCGATATTGATAACGAGGCGGTTGGCTTGGTCGGGTGTGTTGCTTGTGGAGGTGTAGTTATAGAGTTTGCTACTATTGTTGGCGTAGAGTGTTGCGTTTATCTTCTGTATGGGGAAGTCGGCAGGTTCGTAGCGTAACTCTACATAGTCGGGCAGACTATACAGCGGTGTAGCGGGTTTGATTTTGAGATTGGCTCCTCTGCCTCCCGTGAAGTGGATGGTAACGGCAGTCTTGTTGTCGTCTTGCAACACGACTTGTGTGTTCCATGCAGAATTACTGCCAGTGATTTGCATTTTATCGCTTGTGAAATCGGTACACCAAGCAAGTGGTTTATGTTCGGGTATCTCCACGCGTACGAGCAGGGAGTCGGTTTTATTGCCGAGCGTACCATAGACCCAGCAGTATCCATTGCTGACGCCATTGATTACACCTTCTTGTGTTACGGAGCAGACAGTGGCATCTTTGGTAGTCCAACTGAGTGCCTTAGGTTGGAGCGGTGTCTTTTCCGAGTTGATGATACCATAGACCTCTACGGCATAGTTGGTGTCGTCGGACAGGAGTACGCTGTCGAGTCGGATGCTGATGTCTGTTCCCTGTTTGACTGTTACATGGACGGTGGCTTGTGCGTTGCCATAGGTAGCGGTGATGTCTCCTTCACCAGTGCAGACAAACAGCCCGTTGTTATCGATATATCCTGCAGCGGGGTCGCAGGTGAGTTGTACGCCTTGCAGGTCTTTATTGAGGAGGACACCATATTGGTTGTAAGCCATGAACTGCATCTGAAGTGTGCCATAGAAAGGCAGTTCGATGTTGGTGGCGGAAGGTACTATTCGTGTTACGACGGTGTCGTCGGGTGCTGTTGAGAATACCCAGATGGAGTTGGCTACTTGTCGTGGCGCTCCGTCGGTTGTGGTATTGATGACCGTGCCGCCGATACACATCTGGGCACTTCCGCCTCCGTCTAACCCCGCGGCTTCGGTAGCACCACATTGTTGCAGGATAGCGCACATATCCGCAGAGAACATGCCCGGTTTTTCGGCAACCATCATCCAGAACTTGTTGCGTGCTGCGTTGGTGGCAAGTACTGTGCGTGGATAGTTCTGGTTGTTGTAGGCTTCGTTGGTGTTTCGAGCAGTCTGTACTCCATCTTTGAGTATCAATGCATTTCCGGTAACCATTTGCATGATGTCGGGATGAAGGTTCTCGTCGTTTGTTGATATGACGCCCAATGACATGGTGAAGGTGTCTCCGATATTGAGTTGTGAGAGGGCTGTTGCTCCTGTTCCTCGTCCTTGCAGTACGCCCGTGCCAGATGTGATGACCGTTCCTCCCGTGCGGTTGACAGCGGTGACGGTGCAAGTCATTGTGCCATTGATATTCCACTCGTTGGTAGAGAAGACGATTTCGATACCATCGGTGGAGCGTGTGGGATTGGTGCCGAGATAATGGTTGAAGAGGGTTATTTCGTCTTGGTCAGGTAGTTCCCGTGGCCGATTGACATCGCGTATAGCATAGTCGTTGGAGGCGATGCATACGGTGCCTGCGAAGTTCATGTTGTCGATATAGACTTTCTTTTGCCGGTCGATCATTACAACTCCACGGTCGCCATGTCCTGCGTTCCAATCGCTTGGTTCTCCAATCAGGACACCATTGCGTGCCGTAGCGGAGAAGGGTTGTCCGAGCATACCTTTGGTAGTGCCTGTGTTTTGAGAACTGACTACCCAGAAATTGCAGTTGACTCCTGCTATGGTGCGGTGTTGTTCTGCATTGAGTTGTTGGTAGGCACTTGCCAATGTTTCAGTGGCACCCATGCGACTTTGTGATTGATACTCCTCGATAGTGTTGTAGGGGTTAGTGAGGTCGATTTCCA
This sequence comes from Firmicutes bacterium CAG:95, assembly GCA_963615025.1. Taxonomy (GTDB): domain Bacteria; phylum Bacteroidota; class Bacteroidia; order Bacteroidales; family Paludibacteraceae; genus Colicola. The sequence continues at coordinate 731 of CAVEFV010000099.1, read as the reverse complement.
ACAGATAGCAGTTGTGTTTTGCAGTGCCGATGGTAAGGGTGAAGGCCGTGTGTTGTACGCCTGGTCCTAATTGATAGTCGGCCGTGGTATCGATGGCGCATTCTTTGCCATTGATGTTGATAGTGGAGGCATGAGCAGGGAGCAACAGGGTTGCAATGCATGCCATTGTTGACAAGAAGTAGTGTCGTTTCATGATGTTGTGGTTATATAAATAAGGTGTTTTTATTGTCATTTGTTTTTCCAATCTGCAAAGATAATGATAGTTTTTGGGGTGTACAAATTTATTTATGGAAGTTGAGAGATGAGGGAGGTTTGTTTAGTTGATAAGTTTAGGAGTTTATGTGTTTAGGAGAAGTTGAAAGGGTTGAAAGGGTTGGTTGGGTTTAACGGGAACATGTAGTTTGGTCTGCGAAAGGGAGTTGAGAGCCATAGCACGCTATGGCTCTACGGTGGGCATAATGGTTGCACCGTTGATGGTTTTTTGTTAGTGGGGAATATAGAGGTGTGAGGGTAACATATTGTTTATCTTGCGAAGGAGAGTTGAGAGCCATAGCACGCTATGGCTCTACAGTGGGCAATTAACAAGTAACAATTAACAATTAACAATTAGCAATTAACAAGTAACATGCGAAGATAATATGAGAGCCATAGTGATATGTTCTTCATTTCTTTTGCTTGAACAAAAGAAACGAAGCAAAGAAAATTCATCGGCTGTGTGTCGGGCGTTGCCA